>NZ_CP096356.1:0-91941 GCF_033688125.1 Providencia sp. PROV073 | reverse complement strand
CATTTAGTTATACTTAAATGGTATGTTGAAGGTTCTTAATGTAAGCATAAGATAATTTTTTAGAAAATTTCGCTTGCGAAATTCATTGCATATCAATATTGATATGCAATGAATTTATGATATAATCCCCTCAAGATATGAATTTAGATTCATAGCTTTCAAAGATACATGAAGTTGTGTCTTTTTAGGCGAAACGCCTGACTCATAGGAGTGGATATGAAAATTGATATTAATATAAGTATATTCTTGTCACACCACACCTTTCTCAACATTTCGCATGCGAAATACTAAGGATTCTAATATGGAACTCAAAACAGGAAAAAAACTTGGCAAGCTAATAGTAGTGTGCAGCCAGAAAGGTGGTGTAGTTAAGTCTCAATCTACTAATGAAATATCTTTCAACTTGCAAAAAATGGGGTATTCAGTTCTAGAAATTGATGCGGATTGGACTACAGGGTTAACAGAACGTACCTTTCCGAATGAACTTCCATTGGAAATTGAAAAAGAACCATTAAAGCATGAGTTCACCCCTGGTGAGGCTAATACCTATCAATTGTTTTTTTCTAATACTGACATTAAACCGATAACTCTAGATGATGGACGTGACTTCATAGGCACAACGAGTGAACTTAATGAGGTTAACTATAGACACTCTGATTGTATGTTTGATTTCCGAGATCGTATATTAGAATTGAAGGAAAAATATGATTTTATTTTTATAGACTCAGCCCCTTCATATTCTAATGTAATGGTAGCAAGTCATATGGCTGCTGATTATTTATTAATTCCAACCTTACTAGAAAAACAATCAAGGAATGCTGTAGCTAAACAATTAACTTACATGCAAAAAATAAAGAAAAACTATAATCCATCGTTACAATTTTTGGGAACCTATGTGACTCAAGCTACAGTTGCGAACTATTCAAAACCACTTTTTGATGGTTATTTGGGGGCTGTGGATACTCATAACCTTAATATGCTAGTCGAAATACTTGAAGATAAAGGTTATACCCAAGATTATATCTTAGCTTATATTTCGTTTGCTCAAGCAACAGCAAAAGAAGCTATAGAATTAGGTATGACATTTAAAGAATATGAGCCTAAATCTAAACCAGCAATTCAATATGAAGAATTAGCAAAACGAATTGTGAAACAGGTAGGATAAATTAAATGGCTAAAAAACAATTTTTGAGTCGACTACGTGATCAAAATCGTAAATCGGCAACCGAAGCAATTAACAAAGTTATTGAAACTAAGTCACCTAATGAGGAAATCAGAGATATTGCTGCTCACCAAATTATGACTGATATTGCCCGCCCTGAATTAGAAACGGAAGGGCAAATAATTAGAGTTTCAATAGATGAAGTTTATGCAGAGAGTCAAGTTCGTCCAGAGGAAGATTTTGATGACTCCATAATAGAGGGAATGGCTGATACATTTAACACTGTAGGGATATTAACACCACCGCGTTGTTATCCAAAAGATAGGACTGGTTATAGGATTTGGATGGGTGAAACTCGTTGGCGAACAGCAAAAAAAAGAGGAGATACCTTTATTGATATTTATGTCGGTTCTCCACCCAAAAACGATAAATTTCGAATTATTGGTCAGTTGATAGAAAACCTACAACAATCCGGCCTTAAACCTTTAGCAACAGCAGTAGCATTTAATGAGCTTAAAACAGTTCATGGAATGACTGGAGAAGAAATAGCAAAAACTGTAGGTAAACCTACATCATTTGTGAGTAAACATTTAAAATTAATAAGTGCTCCTGAAAGTGTTACCACATTACTAAAAGATAAAGTAACTTTAGATGTAGACTTAGCATATACACTTACTCAGATAAATGAAATTAACCCCAAAATTGCTGAAAAACTTGTTGAAAAAGCAAGAAAAAATGGTGTTTCTCGTAATGAAGCAAAAGATGAATTAAGTAAAATAAAAAATAGAGATAAAGAAAAAATTTCGCATGCGAAATCAAAACAAGTTTCTCATTCAAAATCTCAAGTTAATACAAATGATGTGTGGCATGTTCAGGTGGAGTTTGATAACAAGATAGGTATTATTCTCACGGATAAAAAGCCTGAAAGTGACGGGGTTGTATGGGTAAAGCTTGAAAATAGCATCAACTCTGTCAATGTTGATAAATTAATAGTAAAAGGGTTAGTACAGATCAAATGATAGGTACGCCATTTTCAACTATGGCCACAGAGTTTCGTGGCCAGATTATTAAAACATGGTTATTGCAAATATCTGGTACAGCAACAGAAAAATCAAAAATATTATGTCAAACAGCTATTGAACTCGGTCTTACTGAAAGGTCTAAATCAATTCCAGGTTCTGCATTAATCCAATGGACAAAAACAACACCGACAAACACGCCACTTTGGGCTGCACAAAGCGCTCTTCTATTATTATTTGCTAATGAATGGAAACCAAGCACACATGTAGAATGGTGCGGAATGGCATCTCTATTACAACGGTTATATAAGAAAAATAGTATAGCTGAGATGTTAAGTTATCTACCTAAACATATAAATAAAGATATTGCAGCAGGCTGGATTACTGCAGCCATAGAGGAAGATGCAAATTTTAGAAGGCATAAAAAAAGAAAATGACTTTTTCGGGACTAGAAAAAATAATTACATCTTCAGGACGTCGTTCAATATCATCATCCTTGCTAGCATATTTACTTGATGCTTTTGATAACGGATTCGATGGTATTGATCTTGATTTGTTCCAATCAAATACTGGTTATGTAAGGACAAATATAACTCAAGTTGCAAACTATCTAAAAGATAAAGGAATCATTTTAATATACTACTATAGAGATCAAGGTGACAAAAATAACCGAGATTATATTGAGGAGAACATTTTTGGACGGTGGGGTAAGCAGCATTATAAATTAACATCTGATGTATTACGTTTGTATAGAAGGAATTAGAAAACCATTTCGCATGCGAAATAGTAGATGTGAATTATAAATTCACATGTTTGTTTTTTAAAATGGAGTAAAGTATACTTATACTGTGTATTTATACAGTATTGGTGCCCTATGCAAATTCCTATTTTCGAGAGTCTAGTTGCCTGTGGTTTTCCCAGTCCAGCGCTTTTCCCATATTGCTCTTTTTTGTCAATGTTCTGAAATCTATTAATAAATAACGAAAAAATAATAAGATAGTAAGATAAATCTCGTTCATACCTACTTTTACGGCGTTGACAACTATCACTCGGTCGAGTTTTTTCACTGATCCCCGCTGGGATCCCCTAATTGGTTGCCTTAGCGCTCATCCGAGCAAAGTTGAGTTAGGCTAGTTAACTAAATAATATAAATGGCCTTGTCCGACTCAGGCGAGACGGAACAACTTCGGTGGCCTCGATAAGCGCTGGCCCACTCCGAACCGTGAGAGTTTTTAAACAAACTGGTAAAGCAGACGCAATTCTCTTTCACTCGAAGCTGCTTTAAACCGCAGGTCGCGACCCATAACAGACGCTAATTCTTTAATCGATATTCGTTTTGATGTATCATCGCGAGCAGGAAACACCTTTCTTTATATCTAGGAAAAAACTATCGTATGTACTCCAAATTTGTTGTTTTTGTATCGCTGTTAAGCAGCTTAACCCTCAGCATTCCTGCCAACTCTTCTCCAGACCTGATAGTCAACAGCATCAAAGAGGTAGAGCAAAACCTGGGTGCTAAAGTAGGAGTCTCAATCTACAGCGTTTCTGATGGTTACCTTTGGCATTACAACGGCGATTCACGTTTTCCGTTGATGAGCACCTTTAAACCTCTTGCATGTGCGAAATTGCTCCACGATGTTGAAACGGCGAAGCTGTCGATTGATCGATCTGTGAAGATTGAGGAACAAGACCTTATTACTTGGTCGCCGATAACAGAAAAGCTTGTTGGAGAGAGCTTTTCCCTCAAGCAGGCTTGCACGGCTGCATTGGTTATGAGTGACAACACAGCGGCTAATATAGTACTGGACGGTATTAGTGGCCCATCTGAATTGACCTTGTTCATGAAAGAACTCGGTGATGAAGTAACGCGACTGGATCGTATAGAGCCTCATTTAAATGAAGCGCGAAGCGGGGATGAGCGTGATACAACAACACCTAACGCGATTGTAAAAAGCCTCGGGAAACTGCTTTATGGCGAGAAACTCTCAAGTGGCTCTAAAGAACAATTAATTGAATGGATGGCTGGCAACAAGGTGTCCGATAGCTTGTTGCGTTCAGTGCTACCAGAGGGGTGGTCAATTGCTGATAGGTCGGGTGCTGGTGGTTTTGGGTCTAGGGGAATCACCGCTGCGATTTGGTCAAATGAACAGCAGCCATTAATTGTTGCGATATATCTCACCCAGACTGAAGCTTCGTTTGACGAGAGAAATAAAGCTATTGCCAAAATAGGTAGAGAAATTTTCGCTTCTTATAACTAAGGCAACTTGGCGGGTACTAAGCACCTCAGCATCATAAGATGAGAGGTGTTCTTTCAATCTTCCTTTATAGCGGCAGCTAAATCGCAGCTAAAGACATCGATCAGGCCGCTCCGTATGTCCGCATTGTGCCGACTCCGGTATATGCGCAGGAAAATCATCTAACGTCCGGTTCCGGAAATTTCAGTTGGCTCTGTTAAAGCAACAGTGAGCGTATGCCCTCTCCCCCTTTAACGCTGCTCCTCAGAGACGGCTATACGGTAGTTATCTGCGGCCGTAGTTGAGCAGTGTGGTCATTTAGCAGTATCTCGCGCTATAAAAAACTGTATGTATATACAGTTTTTTATAGTAGGCTTATCTTGTAGAGCAAGGTGAGTGAGATCTCTTTATGAGTCGGGTTTCCCCAAAAAGTTTTCCCCAAGGTATCATTACGAAAGGCCACACAGATAAGAATTTCCAGTTTCTGGTTCTGTCCGGTAATGTTTTGCTTCTAATTCAATCTCACCTTGCTAATTTACCGCCGTCCCAGCGGCGGAGCGCTAATAGGGCTGTGTTCTACTTCGAATGTTTCCTGTGGCTAATCAACCATCCACCTATCACAAGCACTCTAGACCTTCGAACAAATGCTTTTCTGAGCATTCAGCGCCTTTTCTATGGCGCGCTTTACTCAAACTGTTTTCTGGCTGCTGAAGTAAAATACTCAGGCAGACAGAGACTTGTCCGGTATTTCTTTAAACTCCTCGCTGAGCTGTCTAAATCGTCTCCTATCAATATTTTTGTATATTCAGACCTTACAGATAGCCAGGTCCGAGAATGCATCGCTCAGTTTGAAGCTATTGGGATTGACCCTGTACGAGCAGCCAAGCTCATGGGGTGGCAAGTCGCAGACAGAAGCGCGAACTCATTTCGATTAAAGATGGGAGCCATCTTCGATGTTTTTGGGCCTGATTTTACGATGGAATTACACCAGGAGAGTAAGAAGCACGCCTTGGCTCATAGTCATTATAGTAACTACGCTAATGTGGTCTCTCGATTTGATGATTTTCTGCGCTGGTATGACGATGATCCGATAGACAGACCTTCCTTAAACGCTCACGTGCTCCAAGATCCAGTCTTTGTATATCAGCTTTTCTGGAGCTTTCAGCGCTGGCATTTCGAAGGGTACTCCGAGCGGAGCCAAACCCAACCGACGGAACGGGTGTTGGCAAACCTTCAGCGCCAATGGATCAGAATCATCTGTTGGGCAAAGTCTGTTCTGGTTAGCGGAGGGCTTATGTGTTCCCCGCTTGGCGATGTGTGGCCCGAAGGGAGCAAAAAGCTCACTCGATTCCTCCATGAAGTAGGCCACCATCGATACGCTGATGGTGAATCCCTTGTATCACAAAAGCTTTTGACCCAGATCCCACTGTCTGTCACAGATAAGGAGGCAACGGAGCTTCTATTCAGACAGATCGAAGACGACTTCAATAAAGTCGTTCGGTGGGCTCGACGGGAGATTGATCACATAGCTCATCGTTTGAACGTTATTGATCAGGCCTGCGATCAAGGGGATCTGATAACGCTAGGTTCTCGAATATCTGCTCGGGCTTATGGCCAGCCTGTGATGGGGATGAACAGCCTTATCAGAACTGTAAAAGAAACCCACAACGGATTTGCAATCATCGACCACGCTATGCGCGGCCACTTGGTAAGCGCAACAGGGAGTTCTTTTTCAACATCGGAGTTAGCGGCGAATCTGGCTATGCCGACGAAGTATGCGATTGCTCCCATCGCTCTCTGGCTAGTAGCGCAGCATCCCGTTCTGACCGAGGCATCTCTATTGAAATGCGAGTTATTCGACCGAAACGGTAAGCGAACCGGCTTTGTTAAGACCGACTCTGGATCTGTGCTTGTTGTGAAGAAAAACCGGAAAGGGAAGCAACAGGAGGTTGTACTGAGCGACGACGCAGCTTCGGTGGTCGAGCTGCTTATCCAGATCACGGCCCCGGTTAGGCGCTATCTCAAGGAGAAAAGGGATGATGCCTGGCGACGATTGTTCATCGTCGCGGGTGGTCAGGGCTTTCAGGAACCTTACACTTTCACAAACCAGACCAGCTTCGCCAAGATCCTCCGGCAGAAAGCCTTTATACAAGCTCATAGCGCCGAGTTAGGAGACATGGTCTCCGTATTGTCGCTGGCCCGGATAAGGGCTACCGCAGGTGTTCTCGTCTACCTCAAGTCGTTAAGCATAGAGAAAATGGCAGAGTCACTAGGCAACTCGAAACGAGTCGCCATGAACCATTATCTGCCGCCTACCATCATGCAGTTTTTCCAAGAGCGGTGGGTCAGGATTTTCCAAAACGCGGTGATTGTCCACGCTATGAAGGACTCTCCTTATCTGCTTGATGCAACGGACTTTAGCAGCATGAGTGAGTTGGATATGTTTCTAGAGGCGCATGCCCTTCGAACGCCGCCTGAAGAACCCGAACAGCTGAGTAGTTCCTCTGAGCAAATATCTGGTTCGTCAGATCCAGAGATCGTTATTTCTATCGATGAAGGCGTTCTTGGTGTGCTCCTCTCGCTAAAAATGGCCGTTGAGCAAGCTGGCCCACGTGCGGCGGGAACGGCTGTGTACTGGAGCCAGTTCGCAGCGAAGATAGAGGCTCACATTGAATCTGATGGTTATCTAGATCCATATATCCGCGGTTGTCTAGTTAAGGCTAAGGGGATAGCGAATCCTCAACAGTTTGAGGGTCTAGTCTATGGATGATAGCAGCGCGCTACCTCGCGAATTGGACTTCATAACGCGATCAGTCGATGCGGATCTAGGACTATTCCGAAGCGCTGAATGGCTCAATTCGAAGTTCGATGACCCAGTATGGAGCGCTCGTTTTGCCGAAAATGGCAAGAGAGACACTGTTATTGATTTCAGGGTTAGGCTCGATGATGGGCTACTGCTCACCCACCCAAGACATCACAACCTTTTGGAAAGCATAAAGGCATATTTATGTCTGTCGTCCCATCCGTTGGCCACCGGAGGCAGCCAGCTTGCCCCGAAGACGGTACAGCAAAGGGTTCGTACGACCTTAGGTATCATCGACTACTTTCTCCTGAGAGCCGAGCATTTCCAACTGGCATCCCATCAGTTCAAGCTAATTACGCCGCATGACATAACTGAGTTCATGGCTGTGTTGGCTACTGATCAGTACGCTAAGAACAATCTCTACGCTGCGCGTGAAGAGCTACAGCGTTTCCTTCGCCTCAACAGCCATCAGGTTACGAAGCTGGAGACACAGTACGTTCTATCAAAGGTTCCTGGAATCGCTATTGTTGATGATGTAGATGAGAGCAACCTTGGCTTATCAGAGTCGGAGATTGTTGCGGCTAGGATTTTTCTGTGGATCAACGGAAACTACAAACGCATACCGATTAAGGCGGGTAGTCATGGGCATTCATTTTTTAGTCATCAAGTTTCTCCAAACAGTATCTACTCTGAAATTTATCATGAGCGAACTTTAGTGACGCCTAAATTCCGGGGGCTGGTGCTGGACGAGCTCCACTTTAGCCCATCCGAGAAGACCTTTAGAGAGTATCCCATGGTTTCGTCCATGGTTCTGTATGATGATCCACTTCCCTCTGAGGCTGGGGTTGATTTCTACCGACAATCGCTTAAACGGATGGAACTCCTTAAGCTCTGTGGGCTGGACCATATCAACCATCTTTCGCTAACAGCCTTGGATAATAGAGCTTTCCTCGGGCAACTTAAGATGAAGGGCACCGGGCGTTACCGGTCGCTGCCTCGGGACGTCGTATTTTCATCGTTTCGGAACGCAGTGGAGTTCTACTTAGATTTGGGTCAGGTCCTTATCGATGGTTATCTGGCCTTGGCGCGAGAGGCTGATGCACGTGGATGTGCCATCGGGGATTTGACCCAATCTGAAACGATAGAGCTGATCCCAAAGAGGTTGCGAGACATCGGAGTAAGTATCTGGGATCTCTCGGCAGATTTTCGCGGGCAGAACCGTGGAGGCGGTAGCGCTCTGTTTTTTAAGCGGTTCAGAGAGAATGAGGGACTGCTCCAGCTAATTGAGGTACTTTATGGTGCCATCTGGATAATACTCGCTGCGCTTAGTGCCAGACGTTCTGGAGAGCTTAGGGATCTTAAGGCAGATACCTGCCTTGTTAAGAAGTCCCATGGCTATTATTTACAGTTTGACTTGCGGAAACGGAACTTCGGCAAGACTCGTGAACAGGTCCTTCGTCCCATTCCCAATGTCGCGGCCCGGTGCATTCTGAGCTTGGGTGATCTTCGTCAGAAGCTCTCCTTGCTTAGTTCAGTTACGATTTCAGATAGGCTGTTCAGCAAGCCTCATTATCGCGAAGTTGGCCTGTCTGCGATGGGTTCAGTAGACGCGGCCAAGGTGCTAAACCGCTTTTCTGACTATTTCGAAGTCCAACAGGACGCTACTGGGCATCGTTATTACATTCGTACCCATCAACTTAGACGCTTCTTCGCTATGACATTCTTCTGGGCCGGCGGATTTGGCGGCCTAGACACACTTCGGTGGTTTTTGGGTCATACGAATGTCGAGCATGTTTATCACTACATCACAGAGACCGTTCCAGGAGAGGTGTTGCGAAGAATCGGTGCCGAATACGCATCTGATGCACTTCTCATAGGGCAGAGCAACACAGAAGATCTGGGTAATCTCCTACGTGAGCGTTACGGATTGTCATCATTTTCCATCATGCAGTCGGATGAAGTCGCAGACTATATCGAAGACCTAATGATGGAAGGGTTGCTAAAGATAGAGCCAGTCTTCTTCGACACACCGACAGGAAAGCGCCATGAGATCCTCTTTAAAATCACCGGAGAAAATTCATGAAGAAAGCATCACGGCAGGTGTCTGCTCAGCTTGAGATTAGCAACAGATCTGTTCTTTCTCGCGTTGAGTATCTCGAATCGATTATTCACTCACCCGCCGAGCATCAAGAAAACATAACACTTTTGATCGCTTTGAAGAGCCAAAGTGGACTTGCAAAGCTGGCGGTTAGCGAAGCTTTTATTTCTCCTATGTCTCTCAATACGCTTAAGAACAGAGCGAATGACATACTCCCTGGTGGGTTTACGACTATTGATCACCTGAGACGCCAGGCCGCAAAAGCTATTCACGATTCAACCGTAGTCAAGCCTTCATCGTCCTCTATAACCAAGCAGGACCTCAAAGATAAGATTAAGGCTCAGGAAAGGACCATCTCTCAGTTGTGGGATGAAATCGCACTGGTTACGAATGTTTTTAGAGAATCAGTAACACTCGCCCAACAGTTTGCCGAGAAATGCCCAGACCCGGCAGATCTGATCCTTTTCAAAAAGCGCCGTAGAGAGCTGCTTTTAATGTTCTCATTAAGCAAGCGGCCTCAGACGCCTTTACATGAGAGCCCGTCCAATGCCGAAGGATGAGAAACTCTATAATCTAACGAGCGATGTTTTCCGATTACCTTACGGGGTTGATCGAAATAGCCACGTCCTCAGCGTCAGAGCTGATAACATTCCGCTTCTCTGTTGGCCCGATGGCAGGCCGTGCACCGAGGCGAACCTATATATGCTGCACTGTTTTGAGCGTGGACTTTCCCGTAAGGAAGGCGGTGGGACACTTACTCAATATGCCAAGCTTCTTTCACACCTTATTCGCTTTTGCTTTAACAACAACTACTCATTCATAGGGTTGACTGATTCTCGCTTTTCACTATTCATCAGAACGCTCCAAGGAGAAATGGATCCACGAAAACCAGAGCAGAGAAAACGGAGAGCAGCCCATGTGGCAAACATAGGGAGAACCTGCCTCGGCTTTTTAGGATTCGTTGGAGAACTCTATCTAGAACCGTCGTTCGTCGGCGCCGCAGGAACGATCAGGGCTGAGACGAAGGAGTTCAAGCTGGCTGGTCAGAGAAAGCAGATAGTCCATACCTATTGGCATCACCATTCCTTTCCTAACCCCGAGCCTCCAACACGGCGCTTACCTATCAATTCTACAAATATCGCAAAACTGATCGAAGTGATTCCGGATGTGAGCACGACGACCTATCAGAGAAGACGGCGTTTCATTCTGGTCAAGCTTTTGGAGATTACTGGGGCAAGGCGAGTTGAGATCGCGAACATCAGAGTCGAAGACATCTATAACGCGAGGAAGATGAAGCAAGAGCCTGTTCTCAAGGTCTTCACCGCCAAGCGCTCGGGAGGAAGGGAAGAGTACAGATACTTGCCGGTTTCCAAAATGGACCTTGAATTGATCGTAAATTTCATCGAAAAGTTCCGACACCGGATCATTAAGAAGACCATCGGTAGCGCTAGTGACTTGGGCTATCTGCTGATTTCGGAAAGTAGTGGACTAAGGCTCGCTACCGAGACGCTGACGAATGAACTACTGCTGCTTGCCAAGGCTGCCAAGATCGAAGAGCAAGCCTGCGCACACATGTTCCGGCATAGATTCATTACCAAGCTTTTTGTGGCTTTGATTGAGCAACATGAATTCGAAAATGGGGACGATTTTCGGCGTGCTCTCCTGGATGGTGAGACCCTCAAGAGAAAGGTTCAAGAGTACACGGGGCATACTTCGATCAGTAGTCTTGAACCGTATATTCACTTGGCTTTCGAGGAAGTGGCGAGGTTTGGAAGTACCTTAGACCTGATTAAAGCAAAGCTTGCCGTTGAATCGCTACGGTCCAATCTCAAGGACATTGCTATCGAACTCAGACACGGCAGGAGTCCTACTGAATTGAGCGCCCTCCTCCGCGACTATATCGACTTGGCGCTGGAGGAACTCAGTAGCGCCTCAATTTCTACAGAGAGCTGACAAGATATGGGCAGAATGAGTTCATATGGGAATCCCGCTCAAGACTACGTCGAACGTCGTTTATCGCTCGATGCTGAACTTATTCGCTATCCTGAAAGCACCTATTTTCTTCGTGCTTCAGGGGATTCGATGAAGGATGCGGGGATTTTTGACGGTGACTTATTAGTCGTTGAAAGTCACCTTACTGCCAGTCATGGGGAAATTGTAGTCGCCGAATACAATGGTGAATTCACCTGTAAGTACCTGCAAATCACACCGACTAAAGCGCTTATTCCCGCTAACAGCCAATTTCCCTCTATCCCCATCAATGACGATACGGACGTGCAAATTTTCGGTGTCGTTCGTTATGCCGTGCATACCTGTCGGTGAAAGATATGTTTGCGCTCATCGATGTTAATTCCATGTACACCGCCTGTGAATCTGTCTTTAGGCCTGATTTAAAAGGAAAGCCAATTATTTGCCTTTCGAATAACGATGGGTGCGTCATTGCGCGTTCAGCTGAAGCGAAACCTTATATCCGCATGGGAGCGCCTTATTTTGAAATCAAACAGATAATCAAACAAAAGCAAGTAGTTGTATTTTCTTCAAATTATCCACTTACAGTTGGGAAATACTTTAGACATCACATGTTGTAATGTTTCAGGTTGTATAAATTAGACGTCGAGATGAGGGGCGGTTACAATTTTTACTATTGGTTAAGAAATATCTTGAAAAAGTAGATGTATGAACGCGTAACCCCCTGGGGGAAGGCTTAGCAGTGTGAATAACGGATGATTTAGGTGTTAATGTGATTGAACAAAATAGGTCGTTTCCAGATGACTTCGGCTTTGACTATTGTCTTATGTGGATTAGTACGGAGAAATATCCCTCATTTATAAGTAGGCCACACCCTGACAGTGGCGAGGTCATCCTAGTCTGGACTCAACCTGTCAAATTCAAATCACGATGCAATTAGGTCCGACAGGTTGCTCTAACTCACCTCTGCCCCTAAGTGTGTTGTGAGCGTTTAAATACATTTCACCAAAGCACCATTTGACTTACTTTTTGTAATACCAGTAATTTGTCTACACAAACGGGTGACTTAACTTTCAGAATTTAAGACACAAGATGTTGTTCTTGGTATCATAAAAAAAATAAGAAAAAGGACTAAATTGATGACTCAAATTAATAAAATGGCATTCAGCATAGGTAATGATGATATTGATTTATACCTTACGGCAATGAAGGCTAGTGAAATTTTGCAAGTTGCCACAGTTTCTCGAGTAGATGAGGATGCACAAAAGGGGTATCAGCGTCATTTGTCAGAACCACGAGCTAAGCTGATCGCGGAATATTTAGATTCAGGGAATCTAATCCCAGGGGCCGTAATTCTGAGTGCTCAAGAAAACTCAGTTATATCATTCAGTAATTCTGAATTATCGATGGAACTGATTCCTAACTCTTTATTCGTTATTGATGGTCAGCATCGATTATATGGCGCTCATTTGGCAGAGCAAGATATTGAACTACCCGTGTGTATTTTTAAAGGTTTAGAACACACTAACGAAGTTCAATACTTTATAGATATAAACTCTAACCAGAAAGGCGTGCCTAAAACACTTCGTCTTGAGTTGTTAAAGTTTTTGGCTGAAGAGGACTCGCTCGATGCTGTTAGAGCCCGATTATTCGATGAGCTTGGAAATGAGCCTGATTCTCCCCTTTACGGAAAACTCAGTGCAACCTCTAGTTCTAGAGGTAAAATCTCGCATGTTCCATTTCAAGCAGCCTTAGACCCTATATTGAAAGTTCATCCATTATCTAGCTTGGCTTACGATGATAAAAAACGTCTATTATCAAACTATACCTCCGCTGTACAAGGTGTTCTTGAAAGCACATTAGGGAGCAGCGAAAAGCTAACTACAGCAGCATATTTTGAAGCTGTATTTAGCATCTTTGGACAAGTTTGCGGCCTTTCAATGATGTATTCAAAAAGCTACTCTGCCTCCGCACTAAAGGAAGTCTTAGAAGGTTTAAAACCATTCAACTTTGCTATTCATACAGGCACAAACCGTGATGCTATCAAGAAAATGAGTGATGAAATGCAAGAGCTAATTGAAATTCATAGCCACAAACTTGGCTCGGTTCAAGATTTGTTTTAATCATGATCAGTTCTGAAATATCAAAGGAAGTATTAGGCAGGCTTACTTCACTGGGATTCCAAAGAAGTGATAAGCCATCAAGTTATTCGATGGCTAATAGCTTCAAAAAAGCCCTAGTTAGCTCTATTGTCGATATAGATGTTCAAGTGATCAACTCAAGCCGCCTTGAGGTTACCATGCCGAAGAGTGACTATCTAAATGCAATTCTAACGGACTTTCACTTTGGAAAAGTTCGTGTAGAAAACCAAATTAAACACTTAACTGAACAGGTTAATGGTGATCTACAAGCTGCATGGTGTGTTGTTACAACTTATTATGCTTGCTACTTCATGTGCAATGAGATTTCAAGGATTGCAGGAAAATTCATAACCAACCTGACAGAAGAAGATCAAACCCGATTATTAAGTGCAGCTCAAGCAGGTACATCATCGATGTTTAACATTGATGGCCCAAGTAGCTTTGCTGTAATGGCTTCTCAAGGTAATAATTTTAATGAAATTAAACTAGATATCATTAAAACGGGAGCTAGACCTCATCAAGTCGCTTGGACAAATGTAAGTAGCCTAATCAATCCTATAAAAGTATCGGATAAACACAATACAGCATGTCAACTGCTAAAGGATATTGTATCTTCATCTAATGACAGGTGGGCTTTACCTAGCGCAATTAGAAATGAGTGGAACTACAGTGCACCTAGTCTTTATGGAGATTCTGGTACTGATATTGGAAAGAATTTTTTATCCCTTATGAAGCAAGGGTCTTCAGTTAAGTGGGCTTCAAAAATAGGTATTCAACCCCATGAAAATAACCGTGTTGCTGCGTTAGCATATGTATATGATTGCTTAAGTGGTGCGTATCAGTTGATCGATGGGCGCTTAAACAGTTGAAGCAAACCAATATTGGCCATTGAGCGGTTCAGTAGTTTTGAATACCCTATCAGTGAGCACCATCATCAAAGCGAGTGAAATTTCCATACTTTATCTAATTCATGTTTTTCTAAATTAGCTAAAATGCAACTCAGAAATGTCCAGAAGTGAGTTGTGTGGTGTCGAGTGGAGATTGTACGATTAAGCCCCTAAGTAATTAGTCCGTCAGTCTCCCTCGGTAATCAAATTAGTACATCTTAGCGATCAAATTGGTAAAAAATTAGACATGTAGATGAATGCCCACCTTAAAAAATAGACAGCGGGTTGGGCAGGGGGATTTTTCTGGTGTTAGACGCCAGCAACCCATGCGGCAGAATGGTTGCTCACTTACTCGCCTATTTTTAGCGGGAATTCTTAGCCAACTGTACCCGCTTTATGCCGATTTTAGTAACCGGTTTATGGCGGTAGTCGCTCAAATTGTGCCTCAAATTGAGGTTTACAGTATTGACGAATGTTTTTGTAACCTGACAGGCATGGATACGTTGTATTCCTGGCATGAGCTTGGCCATAAATTAAAAGAGGATGTATTCCGGTGTGCTCACTTGCCTGTAGGAGTGGGGATTTCCAGTACCAAAACGCTAGCTAAACTCGCAAATCACGCCGCCAAAACATGGAAAAAAACAGGTGGAGTTGTCGATTTAAGTGCGCCCAGTCGTCAGAAAAAACTCATGGCACTCGTGCCAGTAGGGGATGTTTGGGGAATTGGCCGTAAACTGGCAAAACGCTTAAATCAAAGTGGGATAGAAACTGCCTTGGATTTAAGTCGGCTGCCAACGTCCCAGGCGCGTAGACTGTATTCCGTCGTTTTAGAGCGAACGGTACGAGAGTTGAACGGGGAGTCCTGTCTTCAGCTGGAAGAAATCGCACCCGCCAAGCAACAAATTATTTGCTCTCGTTCGTTTGGCCATAAAGTCATGGACTACGAGTTAGTTCGCCAATCAGTGTGCGCATTTGCCGAACGTGCAGCAGAAAAACTACGTGAAGAAAAACAGTATTGTCGGTTAGTCACATTGTGGGTACAGAGTAGCCACTTTTCCCATCATGACCCGTACTATTATCGACAAGAAACCCAAGCCTTGGTTTATCCTACCCAAGATACGCGCGAGATTATTCAGGCGGCTGTCGCTTTGTTTGACCGACTTTGGCTTCCGAATGTGAAATACAGTAAAAGTGGGATATTGCTCAGTGAGTTTACCCCTTCAGGGCAAGTGCAACTGAATTTGTTTGAAAGTGGCCATAGTTTTCGTAAAAGTGGTGAGTTAATGCGGACAATTGACCGGATTAATCGAGGAAAAGGCGCTATCTGGTTTGCAGGCCAGGGAATACAATCGCAATCCGCTTTATGGAAAATGAAGCAGCAATTTCTATCACCCCGCTGGACAACTCAATTGTCGGATATTCCCATCGTAAAATGCTAATCATCAAGTGATGCTTTTTTAAACAGCTCTGATATTCATTCATTAATCAAACCATTATCCTTGTTATTAACAGGGCTATTTCAAGTTATCCACTGATTTTGTGGATACGCCCATTTTGAGTTTTGGGGCAACGGCTTTATTTTGGCGTTGAGCCAGTATTAAGCCGAACGCCGGATTGACCCCATTTACACACAGTTGGCGCAGGTTCCCCGTACACTCTCGTTCTCGCGCCTGTTTGGGGCGCGCTCACTGGCTCGCCAAATGTGGAAAATGGGGACAACCGGCTTGAAAGGTCAACCGCTGCGCCTTTTACCGTTTTCAACGTGGCGCAAAGGGCAGGGGTGCAGCTCCCTGCGGGACCGCCCCTGGTTCACTGCTTAGCTGCGCTAAGCGTTAATGGCGACTTGCCGTTCGCTTCTCTCGCTGCAAGTCGGGTGCTGCCATTTTCATCACCTGTGTGATTAATCTTTCATCGAGCCCCTCCGCTTGGCCTAAAACATAGCCTCATCTCGTCATACAGCAAGCGTAAAGTGCACTCCACCAAAATTCTTGTCGCTGCGCTTTCCAACAATTTTGTCTCCGCCCTTGCTTCCTTCCTCGTCTCGGCTATGTACGGCCTTTGCAGCGGAGGAACTCGACGAAAGAAATCATTAATACAAAGGAGGATTAAAAAATGTCATCACATCAAAACCTTGCAGCTCCAGAATCTAACGAAAGAAGGGTTAAAACCCCACTGACGCATGAGCAGAAAGCGGATTTATTGCATTACATTGCGCCATTAACACGGTTATTGGAGTTATTCGAGGGGGGTATTTCACCGGAGTTATACGACGAAGAAATCACGCTGCACAGTGATGCGTTCGATTCCAACAGTATTTTTATGAAAGACGGCTATCCGATTGGCTTTAGTGACAATTTAAACAACATGTTCTATCTGCGTCCTGAACTGATTCAGGCTTCTTAGGTACTAAGGGAGTTCATGAGCCTCCCTTAGCAAAGACACATTAAAAACAATAGAGGTATCAATTATGTCTACATTAGAAACTATCATTAACCCGAAACAACGTAAAGCGAAAAAAGGCACAAAATCCGCACAAGCCGACGCAATTTATCAGGCGTTGGACAGCATGGAAGCGCATGTATTGCCGTTATCGGTATTGGTACAGAGTGAACTCAATGTCCGTAAACGCCCAGTCGATGAAAAAGCCTTGTCAGAACTGGCAGACAGTATTCAAGCGGTCGGGGTGTTACAAAACTTGGTGGTTTACCCGATGGACAATGACGTCTACGGGGTTGCAGCGGGTCAACGTCGTTTACTGGCGTTACAACAATTGGTGACAAAAGGGCATTTAGCGTCGAGTTTCCCTGTGCCTGTCAAAGTGGTTTCAGAGTCCGATGCGCTGATTATTTCCCTGACGGAGAACAGCCAACGTGAAGCCATGCATCCAGCCGACCAACTTCATGCGTTTATCGAGCTACAAAAAACAGGAAAAAATGCGTCTGAAATCGGTGACTTATTAGGGTTTAGCACTCACCACGTGAAAAAATGTCTGCGTTTAGCAAACATGGCGCCCGAGCTATTAGCCGAATTGGATGCGGACAATATCACCCTAGACCAGCTGCAAGCGTTAGCCGGAACCCCTGACCATGACCGCCAAGTCATGGTGTGGAACAATGCAATAGGTTGGAAAAAAGAGCCACGTTACTTACGAGAAGCGGTCGAAGAAACCAAAACCCCTGTCGAAAATAATCGATTGGTGAAGTTTGTTGGGTTGGATGCCTACGAGCAAGCAGGGGGAACCCTTGAAATTGACCTCTTTACCGAAGCCGGATTTATTGAAAATGCCCCATTATTAGAAAAATTAGCACTCGATAAACTCACTGTCTGTGCGGAACTGTTAGCGGATATTGAGGGTTGGCAGTTCGGTATTGCACGTTTAGAGCGTCCGAGTTTTTACGGTAATGACGGGGAAACCTTGTCTATTAGTCATGCACCCGAGGCGGTCATTTCCCCTGAATTTGCGGATTTACTGGCTGAATTGCGTGCTCGTGAAACAGATTTACGTCAGCAATCATGGGAAACGAATGATGAAAATGAACAAGCTGACCTTTGCCAAGCCGTGGCAGACTGCGAAAAGCAAATCGAAGACATTAAAGATCGTACCAAAAATCAGGCGTGGACAGCCGATGGAAAAGCAACAAAAGGCGTAGTGGTCTACCTTGACCGTGATGGAGAACCCTGTGTCATCCGTGGCGTCATTGACTTAGCACAGCAAGAGTCACAGTGCAGTGAAGTGGAAAGCGAAACTGAAAGTGTGAGTGAGCAATCAACGACTCTAGTTGAGACGGTTTCTACCTACAGCGCAGCGTTGTGCAAAAGTTTGTCCTCAGAGCGCACCTTAGCGGTTCAAGCGGCATTAACACAGCACCCGAACGTGGCACTGGCGATTTTGGTTCATGATGCGTGCATTCAGGTGTTTGGTTCAGGGTATGCCAAAACCGCGTTTAACATTAAGTTTTCATGTACTCAGGAGGAGTTACTCAAAAATGCCCCGACCGCCCAAGACAGCGAAGCATTGCAATTAATCAATACGCAATTTGAGTCATGGTCAGCCCGTTTCCCCGAAGGGTGGCAATCCGATTTTTCATGGTTGTTGTCATGGGAGCAAGCGGATTTAGTCGCATTACTGGCATTTTGTTCCGCGCAAACCCTAAGTGAAGTGAACCATCATGCTCCGCACGATAACACGTTAGCTAAAGCCTTGCGTCCAATTGAACAGGTGATTGCTTTTGATTTTCGCCAGTGGTGGCAGCCAACCAAAGCCAACTTCTTTGGGCGTATAAGTAAAGACCAAATCAGCGATTGTTTAGCCGAGGCTGGCGCATCAGATAAAGCCCTTGAAGCCGTCAAAATGAAAAAAGGGGATGCCGCTGAGTTAGCTGAAAATACCCTTAAAGAGTCGCATTGGTTGCCGAGCTGTTTTCTCGATGCAAACGCTGACTCTCACCACACCGATAACGCGCAATAATCAACATGGAGACACTGCCCGAAAGGGCAGTGTGAATAATCATGACAACTATTCCAAACCATTTAGCCCTTGTGCCTTTTAATGACCGTCAATATGCCGCTGCAAAAGCCATCCTTTTTGTCGAAGATAAAATGCAAAAAGGGCAATACCAAAAACGATTTCCCTATGCGAGCGCGTTAATTCGCATTTTTACGGGGAATAAAGGGTCAATAACCGCAAAAGATTTGCACTATACATTGGTGTTATCTTTCGATGATAAACGTGAAATGCCGTCAAAAAATCGCTATCTTGCCGCCCTTGATACGTTTATTCAGTCTCGTGGTTATATTTGTCCGTTGCCGTTATGTGATCATCATGTGCGAGATTTTTTTCCTGAGCTGGATTACCGCGACCGTGAACGGCAGGGGCGTAAAATTCAGTCTCAAGTCCAAGTTGTGAGCCGTGCCCGACAAAAAGCCCAAATAAAAGCGCAGCAACAGTATCAAAATCGATTAGCTCAAGCTGAAATTGAGTTAGCCTTTATTACCCCCAGTGAGTTTAAATCGTGGTACAACCGGTTTAATCATGATGGGATTGAAGAGTATGATTTGATTGAATTGCTTGTAAACTGGACGACGCGATTTAACAATTTAAACTTGCGAAAATACCTTGATTTTGCCCCGTTGTGGTCGGCGCTCTTGGATTTCAATGACGATATCGATACCCGATCATACGGTGAGCAATTACTGGATAATTATGCCATTCCCAATAAATTAATCGGTTAAAAGGGTGTTGACGATGAATGAATGGAATGTGGTTTTACTCGAAACTGAAGACAGTTTGGTGCTAATGATGCGCGGTGAGCACACAAAAGAAACGGTCGTTAATTCAGCAATTGCCGCGAATGAAATTTCACAGAGTGACCGCGAAACGTGGTTAGCCTGTGAAGATATCAACGTGGGCTATTACAAGGCGGTGCCTAGAGAAGGGTATGCCACCTATTATTATCCTGTCAGTCAGGACGTTAAAGGGGCGTTTTTAGCAACCAGTCTTGTGCTATTTTAAGGTTGAGAGCCAATTAGTGAGTTGATGATGCAATTAAAAAGCAAACAAACACAATGTGTTCATTGTTATTACAATGGCACCTTTTTATCTGCTGCATAATACTTCGGGTCAGGTGGGTGTTAATGATGCCTTTAATGGCGAGATGACGGATAACAGTACACAGTTGGATGGTATGCGATTAACCTCCCTGAAAACTGTCTATTGTGGGGAGTGTCATCGACCTTTATGAACCGTTGAAGAACGAAAGCAATAAAGGGCTGTTCGGGTAAACCCGAACAGCCCTTTATCTCTCAAAAAACGAGGATAACCCGCTAGTCTTTGCGTTTGAGATCCGTGGGGTTTGTTAAAAAAAATGAGATTTTACTGAGGTTGCGATTGCGTATCGTTATTTTTATTTGTAAAAACAATGAGATGAAGATTTTTGACAAAAATTTAAATCAAAATTCATTTATCAAAAAAATACAATAACCCCTTATGGGTTCCTACGGCAGCTCGACTTCTTCGAGCTGTCGCCTACACTTCAACGCCATTCGTAAAACGAATGGGTTTCCGCAGAGCCGCAAGCGTCTCTGTCCTTCGGATAGCAAGCGAAACCTAACTGCACGGCATTTCGTGCTTCGCACGGCCGTTAAAGACGCCACGCGTTGCGTGTCGGCCGATTGCCTCCTCACCCGACGGTTATTTTCTTACTATCAGCCCATTCGCTAGGGCTATTGATTACGCCCTTAAGCTCAAGAACTTGCAAGGGTTCGCTTCGCCGCGTTGCGCCCCTGCAAAACCTTTCCCTTGAGGGCTTCATCGCCCTTGCCGCGACTGAACTGACAGTAAGATGAATTAACACTTTCAAAGAGAACTACGAGGCCATCGGTAAACGTCAACACCGCCACGCCAAAACCTCCAGAAAGATGAGTTAAAAGCCAAAAACAAGGAGTATCAACATGAATTATCAAATTTTTATTGCGGAAACCCATAAGAAAAATGTGACAGGGCAAACGGATGACGTTTATCACTTCAATTCCATTGCTGAATTCTTCACTTTTCTGAAAAAAACGAAATTCGCGGAAAAAATGAACATGAATTACCAATATGCCTTAACCGATGGAACAAAAAACACCGATTTAACTTACCGCGAAATTGAAAGCGCCAACCACCTTAAACCGTTTAAAAAACAGGTTCGCCAATACCGTTAAAGCGACCTATTGAATAGCGCGAAATCGTAACGCGCTATTCAATATCGAGCCAGTTCGATATTGAACCAACCACTAAATCATAAAAGGAGAAACAGTATGTATCACGCATTAGAGCAGTACGAAACAGACAGTTACCAAGAAACCCAAAGCGCGGAAATGATGTATTGGATAGGACGTGAACAAGCGGCTAAAACTGCCCCGACAGAAATCACCTTAATGCAATTTATGGATGCATTATCCGTTATGCCCCCGTTGGATTGGCAAGGCAATAACAATACTGAGTCCTTTAAATTGCAAGAGATGTTTTTGGGGAACGTGACTGACATTTTTGTCAAAGTGGACGGGCGCTATTTCACGTTTAGGGATGTATCAACGTTATCTCACGCGCAAATTATTTCGCGTGTGCGTTGTGCTGGATTACTAGCGCAACAATGAAAAAAGCAGGCTTGCGCCTGCTTAATCCGTGCCTTGAGCGACTTTAGCGTAGGAACTCAAGGTATTCACCCAATCAAAGGAGTAAATCCGATGAATACAAATATCATGGCATACGCTGCCAACCCTGTAAAGCCCCAAATGCCCGTTGCGTCAAAACGTCGGGTCATGCGTCACGATATCGCGATTAGTGATATTGAGCCTACCTATCGGGCAATGGCGCGACATATCGACAAACAGCTTAAACGCAAACAGCCCGTTCGCATCCCTGCAATGAATAACCATTGTTTGGGGCAACTCTTGCGCTGTTTGGAACTGCGTAAATCGTGGATTTAAGTTAACTCACTGCCCCTTTTCAGGGGCAGTTTTGGAGCGTCGATATGTCACAATTGAGTTTTTTTGATGTAGATTTAAGCCAACCTGTAAAAACCCCCAGTCCTATCATTTCAGGCTCACCCAATAAGATAGACACAAAGACAGACAAAACAGTCGAAAAAGCAACCCTAACAACTAGCACCAAGTCAAAGCGAGATTTTCACACCGAGTTTATTCAATTGTTTAATCAAACGGCACGTTATCACAGTCGCTTAGACGTGTTTCGGGATTTTATTCATGTTGCCGCGATTTCATTAGAAAACAGCGTGAAACAGTGTCCTGAGTTGGAGCAAACTTACTTTAACGTGATTGCGCGTTATGAAAGAGCCGATTTAGATGTGTTCGCCAAATTAATGGCAATTTGTGTTAATGCCTTAGACCAGCAAGCCACCGATTTTTTAGGGGCGGTGTTTATGTCCCTTGAGTTAGGCGAAGGGGCATGGGGGCAATTTTTTACCCCATTTCATATCAGCCAGCTAATGGCAAATCTTATCATCGGTGATTGCAGCACTATAATTGAAAAAAATGGCTATATCAGCGTGTCCGAGCCAACGTGCGGGGCGGGCGGAATGGTGATTGCCTGTGCCAATTCTGTGTTACAACAAGGTTACAACCCACAAATGCAAATGATCGCAGTGTGTACCGATATTGATGAGGTTGCCGCCCGAATGTGCTACGTCCAATTGGCATTATTGGGAATCCCTGCCATTGTGAATATTGGTAACAGTTTAACGCTGGACGTTCGTCAAACGCTATATACCCCGATGTTAATGTTAAATTCATTTCGCTTTAAATCCTTTTTAACAGCCTAATTCACGTTATTTCAAGGGGATTTATTCCCCTTTTTTGCGCATCGGCTTAATCCTGGCATCGAGCCAGGCTCAATCCGACAACGTCAACCCCTGCGCCTTTTTACGCTGACGCGTGGCGCAAAGGACAGGGATGCAAGCTCCCTGCGGGAGCTGCCCCTGATAAACCGCTTAACGTTGTTAAGCTCAAAGGACGCCTTGCGGTTCGATTCTCTCGCCGCAAGTCGGGTTGTGTCATTTTCAGCTACTGTGTTGTTAATCTTTCGCCAAGCCCCTCCGCTCGGGCTTAAACATAGACTCAACTCGTCATCCAGCAAGCGTAAAGTGCACTCCAGCAAAATTCTTGTCGCTGCGCTTTCCAACAATTTTGCTTCCGCCCTTGCTTCCTTCCTCGTTTCGACTATGTACGGCCTTTGCAGCGAAGGAACTCAACGAAAGAAATCATTAACCCAAAGGAGACACTAAAATGACTCAACAACAAAACCTTGCAGCTCAAGAATCTAACGAAAGAAATGGAAAAGACCAAATCGTTATCACGACAATTGAGGTGAAGAATGCTCAAGCTCGTTTAAAATTTTTACCTTCAAAATTAGGGCGGTACTGTATTGCCTTTGAAAATGCAATCTATAACTGGATGACTCGGAACGCCGTAGCCTATAACGGCGGTTATTGGGATTTTTATACGTTGTCGAATGGCGGTTTTTATCTGCAACCGACAAAAGGCTATATGCTCACTTCACCGAATGGATTTATGGACGATGTAAGTGCTCAAGAAGCAGGAATTATTGTCACTTTAATGATGTTAAGTCATTTTTCATTTGTGACCTATGAAAAAGAGCATCACGAAGATTGTGAGCGTATTTCTGCTTATTTTCATCAATTACGGGATTTTATTTTCACATTATCCCCTGAATCACAAACCAAAATATTAAACGCCATTGATTAAGTCTATCACGCGCAAGTCTTAGGCTTGCGCTTAATTGAACACCATCAATCAATAAATCAGAAAAAGGTAAATGAATATGGAACAGCAAACATTATTATCGGTTGGTCAAGTGGTTTACACTAATTTATATAATCTCGGCAAGGGGGTTATTGTTAATATTCATGGCGAGCAAAAACCACAAAGTATAAAGAATATGTATAATGTTATGGTCACAGGGGGCAATGCGGAATTTGATATCGTATTCTTTAATGGGAATAAATCAAATCGTTTACCGGAAAGTATTTTCCACGGCGTACAATGGAAAATTGAAAATGAAACGGTTGAACAAGAAACCATTAAATCATTAATTGAAAAAGCTGAGGCACATGAACAAGCAGAAAAAGCCGAAGAAGAACGAAAGATAAATGAATTTAAACAAGGTGTCGAATTCCAAAAAAACAACACAGAATATTCACACTTAACACAGATAACCTCTAATTCAGATAAGAAAGTCAAAATAGTCGGTAAAAATATCCGTGCTGAGTTAAAAAAACATTTTCCAAAAACAAAATTTTCAGTACGTAAACAGTATTACAGTTCTTATCATGTAAATTGGACAGATGGTCCGACAGTGGAGGAAGTCGAATCTATAATCAATAAATATGAAACATCGCGTTTTGATAGTTATACCGATTATCATTATAGTGAAACATCACCTTTTAACGTAGTTTATGGTGGTGCTGATTATGTTTTTACACATCGGGATTACAGTGATGAAATAATCGCATTGGCTATCAAATCATTGATTGATAAATATGGCGAGTCTTATGAGTTTGATACCGCGCTAATGACGGTTGAAAATTATCATCAAGGAATATTATACAAAATAGGACGAGAACAAATTATTGGGAATGATGGGATAGGTGGAGAAATTGGTCGAGTATTAAGAAAAAACAGTTATTAAAGAAAGCGCGCCTAAAGGCGCGTTTCTCGTTTTAATACTAAACCACATGCATTACTTAATATTAAACGTGATTATAGCGTTAAAAATAGAAAGTAAAAGGAGTAAGTTTAGTTATTTTTTTTAATGTTAAGATAAATGTGATAGACCTCAAGCGCATATTGATTTCTTTTTTGTTCTTGAGCCTCGGATTTTTTTAACCCTGCATTATAAGCCCCCACACCTTTCCAAATATCCCCTTGTATGCGAATAAATTTCGCGAGATAAAATGCACCCGTATAAATATTCATGCATGGGTCTTGCCTTAAATGATTTTCTGTAATGCCATACTGGGCTAATTCATTAAAATTTTGTGAATGAATTTGCATTAATCCAATCGCGTATCGTGTCGATGATGCTTGATTAATTGCATTCGGTTGGAATGAACTTTCACGAAAGGCAACCGCGCGTAATAAATCAGGGTCAATTTGATAATCTTTTCCTGCTTTATCATAGCAATCAAACGAAAATGAAAAAGGTGAGAAAATTAACGCAATGAGAATACAGATCATTCGCATATAAACCCCATAAAATAATAAATACGCTTAACTCAGAATCGCCCATTTTAATTAAAAAATAAAGCACCATTTAAATGCAAGCCAAAAGAAAGGAGGAGCAATAAATACGCTCCTCTGAAAGAAAGACATCACACCCCACGCAAAATTTCATTTTGCAAGAATTTATCATTAAATCAGGGTGTTAATTAAAAATAAAGCGGTGAAAATTTTAAAAATCTTAGTGTTAAGCCCATTACTAGCCCACCAATAGCGTCTATATGTGGGCTAAATAGATGCACTCTGTGTGTATTGCTAATAATATCAAATATATACAATTTTTCACTAAAATTAGTGGGCTAATGGTGGTCTATTGTAATATACTGTTTATATGTCATTTATTTTTCATGATTGTATTTGGTGGGCTATTTGTGGGCTGTGTGTTAATTGACCGTAGCCCACAAATAGAGGCTAGTAAAAACTAAGGAAATAAAAGAATGCCACGTCAACATATATATATGAAGCAAAAAACGTTAGATGGAATTCGTAATATTGTGGATAAACGAAAAAACGATGGTGCTGATGCAAACATTTCCAGTGTTGGCTCTGAATTACTGGATATTGGATTGCGCGTTGTTGAGAACTTAGAAAAAGACAAAGAAGGGGATGATGGTTTATCTTTAGAGGAGCGTTATAAAAAACAATTATTGGAAGAGGTGACTAAATCACGTCAATGTATTCAAATTTTATTCAAAATGATGTTTGATTTAGAAGAAATAAAAAATGATAATCGATATAACTATCGAGAATATATTGAAGATTTTAAAAACAGAACTCAATCAATATTAGATGAGTATTTTCCTGATAGCAATTAAAAAATGGTAATGTAAGAGCGAATATAAGGATAACTTAAAATAGCTTATTTACATTACGTGAATCTAATCAAATAGCGAGTAAAATAGGATATATTTTTATTAAAATAAAAATATATTAATTGATTTAATTATTACTAACATGGTATATTTAGAATAAATAGAATCACCCAATAATCGAGTTACAGCTCGATTATTGGGCTAATCAAATAACCCCACAGTTAAGGACGGTTAAATGACTACCTTCAATAATATTGATCCGCAATGTGGATCTCAAGTGATTTTTGATATCATTTATCAATTTAATGATAAACGTCTCTTTTATATCCGTAATAGCCAACATGATATCACTCATGTCAGTGATGATTTCTGTCAGATGGTTAATATTCCATCAAAATCACCTCTTCTTTTGAAAAACTTTCCCAAATTAAAAAAATTAGAGGCTTTGGAGAAACAAGTGATCACTAACAAAAACAGCAAATCACTTTTTTTCGCCTATAAGCTTAAATCTGAATTTTATTATCTTTTTTATGTTCATATTAAATGTATATCATTTAATGATAAAAACTACACAATAACAACTTTCAGCAAGTTTAGTGATTTCTTTAGCCATGAAACTATTTTTAACACAATTAATATTGCTGATGGTTTTTTTGTTGATGATGGTTTCCCAATTGACAATTATAATAATATTAATCCTGTTTCTTTAACTGTGAATAATGAAACAAAGAAAGAAGAGAGAATATCTTGGCATATTATTTGGCTTTTTTTAACAGGAAAGTCTATTAGATGGATTGCCGAGTTTAGCCATTTAAATAAAAAACAAGTTGAAAACTCATTAAATAAATATTACACCAATTCAGGAGTTTTAAATCAAAAAAATTTGCGAGCAATAGCCAGGAAATATGGATGGTGTAATTATATTGATAAAAATACGGTAGAACTTATTAATTTTCGCTTAAGTGAAGATGGAAAGATTTTAATATAGAAAAAGTTAGATTTAAATATTTTATTTTTAATTATTTATGGTTTTATATGCTTTTTAGGGGTGTTTTTGTGAATATCATCACAATCACCCCCCTTTATTTGGGACAGCTGTCCCAAGACATTGATTTTTATTTGTGTAATATAAATTCAGTCCAAAGGGATGGGTAAGGATATGAATGCAAACAAACATAAAAAGATTAGTGTTGATATTAGTTTAGTAACAGAAGAATGGTTAGTTAAAGCAATTGAATTATCTGGAAGAACTAAAAAAGAAGAAATTAGGATACGTCTTGCTCATAGCTTAAAAAACATTGAAAAAATAGATGATAATTATTGGGAAATAATCTCAGCCTAATTTTTTTTGATTATATAAACTGTTAAATAAAAAGACAGCGGGAAGACTTTGCCATTAAAAATGGATTTGTCGGGCTGGGGCGGTAGCGCATTTAAATTAAATGAATTTTTATCTCGCTTTATTTCTTTGAGATTAACGAAGGAATAAAGCGAGCTAAAAGCTCAGAAGTTATTCGAAACTCTTTAGGAGTTTATTTTGAAAATACTGAAATATCTATTAACAAGGAAAACGTATGAGTCAAATTGCTATTGAATCACCGGTAACAAAAAGAAAAGGTATTTTTGCACGAGCTTGGAATTCACTGAATTCTAAAGTCGCTAAATCGCTGTATAAATATGTTGCTTCACCATTACTCTTATGGATGGCCGCACGTGGCTTCGCACAAGCCGCCGATTTAGCGGCCGCAGGGGCAGAGGATGCAGGCGATACCTTCGGTGAAGGGTCATCGGTGATGTACTACATCATGATCGGTGAAGCGGTGTTGGTATTCTTAGCCTTTATGCGAGCACAAAACCCCGCGTTACTCCTGCTCATTCCTGTTTTCATTGTGGGAACTAAAATCGTCTTTGGTTTAATCGAAGCACCATCAACAGGCGGTTAATGGATTAGGAGTTGGATGATGGAAAACGAACGTGCCCAGCGATTCATTTTCCCTCAGACGTTAACCGAGCAAGGCGGTATTCTTCCATTACCCAATGATGAAACCGCCGTTCTACTAGGCCCCATGTTATGGGGCTTTTATGACGGACATTACATGACTGGCCTTGTGGTTGGTACGTTGCTCTGGTATGCCCTGAGGTACTTCAAAAAAGGGCGGGGAAGTCAGTGGTTACTCAATGCCTGTTATTGGTACTTACCCGCTTACTGCTTTAAAAGCATTTATAAATCTCTCCCTGACTCTGCGTTCAGACTTTATTTAAAATAGGAAGGAGGCTGCCATGAAACTGAGCGCAGCTAAATCCGCCACGAAATACACCTCGTTATTGTTTA
This sequence comes from Providencia sp. PROV073, assembly GCF_033688125.1. NCBI lineage: Bacteria > Pseudomonadati > Pseudomonadota > Gammaproteobacteria > Enterobacterales > Morganellaceae > Providencia > Providencia sp. PROV073. The sequence continues at coordinate 63,688 of NZ_CP096356.1, read as the reverse complement.
TTACACTGACCTTTATGTTAGGCCTCAGTTTGACAGGTAATATTTTCGCGTGGCTGAGATTAGATGATTTACTCAATAGTCGACAAGAAACGTATATCCCGATGTTTTTTGATACCCCATTTACCTTAACGCGCTCGCATGCGGATGCGAACTACCTTGAATCCGTCGCACAGTCGTTACTTTTTTTACGCTATAACGTCAGTCCGGAATCAGTGAAAGCAAACCATCAATCGTTATTACGGTATGTAGCCAAAGAGGCGCGACCTGAAATGCAAGATGTGTTGGCGGTCGAAGCCAAAGAAATCATCAATAACAACGTCACCTCGGCATTTTACATGACCAAAATGGAAGTCTATCCCGCTGACGGCATTATTGATATTCAAGGTGAGCTAAAAACGTGGATAGGTAAGCGCGAATCGTTACCTGAACATAAAAAATTACGGTTGCATATCAAGTATGTCAATGGAATTAGTGAAGTGATCAGCTTTGAGGACATTATTGATGAAGAAAAAAAGTAATCCGATAAAGCTTCTCTGTTTAGCGTTAGCATTTTGTGGTTTTGTCTCGACAGTGCGTGCCGAACCAACAGCGCAGTTGCCAACCCAAATTCCGGTGTCTCCGGATTCACAAGTGAAGGTGGCTTTTAGCAACAGTGAACCGAATATGTTGGTTGTGCCAGGTGACAGAATTGTGGCCATCGACAGTGCTCAAGGCATGTTTATCAATGGCAATCAAAAAGGGGCAACAGGTGTTGCGAATGGGGGCGTGGTATTAATGACCGCGCAAACTAAGCCCTTTACGTTTTACGTCAGAACGGCAGGGGGCTTAACGGTGTCGGTTGTGGCTGTTCCGCAAAAGCGTGATGGTCGCGTGTTGCAGTTTATCTCCAATCAACCGGCACAAAGTGCCGTCGCTAAACGTTGGGAGAGGGCTTTACCGTATCCACGTGTCTTGGTTGAAATTCACAAAGCGTTACTGAACCAACAAACGCCGAATGGGTTTATTCCTGCGCCTGTGACGGCTTTACCGTCATTCGCATTACCGTCAGCCTATCGGGTGACAGCAAACAAAATGTGGAATGGGGGAGAGCTACGGGTATACCAACTGGATGTGATGAACACCAGCGCCGTCTCACAACCGCTAAGTGAGCGGTTGTTCAATCAGCACAATGTCCGCTCTGTGGTTATCTATCCCTATAGCGATACTGTGTTGGCGGGTGCCACAGCAACGGTCTGGTTAACCGTTAGTAATGAGGTTGAAAATGGCAAATATTAATGTTCGTGCAAAGCGAAAACAAACGGCTCTGTTTGTGTTATTGGCCTTGGGATTAACGGGGATTGGTGGCGCAGCTTGGTACATGAGCTTACCTTCGAAGCCAAAAGCGGCCGCAAAACAATCGCGGCCTGCCCCCAATATGACAGGCGTCGTGACATCATCCTTTGATAAGAATGTGGGAAAATCGGCGATGGCCGATTTGCAATCCACGGCCTCTCAAATGGATAAGCAAATGAAGCAAGTGAACGCCCGTATTGCGAAACTGGAACAAGAAAACCGTGCGTATCGCGATAAAATTACTGAGCAGGATAAAGAATTAACTGCCTTAGGTGAAGAACTCACGAAAATGGGAAACGATTTCATACACGGTAATAGCAATAACGGTTTGCCACAACCGCAGCAACTGCCCGTAGGAACACTACCCACACCGAATGCACAAGCCAGTCAGCCAATCATTCCGCCGCCAACGGCATTTTATCAAGGGGGGCAATATCCAGTCGGGCAACCACAAATTAATGTGAATCCCGTACTAAAACAAGGTTTATCCTCGATGACGATTGAGTATGAGGATGAGCAGGAAAACACCGATTTACCGGATTTGCCCTACATCCCATCAGGCAGTTTTGCCAAAGCGATGGTGATTGAAGGGGCTGATGCGAATGCGTCTGTGACGGGAAACAGTAATCCCTCTCCAATGCAATTTCGGTTAACGGGTAAACTGATTATGCCGAATAACGAAGAGTATGATTTAAGTGGTTGTGCCGTTACCGCTGGGGTGTATGGCGATATTTCCAGTGAACGCGGATTGGTGCGTACCGACCGACTGTCTTGCAAACTGTTTGGTCATACCATCGATATGCCCTTTAAAGGCCACGTCTCTTTTATGGGGAAAAATGGGATTAAAGGCGAGCCGGTCATCCGAAATGGTGAGTTAGTCGGCTACGCCTTTGGCGGTGGCTTTCTTGAAGCGGTCGGTTCCGGTTTTTCAAAAGTGGGTGATAAAACGGTGGGTATTGGTGCCAGTAGCACAACCACGATGGCCGATGTGGCACGCGGTGGTGTCGGTGGCGGTGTACAGCAATCCGGAAAAATGTTGTCGGAATATTTCATTAAACGTGCTGAGCAATACCATCCGGTTATTCCCATCGGGGCAGGCATTGAAATTACGGTGGTGTTCCAGGAAGGTTTTCAGTTGAAGTTTATTGAACAAATGAAGAAAGCCAAATCGCAAAAACAAGCGGGGAACTCGCTGGAAAACTCCATTAATCAAGGTATCACCGTTTCAAAACAAGCATTAGAGCGGATTTCTTTAGGGGATGCCGTCCCCGCTGAGACTATCCCACAGTAACCGAAGTCCTTTCAGTATTTATTCTTAATTTTCATTGTCATCATTCAGGTACAGCCCAATGCAAAACCGAATTCGTCAGCTAAAAAAGCGGATGCGTTTGAGTTCGTTACTTATGACGCTCATTACGATTTCTCCGGCCGCGTTATTTGTTTCCCATCATGTGAGTTGGGACTCGGTCATCTTTTTAGCGATTTACAGCGGGTTAAGTGTTTGGGTTGTACAAATCCTGAGTGCTGACCATCAACTAAAGTGAGTCATCATGGAAAAGTGGTATTTATTATATTGTAAACGTGACCAGGTTTTACGCGCGATTGAGCACCTTGAGCGTCAAGGGGTGACTGTACATAACCCAACCTACAAAACTGAGAAAATGGTGAGGAATCGCCGTAAGAAAGTGATGGAGCCGTTATTTCCCAATTATTTATTTGTGAAGTTTGATTATGAAGTCATTCACTTTTCGACGATTGGCTCGACACGTGGCGTGAACTACTTTGTCCGCTTTGGTCAGAACCCCGTGGTTGTACCTAATGAAGTGATTGCGACACTGGTTGTACCTGATTTCGTGAAAGAGATGAGTGATAACTTACCGCAAAAAGGGGATGAAGTCGTCATTACGGACGGTATTTTTGTGGGTATTCAAGCGATTTATAACGAACCCGATGGGGAAGCACGTTCGGTATTACTTCTTAAAATCCTCAACAAAGAAGTTCCCAAAGTCGTCGATAACCGCAGCTTTGAAACCATTAAATAACAGGCTAAGGGGGCAGGTAGTAATGGAATCAATGACTTTTCCGATACTTGTGATTGCCATTATATTCTTAGGGTTAGCACTAAATGGGGCTATCCGTGCAGGTGAAGCTAAATTTGGAATACCCCTAAAATCAGTGTAATACCCGAACAATGCGAAGAGAAGGATTAAATTCATTTCAGCCATCGGGTTCGTTTTCTCAAATTATCAACAGGATTAATAATGGATATACAGTTTAAAGATTTTACGATAGATGGGGTTATTATTTCTAATTTAAAAAGTGTTAGGCGTGACCGACGGCTAATGAATGATGAAATGAACCAATGGCTAAATGAAAATAATATAACCGATATCATTAATATCGAATCCTTGGAATATGAGGTCCCTCCAACTATTGGAAGCCTTGGTGGTGTTAAATTTCACGGGTTTAGGCTTTGGTATAAAATCATCAAGTAACGTCTTTCGTTTAAATTCAAATTCCTAGAAACTCACTTGTCTCAAAAAGTACATGATTATCCGTTAATTAACCGTATTTAATTAAATGGTTATGAATAAAAATATTTTTATTCGTCACTGAATAAGCGGCGACACAAATTCATCGTTATTTCTCCACAAAACACTTCTTTTTGTCATTCATTTATAAGGTTCATTTTATGAAAAAATTCCTAATTCTAGGCGCATTAACCTTGCTCGCCGGTTGTACAGCGGGCATGAAAGATTCCTTTGATTGTAATGCCACCGCGCAAGATAGCTGCATGACGATGGAAGAAGCCAATCAAAAGGCAGCACAGCAAAATTTCACGTGGAACCATCCTGCTAATGGGGAGGGCATATCCCAAAAGCGAGTCGAACTGCCGCGGTTAGCACCGTTGGCAACCCCGACTGTGCCAGTTGTGACAACCGCGTCTCCAGCTCAGTCTGTTCGTACTGTGGTGCAGGATAATCGCGCTTCTTCACAAAATGTGGGGGCATTAGGTGCATTCAAGCCTTCATCCGCATCCGTTAAAAAATCCGTGCCATCCAATACACTACCCCCCATTCAACACACGGCACAAGCCTGGGCGAGTTGGAGTGATATTGGTATGGCACCGCCTCAACGATTACCGACCACGACGGCTCGCTTATGGATAGCCCCGTGGATAGATGAACAAGATAACCTGTATCAGCCTGCGGTTGTCTCTTTTGTGGTGAAAGATGGTCAGTGGAGAGTCCAGTAACATGAATGAAAAACCGTCCTTAATCGATAAGCTGCTTGCCCCGTTTCTCCCCAAGTCAAAAGACATTGTGTTTGATGACGAGCCCGAACCGGTATCGTTGCAAGAAGCGTTATTCAAGAACTTATTTACCGCATGGCGAGAGCCGGATGGAAGCAAAGGGGCGTCTGAAGCCTTGGACAATATGGATTATCCTTCCTTTTGCAGCGTATTACCGTATCGAAATTATGATGCGAAATCTGGCCTGTTTATCAATAAAACCACCATTGGCTTTTTATTAGAGTGTACGCCACTGGTGGGCGCGAATGAAAAAATTGTCGATGCGCTGGATTACTTTCTACGCAATAAGCTCCCGCGTAAAACGCCATTAACATTCATGTTATTGGGCAGTAAGTGCATCAGTGAACAGTTAGGCTATGGGCTAAAAGACTTTGGGTGGCAAGGGGAAGAAGCGGAGAAATTCAACCATATCACGCGTGCCTTTTACGAGCGTGGTGCTTTGGAAGGGCTGAATAATAAGCTCAATCTGCCGTTATCGCTACGCAATTACCGTTTGTTTGTGTGTTATGCCGAAGAGCATAAAAAAGCCGATGCACTCACATTACAAAAAGTAAATCAAACCCTCAGTATTGTCATGGAGTCCTTGGCTGGCGCCTCCCTGCACTGTGAGCAAATGGATGACAAAGGATTACTGCAACTGGTACGTGAAATCACTAACTTTCGACACGATCAGATTGCGTTATCAAGCAGTGAAGTTGACCCGTATGAGTCGCTCAATGACCAGTGCGCTGACCGTTCGATCAACGTTGAAATTCGGCCCGATGCTATTCATCAGTCGTTATCGATGGAAAAAGGCCAGAAAAGCAAAACGCGTATCATGAATTACATGCTGGAGAAAAACCCAACACAATTCGCTTTATGGCAAACGGGCGATAACTTGAGTAATTTGCTTGATCCTGCATCCAGTGTGTCTTGTCCGTTCGTCATAACCGTGTCCGTGTATGTTGAAGATTTGGTGAAAACCCAAAACGAGGCCAAGAAAAAGTTTATCACCAATAATAGTCGGGCTAACTCTAAGTACATCAATTGGGTGCCTGGCGTAAAGCGTAAAGCTGAAGAGTGGGGCGCATTGCGTGAAGAGCTGGACGCCAATCAAACCGCTCTCGCGCGTTACAGTTACGGTATCTCCTTATTTTGTGAAGACGATGATGATAAAGCGTTAAAAGCGGAAATGGCATTGATGAATACCTACACCACTAATCGCTTAAAGCTATGCCCAACAACGTTTATGCAATTACGTAACTATTTGGCGCTGTTTCCTTTTGTCATGCAAGAGGGGCTTTGGGGCGATATGGTGCGTTCAGGCGGCACACTTAGAGCGAAAGCCTTTAATGTTGCCAATTTATTGCCTGTGGTGGCCGATAATCGGATTTGTCAAAAAGGTTTACCTATCCCGTCGTATCGGCACCAACTCTCCTTTCTCGACATTTTTGAGCGGGGTTCAGGTCTCGGTAATGACAACTTTAATGCGGCGGTGTGTGGGACGTCAGGCAGTGGTAAATCATTCCTCATGCAAGCGCTGATCCGTCAAGTGCTCGATGCAGGCGGTTGGGCGTATGTGCTAGATATGGGGGATTCCTATAAAGAGCTGTGTCACAGTCTTGGGGGCGTCTATGTCGATGCTCGCGACCTTAAATTCAATCCGTTCGCGGGTGTCGTCGATATAAAAGAGGCCGCGGAAAGTATTCGTGACCTGCTCATCGTATTGGCGAATCCTTCGGGCGATATGGATGATGTGTCTAAATCTATCCTACTCAATGCCGTTCAAGATGTGTGGGAAGGGAAAGCGCCAAGCAAGCGTAAAGGCAATCAAGTCCTGATTGATGATGTTCACGATTACCTTAAAGCCGAAGTTGATTTGGGCTACTTTGATCCCCAAAGTACGGTCCAAAATAAGATGCAAGAAATCATTGTGGCATTGAAAAAATACACTACCAAAGGGTTATATGGGGCGTATTTTAATAGTGACAAGCCGGCACTGAATGAGCAGGTACGCTTTACCGTACTGGAAATGGGCGGACTGCAAAACAAGCCTGACCTGTTAGCCGCCGTCATGTTCTCGATGATGATCTTCATTCAGCAACGAATGTACTTAACGGCGCGCAGTATCAAAAAACTCGCGGCCATTGATGAAGGTTGGAAGCTACTGGATAACAAGAGTAGCTTTGTCGCCGACTTTATTGAAAGCGGTTATCGAACTGCCCGTAAATACGGTGGCTCTTACATTACCATCTCACAAGGGATCGACGATTTTGACGGCGATGGTGCCAGTACTGCCGCGAAAGCCGCGTGGAGTAACTCCTCCTTCAAAATTATCTTGCGGCAAAACATGGAAGCGTTCCGTAAATACAATCAGAAGAATCCCGACCAGTTCAATCCTGTTGAACGCGCCATTATTGAAGGGTTCCCTGCCGCAGGGGATGCACACTTTAGTGCCTTTATGCTGCGAATTGCGGGGCGCTCCTCATTCCATCGGTTGGTAACCGATCCGATTAGCCGGGCATTGTACTCAACCGATGGGGATGACTTCCAATTTCGTGAAAACCGCATGGCGGAAGGACTGTCACAACAAGCGGCGTTATTGGCACTGGCTAAGCGCAAATTCCCACAAGAAATGGAGACCTTATCCCAATGGCAGAGTCAAACACGACATTAGTCGATAAGGCAGTCAAAACGCCTGCACGAGGCATGAGCCGTCGTCGCAAAGAGTGCTTAAAAGCCATGAGCTTTTTTATGGTCATTGCCGTGGTGCTGAGTTTCAGTATTTCGGTATTTGTGGTGCGTTGGCTTGCCCCCGTTACCGTCACTTTCGACATGACAGGCACAGTCAACCAGTATCAGCAGCAAATGGCCATGCAGTTTAACAGCGAAAACCCATTGAGCGAACAGCAAATTGCAGATGCCACTCACCGTTTTCAAATGGCGCTCAGTGACAGTTTATCCGAGTACCAACAGTCACATCAGGCCCTGATTTTAGTCACGCCTGCGGTGGTGATGGGCGCGGAAGATATCACGGTCGATATTCAAGCCGCGATTGCAGACAAAATGGCGCAATAAGGAGGGAAAATGAAGCGAATACGGCAGTCTACACTGGCAGTCTTGTTTTGTTTACCTTGTCTTGTTACCGCCAAAGATCTCGGTGTCTGGGGGGATGTGTACCCCGTTCAAGAGCAAAGTATGTTGGACTTTATCCAGGGGCGGTTAAAGCAGATGGAGGGCACGGGGGAAATCGCGCAGATGCAGCAGGATTTTAAAGATCGCGTGATTGAAAATACCCTGCGTCCACCGCCTGTGGATTGGCTCAGTACGGATACTGAAGCACACACACTGTGGTACGACCCGACGTTTACGGTTCAAGGGGATTATGCCGATCACAATGGCGTGGTGTTTGCCCGCCAAGGCGACAAAATAAACCCACTCAGTCACGTGGCACTCGGGCAAACCCTGTACTTTTTAGATGCGGATGATCCGCGCCAAATCGCGTGGATGAATGCACAGCAGCCCGCGACCTTGCGTTATAAAGTCATTTTAACTAACGGCAATATCAAGGAGGCCACACAGGCGCTGAATACGCGTGTGTTCTTTGACCAAGGGGGCAGTTTAAGTCATCAGCTCGGGCTTCAGTATATTCCCGCAGTCGTCACACAAGAGGGCGACAAGCTCAAAATCGTCTCGGTGGCGATGCAGGAGGTGCGATGAATAAATTTACCCGTTGGCTATTGAGTGTGTGTGTCCTTGGCTGTGTGAGCGTGACAATGCCAGCGAAAGCCGATGTGATGTGTGAAGGGAATTTTGTTAATCCGATCACCGATATTTGTTGGGATTGCCTGTTTCCGATGACCATTGGTAATGTCCCCGTTTTCCCTGGCGTGGCACCGGATACAGAAAACCCTTCGATGCCGATACAGATTTGCCCGATGGGAATTTTATACCGCATTGGTCTTGCCATTGGCTATTGGGAGCCCTTTGCCCTAACGGATGTGACGCGTTCACCGTATTGCATGGTGAATTTAGGCGGCTTTAACATCAATGTCGGTAAAATGGGCGGGGGCAAAGGTACGCAAAATGACCCTGCCACTCAAGGGGCGTTCTACCATGTGCATTGGTACAAATACCCGCTGACCTATTGGCTCAATATCATTACCTCGGCAGGCTGTTTAGAGCGCGGGGATATGGATATCGCCTATTTGTCGGAGTTAGATCCCTTGTGGAATGACAGTTCGTTGTCGTCGATTATTGCCCCTGAAGCGTTTGTGTTTGCCAATCCTATCGCGCAAGGGGCGTGTGCTGCGGATGCGATTGCCAGTATTGGCAGCAAGCCCTTAAATGCGCTCTTTTGGTGTGCGGGTTCTCAAGGCAGTATGTATCCGTTTACGGGGTATACGGGGAATGAATTTAGCCCACAGGCTTCCTCGGTTCTGCTGTCTGAGCGCATGGCGTTTAAATTACATCGGCAAGGGTTGGTGATGAACAGCGTTGGGAAAAATCAGGAGGTGTGCTACACCTATCCGTCCCCGATTATCCCGAAAGACCGTTATCGCTATCAAATGGTGAATATGTACCCGGATACCGCGCAATGTCATCCTTTTGGTCGGTCCGTGATGCGCTGGCAAACGGGGCATGCCTCACCCAACAGTCGTAAAAACTTCGGTTATCTCATCTGGCGTAAACGTAACTGCGTTTTCCTCTAACACGAGGTCCTTTTCATGAAATCCGTTTTCTTTTTATTCGCAAGCGTACTGCTTGCGTCGACGAGTCATGCCTTAACGGATGACCAACAGTTTTTAGAACAGCTGCGCGACCAAAGCGCGACCTTGCGGGAACACTCCTTGCCGCCGGATGGCTTTAAGCCACCGGAAATCTCGGCCAAGGATAAAGCCTGGATTGATAGCTTATTAGCCAAGCAGCAGCATGCGCAGCAACAAGTTGCCGATGCGGCTAAAGCGCAAACAGCTCGGGAAACTCCGTTTATCTATTTTGTGTCGTTTTCTATTCCCGAAGCGGGACTCAAACAGATGGTGCCAGAGGCCACGCAGCTTGGTATCCCCACGTTGATTAATGGGCTGATTGACAATGACTTTCGTAAAACGGCCAGTGCCGTGTTTGAACTGACCAAAGACAGTGGTGAAGGGGGCGTACAAATCGACCCGAAAACCTTTGCACAATACGGCATTACGCAAGTTCCTGCACTGGTAGTGCGCTGTGAGCAAGGCTTTGATGTGATATACGGCAATATTCGTTTGATATCCGCCATTGAACGGATTGCCAGCAGTGGCGATTGCCATCAGGTTGCTCAAGATTGGTTGGTATCGAGGACGCGGCAATGAAACGGTTATTGATTGCATTATGTGGTGTGGGGGCTCTGTCACTGGGGTTTGCGGCCAATGATTATAAAGCAGGCTCAGAATTTGCGAATAGCCTGAAAAATAAAGGGACAGACACGATAAAAAACACCAATCCCGCCGACATTATTCCGAACTATACCGCCAATCCGTCAGAAAGTGGCTATTACGGTGGGGTGACGTCAGGCGCAGCTTCGGGGCTGGAAAATGCCGGTATGAAAGCGATGAATGACACCGATGCGGGACAAACCACGATGGAGGTCATGAAAAACCGACCACCGGATAAGTTAGATTTGGACGCCCCGTTCTTAAAAGCCGGCATTGATATGCGGGAAAAGGCGGAGTCAGAAAGCGGGCAAATTACGGTGCCGTGTCAGGATGTGACGCTGGATAAAACCGAAATCACGTCACACCAATGTGAGCGAACCCCAGCGGCCAGTTTAGCCTGTACTCGCACAGCCAAAATTACGTGGGAAGAGGATACACAATCGGTTTTGAAAGAAATTTATATCCCCAATGAACAAATCAAATATCACAATGTGGGCAGAAAACCGATTGTTGGGACATTTAATCTTGATCAAGATGGGCGAATTGAAGCCTTTACGATGTATGCATGGGCAAGAAAATGCGCCCCCTACAATGAGCCATTGTTTCCGTGGCATACAGATCAGGTTATCAGTTTATGGGGATTAACACTGACGGATTTAAAACCGCAACGCACCTGTAATTGGAATGATATGGGAAATGCAAAAACGGTTGTTGCTACTAAGGCCGTTAATGTTAAAGAGGGAAAGCATCAGTTTACGATTTCATTAACGGGGCTTTGGCAATACGGCAATATTACGGAAGGTAGCGTTGATTTATTGAATAAAAATCAATTAAGAATCAATTTGAAAATTAAGATGTGGGTACTCGAAAAAACGGTTAAACCCAAAATTGAATGGGTTGAACATTGTCCGTTTGATAAATCTGAAGAAGTGAAAGTTGAAACCCAATGTACTGAAAAAGGGGGCACGAAAACCGTCACGGTGGGCGGTAAAAAATACGATGTTTACAGTGAATGTTGGCAGTACACCGATTATTACGCCAAGCAGTCGGCAGACAATGGCAGCTGCGGTGACTACATGAAAAATCCCGCTTGCACCATTGTCAAAACCACCTGTATTGAATCCGTTGGCAGTACGTGTTTGCGGGAGCAAGCGGTGTTTTCCTGTGAAAAAGGGCTGACCGGAGGCGGGAAAATGTGCGGCGTTGAGCTGATTTGTGCCAGCGGCGAGTGTGACCAAATCAAAAATGATAAAGCCAACAGCTTCCAAAAAGCGGTATCGGCGTTAGCAGCGGTGGCGGCGGCAGGCGAAGATGTGGCAGAGCTCAATGACGTGAATGTCAGGGCTTTTACAGGTCAGCGTTATACCTGTCGTAAAGCGGCTGCGGGGTTTAATAACTGCTGCAAAAGTGGTGGTTGGGGAAGTGATGTGGGGCTGGCGCACTGTGACAGTGAAGAAAAAGCGCTGGGTAAAGCCAAAAGTCGCAATCTGACCATTTATGTCGGTTCCTATTGCTCGAATAAAGTCCTCGGGGTGTGTCTTCAGAAGAAAGAAGCCTACTGCGTGTTTGACAGTAAGCTTGCCAAAATCGTGCAAGAGCAAGGACGTGGCGGGCAGTTACGCATTGGTTTTGGTAGCGCCAAAAACAGTGACTGTCGCGGTATCACCGTCGATGAATTGCAGGCCATTAACTTTGACCGACTGAATTTTGCGGATTTCTATTCCGATTTGGAATCGGGCACCGATATTCCGGCTGACCAAGAACTGATTGACCGCGTAAAAAATCAAATCGCCAATGGCCTGCAAGGGCAAGGGGGACAAGGATGACAAGACGGATTTTAATATTGCTCATCAGTCTGGTGATACCCGGAGCGGGATTGGCCAACAATGAGGAAAGGGTTGAAACGCGAACGTATGTGGATGAGCCCATCGTCGGTTGGCACTGGTACAACGAGCCTCAACCGGAAGACGAGGAAGAGCCGCCAGAGCCAGAGCAAATCCCACTTTCGACGTTATCACCGACGCTGCAAAAAAAGGTCATGCAAAAGTTGACAGAAGAAGCCTTAGACACCGCGATTATGCAACCCTCGCCACAAAATGCCCTGCGATACATGGCGTATCAGCGCTTTTGGTTGGAGCAGTCCGGTAAGTTTGAGCGGTCAGTAAAAAAAGGGTTATTGCTTGACCCTACCCTTGATTACAACTTGGAGCACAGTCACTACAACAGTACGGTGCCATTGCAACTATCCCAACTGCAAGGCAAGGAAAAAGCGGCTATTCAATCGTTATCGTCACAATACGGTGTGTTTTTCTTTTATCGCGGACAAGACCCACTGGATAACCAGTTAGCTACCGTGGTTCGGGAATTTGCACAGTCACACAGTATTGCTCTGATTCCCGTATCCGTTGATGGCGTTCGCAGTGAAGCACTGCCTGAGACTCGACCTGATACGGGGCAAGTCGCCAAAATGGGTATCACCCATTTTCCGGCCTTGTTCTTAGTTGACCCGAAAAGTGAACATTACCAACCGCTTGCGTATGGGTTTATGACGCAAGATGCGTTAGCCCGCCGCTTTTTAGATGTCGCCACAGATTTTAAGCCTAATTATTAAGGATAAAGACATGACAAAACCCACGATAAAAGAACGATTAATTGAAAATACTTTGATTTACCTTGGCATGACGTTGATTTTTGCCTCACTGATTTTTTATGGACTGATCCATTACTTAATCGATATTCGCCACGGCGTTTTAAGTGAGTCTACAAAGCAAACCCTTCAAATGATACAAGAAACCGGCATGGTATTTATTTTCGCATTAGGGGCTGCGACGTGTTTGGCAGGGATGTTCTATGCCGTCATTAAAGCTTGGCAGCGCATTAAAGCCCCGACCGTTTTTCCGGAGGATGAGGAGAAAACATCGTGAGAATAATGATGTTAGCGATAATGTTGTTCTTCAGCGGTCTAGTTCAAGCGAGTGTGATGGATGATATTGCGGAGCTTGAAGCGCATAAAACCGCCCCAACCGAGCGAGAAACCGTCATTGAAGAAGAAACACCGCCATCAAAAATCAATACCGTTGTAGTTAAACCGTACCGATTACCCAACGGAAAGGTCGTCAATTTAAATGATTATACCTTGGTGTTGTTTATGCAAGCTAAGTGCCCGTATTGCCAGCAGTTTGACCCGCAATTAGCCTTACTGTCAGCGCAAACGGGATTTAAGGTTTTTGCGTACACGCTCGATGGTCAAGGCGATATGGCGTTTCCCAATGCGATACCCGCGCCCGCTGAAGTGGTGCAAACTTTTTTTGGGGCAGGGATGCAAGTTGTGACGCCTTCCGTGTTTTTGGTGGAGGTCAATACCTTACGAACATACCCACTGCTACAAGGGCTGACGGATATGCAGGATGTGATGAACCGAATCAACAGTAACTTAATGTTGGCGACACAATAAAGGAGATTTGGTGACTGAAAATGCGTAAAGCGCAAAAAGATGTGTAAGAAGTACTTTTTTTAGTGCTAAGTCTGTGGGGATATTTTACTGCTGACCTATTTTATCATTTGAAAATAGAGAACGTATTATGCCAAATAATCAGGTGGATACTGCAATCCAAGATGAGATAAATCGTGATAAAAATGCAAAACTCCAAAAAAGAATTCGTGAATTAAGAAAATACCAATCCTGTGAAGCGAAACGCCAAGACCAGAGCGCTTCTGAGTTTATTGGTTATGCTATCGCAGGTTTGGTTCTTTGGTTTGTGATGCATAAGGCGTTTGAGATGGCATGCTGGCCTGATAGTGAACTCGATGCTGACCCTAACTACTTAGGAACAAAAGGACTGTGGAATGTGGTGATGTATGTTGTGCCCTTTTGTTTTTGGGGTATTGCGATAAAACACCTTGTGATAGGGGTATTTTCTTGGATCGAATATTACTTTGCACAGTTTAAAATCACTCGGTTGAAAAAGAAGTTAGCCAAATGAAAAAGCGAGATTATCACATTATCGACCCACTGATTGAACCACTGGTGAAAACCTTCAATCAATGCGGTTTTAGCACTTATGCTTCCTGCCAAGGGCATGGTTGGCCTGTTGACTATCGGAAGCCCTATATCGCGTTTATATCGACAACTGAACATGCAGGGCGGCTTGAACAGCGCTTGCGGGAGGATATGGAATCCCCATTACCCAAGCTTAACTGGGGATGGATGATTGGCTGCGGGTTTAATGACGCTTATCAATTGTGTTTTTCACTGCGGCTTTGTGGCCATCGCCGAGGGTATTATCGCTACTGGCGGCCGTCAATCATCCATGATTTTGCGGTTATCGAGAAGATGCTCCTCACCGAGTTTGGTTCTCATTCTTCAATGGAATAACGCTATTTCGCTCGTTATCTCCCTTTAATCTCACTTTACTCTTTAATGCCGACACGCAATAGCTTGCGGATGATGGCACTCAATAAGGTTTACCCACAATGAATGATTTAATCAACCCTATTCCTTGCCGGAATAAGGCGATAAACCCTGCCTTATTCTCGTGTTGGCCTATTTATCTTCAATCCGGAGGCCCTAATGCGTAAAGGACTCATTGCTGTCATTTGTTCGGCATTACTCAATCAAACCGTGGCGGTTGCCAATGTGAACAGTGATATGAATAACTTCTTCAATAAGTTGGGCTTCGAAGGCAATGCCACCGATGCCCGTGCTTGGGAAGGTCAGGCCGCAGGTTATGCCACAGGCGGTAATTTATTCCTGCGTAGCCAAGTGAAGCAGTTGCAAATTGCGTCATTCACGCCGCCATCCATCAATGCGGGGTGTGGGGGGATTGATGCCTACCTTGGGTCTTTTTCTTATATGAACAGTGAGCAGCTGCAGCAATTTATCAAACAGATGATGACCAATGGGGCAGGATATTTATTTGATTTGGCATTGCAAACGACTGTACCTGAACTGAAATCGGCGAAAGATTTTGTGCAAAAAATGGCGTCAGATATCAATAGTATGAATATTTCATCGTGTCAGGCCGCCCAAGGCATTATTGGCGGGCTGTGGCCCACCAATACCGTGGCCTCACAAAAAATCTGTCAGGATATTGGCGGGGCGACCAATTTGTTTGAGGACTGGGCGGCTTCACGTCAAGGATGTACGGTCGGCGGGCAGATGAACAATGCCTTTAATAAAGCCCCTGAGAACATGAAAGACCAAATCATGCAGAATAAAAACTTGATGTGGGAAATCTTGGCCAAAAGTCAGTTTTTATCCGGCGATAACGAGTTAAAAGAGTTGGTCATGAACCTGACAGGTACACTCATTTTTGATGCCAAAGGAAATGTTAAAAGCACCATTCCCAAAGTGAACCGCCAAGAACTCATCAAAACCTTGATGGAAGGCGGCACGATGACCATTGAGGGATGTGTGTCTACCGTGGATTGTCTGGAGCTAAAAAGCAAAAAAATCACCATCAGCAGTCAAAATGGGCTTATCTCCATGACCAAAACCATGATTGAAGGCATTCAAGGCAAGTTACGCAGTGATGAGGGGTTAAGTGCCAAAGAAAAAGGCTTTATTCAAAGTACCTCTATCCCGATTTTGAAGTATTTGGTTGACCCGATGCAACTAAATATTCAAGCCAATTTATTACCGGCCCTGGCCGATTATATTGCTTATGACATTTTACTTCAGTACCTGCAGGAGTTGATTGACCAAGCTAAAGGGGCAATGGGAAGCCGAAATTACATGGAAGAAGCGGTGAAGCCGCTACGAGAAAATATCGCTGAAGCCTCACGCCAATTGGAATCCCTGCAGCAAATGGTCAACACCAAGGCCAATGTCTTGATTGAGCTGGAGCGACAAATGAGTTACTTGCGCCAACAAACCTCCAGTCAGCTGCAAGAGCGTTTTATGCAAAACACCCGCTTTAATATCGTCAATCCTGAAACACAAAAATAAAGGAGCCGCAATATGGCCGTGATAGATACCGTCTATGTGCTCGGCGGCGGTGAATACATGATGCAAGTATTCAACGGCGTCGCTGCATTGATAGGCTCTGATACATGGGACTCGATGTTCCGCATTGTATTATCGATTTCTGCGGTATCCGTATTGATATCGTTTATGAAAGCCCATGACCCGAAAGAGCTAATTAAATTTACAGCTATCATTGTGTTGGTCTCCAGTGTGTTGTTAGTACCCAAACGAACAGTCCAAATTATTGACCGTACCAACCCGACGGGGGTCTATTTAGTCGATAATGTCCCGTTAGGGTTAGCGGCACCGGCTAAATTTATTACCTCGATTGGAACGGGATTGACTGAGTTGTATGACATGATATTCCATACCCCTGACTCATTAACCTACAGTAAAACCGGCATGTTGTTTGGGGCAAATCTGGTCGGTAATCTCAGCGATGCGATGATGGTTGATGGAGATTTGGCGGAATTGATGGGGCTTTACACCAAAAACTGTGTCATCGGGGATATTTTAATTAACCATAAATATTCGTTTCAAGAACTGATGAGTAGCCGTGACCCTTATACGCTCATTTTCCAAAAACCAAGCCCGTTACGCGGCATTATTGTGCCCTACGGTAACACCGCTGCCGTTGGCGCTAATGGTGTTGCACAAAGTGGTTTCTGGACGTGTGCAGATATAGCAAAACATGTCTTAATGCCAAAACTCAATATCGATACACAAACGGGTGGAAAAACCTGGAATTACATGGTGAAACAAATCTTTGGCGGCCGTCCTGATGCCAATGTGTTGTACAGTAATATGATGGGCGATAGCTATAACTTTTATTACCAGGGGTCAGAAACTGCCAGTCAGTTGATGCGAAATTCCGTGGTGATGAACGCGCTTAAAAACGGCATCAGTGCTTACAGTGCGCAAAGCGGTGATACCGCCAGTTTAGTGAACTTAGCCTCCACGTCGTCATACAATAAAATGCGATTAAGTTGGGCGACGTCATCCCAAGTGGCGGTTTCCTTTGTACCGATATTGAATACCATTTTGTTGTCGTTAGTGATTGCGCTTTTTCCTATCTTTATCTTACTGGCGGTCATTCATTCACTTTCGGTGAAAATGTTATTCAACTACATCATGTCCATCATTTACCTGCAATCCTGGCCGCCGATGTTTGCCATTTTAAATTATGCGACCAGTTTTTACTTACAGGGAAAAACTAACGGCTTAGATTTTAATCTGGCGAATCAAGCCAGTATCCAACAAATGCACAGTGATATCGGGTTAATTGCCGGTTGGTTATCCATATCGATACCCTTTATTGCAGTTGCAATAGTGAAAGGATTAGGTCCTGCAATCGCGCAAGCGGGGAACTATTTAGGCACCGCCATCAACAGTTCGGCGACAGCCACTTCCTCACAAGCGGCGGACGGAACCTGGTCATTTAATAATATGCAAACGGGGAATGTAGCAGGCAATAAATGGGATACCAATGCCAGCTTCCGTGATGGTCAGATGACACGGCAACTGGCCAGTGGGGCAAGCAGCACGGTAACCAGTAGTGGCCAAGAAGTGATGGATATCAGTGGCGCGATGTCGAGATTACCGGTATCCATTAAAGGCAGTGAGGCAGTGGTGAGTTCGTTACAACAAAGTGCGAAGTTCGCTAAAACTCAAGCCGCGCAGTCGCTGAGTGCGTTCCAAAGTTCAGTGAATTCCGCATGGAATCAAGCGTCACAATTTACTAAGCAATTTGGTAACAGTGCAACAGCATCAACCTCTACAGATTCGGGATTGAGTGGCAATCAGGCCGAAGGCTTTAAGAAAGTGATTAACGCCACAGAAACGCGAGCAAAAAATGACAACATTAGCAATGAAGAGGCATTTGCCAAGCTCTTGAGTGAGAGCTTTGATGCGTCTAAAACCATGGGGGCAAAAGCGGAAGGCGGGATATCACTCCCAGTTATTGGGGGAGCTCAAGCATATACCGATGGTAATACCCGAGATACGGACAGTAAGCAAAGCAGCGTACAAGAGCGAAGTTCAAGGCATCAAGATACACGCAGTGAATCTGGTTCACAAACGAACCGCGACTTTACTGAAGGCTTAGATATGCTCAATAGCAGCAAAATCTCGGAAGGAACCAATCGACACGATAATGAGGCGAATTCAGAGATTAATCAAATTGTTGCAACACTGAATGTAGCGAAAAACCAATATGAGCAATACTCAAATAGCTTAACGGAAAGTAAGGAGTTAAGTGATATGGCGAGCTTCGCTCAAAATAACAGTGCGCAGATTGACAGTAATTTAGATCAAGAGTTTGCCAGCTACGTCAGGCAAAAAGCACCAAGTCAAGCAGATGAATTACTCAGTAATACCAGTGATATCCGTGTGGCAAAAGAAAGGGATGCTTTGGCTCAATCGTTTGTCAAAGAGCGGTTACTACCAAAACTGGAGAGTGAATACTCTCAAAATCGTGGAAATATCGAAGCTAAAGGTGCAGCTGCTTCAGGTGGAAATCTACACTCATCGAGTGATTTAATTGCTGAACATGAATCCAATGACAAACGGATTAAATCGATGAGTGAAGGAGCAGAAATAAAACATGATACAGCTCAAAATGTACTCGCAAAAGAGGCGTCAACAAAAGGAAATATTGCTAATATTAAAAATGATATAGAGAAAGGAAAAAAAGAAATTGACCTACGAAAAAATGAGCTTGAAATTAATCATCAAGTAGAGATAAAAAAACAAGAAACAAAGTTTAAAGAGGAGCAAGATCATAAGAAAAAAGCTGGTTTAATAGTGGATGATCGGCCGATAGAAAAGAAACCAGGCTCTAATGGAATAATGGATCCTGAGGATTTTTACAAAAAAAATAGTGATTGAGTCTGCATTTTAGGTTAAATAGTAGTTATTAGATTAAATTAAGGAATTAAAATGGTAAAAAGAATCAGTGTTTTTATTTTGATTTTTGTTTCATTCTTTTCTTATTCAAAAGTAAGTGTTATAGGATTAATAATAAATCAAGATACTAAAAAAATAGTGGCTGAAAAATACACTATAAAAAATGACAAGTCTCAATGGAGATGGGATTTGCTTCCAATGGAAGTGAAAGTTGATCATATCAAAAAAGCAGACGTTTCATTTGATGGCGATATTTTAAAAGGTGTGTGGCTTACATTACCTAAAGATAATTTTAATTATTTCAATGAAATACTAAAAAACAAATATGCATTGAAAGAAGAAAATACACCATTTTTAGGTGATAAGTATGCTATTTTTGAAAAAGAAAATGTTATTATTTGGATTCAGGCAAAACATATGTCTTTTGATATGAATGTTGTATATATGGATAAAGTATTTAAAGAAAAACTAGAAAAAGATATTAATGAAATAAAACAAGAAAGCAGAGAACGACTCATTGAACAACTATAATCCTAACGCACTTCGTTTGTTAACAGTCTATTCCCCTTAATAATAAATTTTTCAGGGGAATAGACTGTCTCGTCTCAAGAGGTTTCCAATGGCTGATGAAATTGATGTCTCTCAAGCTGAGAGCGATTTTTTGCTGTCTCTAAGATTGAGTCAACGTGCTCAATATCAGGGGCAGAGTGCAAAAGTTTGCGTCGAGTGCGGTGATAATATCCCGCTGGCTCGTCGAATCGCCTTACCTGGTGTTCAGCACTGCGTGGGTTGTGTCGAGCGCCAAGAGTTGTTCCGTTCCAGATAATGATTTTTCACATTCATACCCCGAATTTTTCCAAATATCTATTGAGGTTACAATGAAAAATATAATCCGTAATAAAGCGGTGTTCGCTTTATCGTTACTATTTTTGTCAAATATCACCTATTCATCAGAAGAAAAGAATAAACTTGATGAAGTTATGCTTTATTTTACATTATCTCAATGCAGTGAGTACGTGATTGGTACTCAACATCCCGATAAAACGCTTGATGACAATATAACAACTTATTTGGATTATCTTAGAATAGACAAAAAGGATATTTCGTTTCTCTCACAAGAAATCATTAAATTTAAAGACACCTTACCCACATTAGACCCTGTGTTATTTAAAGATAATGAAAATAGAGATAAAGAAGTTTCATTTTGTGCAATAGCCTCAGCGCATTATATTGAACAGTTAAAGAATAAATTGGGATTAACAAAATAAGTGACCTTCCTTCTCCGACTTTAAATCCTATTTTTTTCCTTATTAATTTAGAGTGATTTCATTATGAGTTCAACCAAGCATATTACGCAGGGTGGACAAGTCTTTAGCTATATGCTCGGCATGTTCATGCAAGTCAATAAGCGAATATCTTTTTGGCTTATTCTATTTTTCTTGATGATCTTCCCGATTATTTTTTATTTTAAAGTGCCACTGCAAGAAATTAAAAATGGCGGATTATATTGGTGGTTATATTTAACCGCAGGCGGTGAAAAAGCCTTATATCGCGTGGCACCCATTTATGAAGTGGATTTTGATGGCCAACTTTATCGGTTTACCTCAGATGCGATATTAAAAGACGATTATATGATCTATGCCGGAAATATCGTGCTACAAGAATTGGGATTATCCTTATTATGGGCATGTATTGTCGTCATTGTGCTGTTTTTTGTCATCTACCGAGTATTTCATGGCTTAGGTAAGCGCCAAGCGAATGATGATGTGATTGGTGGGCGTACACTCACGGAAGATATTAAGCATGTTCGCAATATGCTGCATGCACGACGCGAAGCGTCGCCTATTACTTTTGATGGGTTACCCCTGAAGCTTAACAGTGAAGTGCAAAACATGCTAATGCACGGTACGCCCGGTTCAGGAAAATCAAATACCCTCAATAAATTACTTATCCAGCTTCGCAAACGCGGCGATATGGTGATTGTTTATGATAAAGGGTGTTCCTTAATCAAACAGCATTACAATGAGAACATTGATAAGCTACTGAACCCATTGGATAAACGGTGTGAAAATTGGGATTTGTGGAGTGAATGCGTCACTATCCCTGATTTTGACAGCGCGTCCAATACGCTTATTCCCCAAAGCACTTCAGAAGATCCGTTTTGGACAGGGTCGGCGCGTACCATTTTTACGACTGTCGCGGCTAAACTCGGTAAGGATGATAAGCGAAGCTATAACAAATTATTGCGTACCTTATTGGCCATTGATCTTAAGACGTTGCGTGCGTATGTCGCAGGAACGGAAGCCAGTAACTTGATGGAAGAGAAGGTGGAAAAGACTGCCATTTCAATTCGGGGTGTCTTGACTATCTATGTTAAAGCGCTGCGCTACCTACAAGGGATTGAGCGTAATGGTAAACCGCCATTTGCGATCCGTGAATGGATGAAAACCGTCAACGAGAAAAAAGACCGTCACGGTTGGTTGTGGATCACCAGTAATGAACGTGAACATGAGTCTCTAAAACCGTTAATTTCCATGTGGTTATCGCAAGCGGCGAATACGTTACTGGAAATGGGTGATAACCGCGAGCGCCGAGTGTGGTTTATCTATGACGAATTGATTTCATTGCACCAGTTACCGAATTTACCCCTCATTTTGTCACAAGGCCGTAAATTTGGCGGATGTTTTATTCTTGGCTTTCAAAATAAAGCACAACTGAATGTGACTTATGGTAATGAAAATGCTGATGCAATGATGGATTTACTGAATACCCGCTTTTTCTTTCGTTCTCCCGATGAAAGTATCGCTAATTGGGTACGCGGTCAGCTCGGGCAAACGCGTAAAAAAGTGGCCAGTGAGCAATACAGCTTCGGGCCTGAAACAGTACGCGACGGTGTGTCATTCAGTAAGCAGCAAGAGGATGTGGATTTAATCAACTACTCCGATGTGCAAAAACTGCCCGATTTAACGTGTTATATCACATTGCCTGGGGAATACCCGGTCATTAAGCACGCCATGAAATATGAAAAGCTGAAAGTCATCGCGGAAGAATTTATCCCACGACAAATCAATGACAGCTTAGACCAAGAGATTGAAGCTGAAATTGACGAGCGGTTAAGCCTGGGGGCGCTGCCTGACGTGGTTAATCAGGCCATTGATAGCTTAATTAGCGGTAAACCGATTGAAACACCCGTTGATACGGCACAAAACAATATCGCTCCGGAAGTGGCTCAGACTCAACCACAGTCTATCGTTGAGCTCACATCGCAGTCAGTCACACAAAACTCCACGCCGATAACATCGGAAACCGCAGCATCTGGCAATCCACCGGAAGCCCAAGGCGGGCAGGAGGTCATCATTGATAACGTCTTGGTGAATACGGAAACAGGGGAAGTTTTGGGGGCAGTCGTTGAACAAGAGGAAAATCCACAAGACCTGTATGACAGTTACACGCGCATGCGGCAGGACGAAAAGGAAATTTTTAACCGACCCAAACCTTCCCAAGAAAAGCCAAAACACATAAATGATGATCATGATGAACCGGAGATGTGGTGATGCTGACTGTTGCACCGATTGCCAATAATGCGGCAAATTATTATACCCATGAAGACAATTATTATTTTCTCGGCAACCTTGAAGCCCGCTGGATGGGTGAAGGTGCTAAATCACTTGGATTAGAAGGCGAAGTCACTAAAGACCAATTAGGTGGGATCCTTGAGGGGCGCTTACCCAATGGCCAAAGTCTTGAGCGGATGGAAAACGGTAAAAATGCGCACCGTGAAGGGCATGACTTAACGTTTTCAGCACCCAAAAGTGTCTCGGTATTAGGACTTGTTCTTGGCGATAAGCGTATGATTGACGCACATAATCATGCCGTCGAGGTCGCCCTGAAAGAAGTGGAGAGCCTCGCGTCAACGCGAGTGATGGTTGACGGAAAAACGTCGCTGGAAATGACCAAAAACTTAGTTATCGCGGCATTTAACCATGATACGTCCCGCGAGCACGATCCTTTAGTCCATACGCATGCTCTTGTGATGAACATGACCGAACACAATGGCGAGTGGCGCACGTTATCCAGTGATACACAGCAAAAAAGCGGCTTTAGTGAGGCGGTTTATGCCTTACAAGTGTCATTAGGGCAAATCTACCGCCATGCTTTACGTGAGCGTGTGGAAAGCTTTGGCATGCAAACCCATGAAACAGGCAAGAATGGATTATGGGAAATTGTGGGCGTGCCCGTTGTGCCGTTTTCTCAGCGGCATTACCAAATCATGGATGCGGTGGGGCATGAAGCCTCACTCAAATCCCGTGATGTGGCCGCCCTCGATACGCGTCAAGCCAAAACAACCCCTGAAAAAAGTGAGTTGTTGACCGACTGGTTTGACCGCTTGGATAAAAATGGCTTTGGCCCTGAAGAACGCAAAGCGTTTTACGCTGAAGCCGAGCAGCGTCTTGCCAAAGGCCAGATGGGTGATACCTCTCGGGATATACAGCCCGATATTACCCGCGCTGTCACTGATGCGATTGCGTTACTCAGTGATAAGCAGCTTAGTATGACTTACAGCCAAGTGTTGGCTAAAACGCTTGGGGGATTGGAAGCCCGTGCGGGCATGATAGCGCAGGTGCGTGAAGCGATTGATGTGGCGATTGAACAGCGTCAACTTATTCCACTGGATGAGAAAAAAGGGTTGTTTACCTCGTCCATTCATTTAATGGACGAGCTGAAGCTGCAACAAATCGCCACCGACATGAAGCAACATAACCGTACCGTCAGTTTTCAGGTGCGGACAGAAACCCTCACGCCAGTCATGGAAAAAGTGGCGGACACCTTACCCAATATTGCGATTGTGGCCAGTCAAGGGCTTGGTAAAGCGCAGCGAGACGGGGTATTAGACGGTGTCACGATGGCCCAATCACAAGGGCGTGACGTGGCTGTAATGACCCTTGATGCGACCAGCGGTAAAGCGTTTGCCAATGATAATCGCTTTGCCACTGTGCCAAAAATGACGCTGGGTGATGGTCAACCACTCAAGCCCAACAGTACCTTAGTGGTGGCTAATGCGGAAAAACTGTCATTGAAATCGGCCTTATCTCTACTGGAAAATGCTCAATCTGCCAATGTGCAGGTGCTCATGATGGACAGTGGCGGCCGTAAAGGTACGGGAAACGTGTTGGCGACGCTGCAAGATGCGGGGGTGCCACGTTTTAAAGGTGAGTCTTCCGCTGTCTTGACGGTGAAAACGGCACACATTCCCGATAAAAATCATCGTTATGCGGCATTGGCGGCGGATTATGCACAGCTACACAGTGACATGAAACCCGTGGTTGCGCAGGTCAGTGGCGTTCGGGAACAAAAAATTGTCACTGACACCATTCGCCAAACGCTCACTGAGCGGGGCATGCTCAGTGAAAAAACGGTGACGGTGACACAGCTCAAACCCGTGTGGCTCGACAGCCATTCGCGCAAGCAAATCGACAGCTACCGTGAAGGCATGGTGATGGAGCGTTGGAATGCGGATAAAAAAGAGGTTGAACGTTACACCATTGACCGTGTGACGCCTGAAACTCGGTCGGTCACGTTGCTTGACAGTCAAGGGCAAAAACAGGTGATGAAACCGCAGCAATTTGATGGCCAATGGAGTGCGTATCAACGCCAAACGATGGACATCAAGCAAGGCGAGCAGTTAACGATATTGGCGAAGCAAAATAAGCTCTCTGCACGTGACAGGGTCACGGTAACTGGGTTTATGCCAAACGCAATAATGGTTAATTTCAACGGAAAAACGCACCGTATTGATGTACGAGACGGTGTCAAAGCCGATTATGGTTATGTTACCGCGCCAGGGCAACAGGCTAACGATACGGGCACAGTGTTATTGGCCGCATCAGCACGGGATACGCAACCCACATTACTCAATACGGCTGCGCGCAGTGGTGAACATATTACCGTGTATACGCCACTGGATAAGATGGAAACCGAGCGTCGTTTATCGCGTTCGCCAGTCTATCAGCAAGCGCGGCAGTTAGCGGGGGTTGAAGGGTTAGACAGCAAAGCCATTGAACAAGCCGTCGATAAAGCCACGGAAGCGTTATTGTCTAAGCCCGAAAAAGCCCTGCAACAAGGCATGGCGTTAGCACAAGAGAGTCAGGTTTTTTTCTCGCGCATCGATGCAATTGCCAAAGCGTTACCATTACACAACTCGCTCGACAGTCAATCGCTTGGGAAAGCTTTTGACCGCTTAGTCGCCCAAAAAGCCATCATCCCCGTGACCAGTGGTAAAGGCGCAGCCCAACAACGCTACGTGACGGCCAGTACGTGGGAGATGGAAAAGCAAATCCTGACCACCATTTTAGCCGGCAAAGGAACACAAACCCCACTGATGGAGTCTGTTCCTGAAGCCGTACTGGAAGGGCTAACGGAGGGGCAAAAGGCCGCCACTACATTGATTTTAACCACGCGTGACCAGTTTGTCGGCATACAAGGCTATGCCGGGGTGGGGAAAACAACTCAGCTGAAGGCTGTTCTCAAGGCCTTGGAAACACTCCCTGAGACGCAGCGACCGGAAGTGATAGGTCTTGCCCCCACACACCGAGCGGTGGGGGAAATGGCCGCTGTGGGGGTGAAATCACAAACCTTGCATGCCTTTTTGATGGATGCGAATCAACGCCAACAGCAAGGGGAAGTGCTGGATTTTAAAAACACCCTCTTTTTAGTCGACGAAGGTTCGATGGTCGGAAACAAAATTATGACTGAAGTGTTAGACGTGATTGGGCGCGGTGGCGGGCGAGCGCCGATTTCAGGGGATAGGGCGCAGCTATTGTCGGTGGACAGTGGTACACCGTTTTCCCTCGCGCAAGACCGTTCAACGCTGACGACTGCGGTTGTGAACGAAATTGTACGGCAAAGACCCGAGCTTCGCCCTGCGATTGAAGCCATCATAGCCGGTAATATTCAAACTGCGATGGATACGATGAATCGCGTGACGCCTGATGTGGTTCCCCGTCGCGCGGGGGCGGAATTCCCCGAACAGTCGGTGATAAATTCAGGCGACAAGGTCATCACACATATTCTTGATGACTATCGCGGACGAACGGTTGAAGCCCAAAAAGAGACACTGATTGTGGCACAAACCAACCGCGATAAAGATGAACTTAATCGCGGTATTCATCAAATCTTAGTCGAGCAAGGGCAATTACAAGGGGGAAAAGACGTCCCGATATTGGTGCGTGAAAGTACGCGCACAGAGGCCTTGTTATCAACGGCAGGACTGGCAAAACATGCCGGTAAAATTGCCCTCATCCAAGAGCAGTACTATCGGATTGAGGTGACTCAAGAGGGCGTCAGTGACGGAGTTGTGACCCTGGTTGATGAACAAGGCAAAAGGCATTTACTTTCGGCCTTTGAAAGTAGCTTGCTGGATATTGGTATTTACCGCCAAGAAACCCGTCATATCGCCGCAGGGGAAAAAATCAACTTTACTCGCACGGATAAAGAGCGCGGACGCGTGATGAACAGTGACTGGACGGTCAGTGAAGTCAGTGGTAACGGGCAAATCACCATTACTAAGGGCGATGAGTCACGCGTGCTTAGCCCGAATAGCGAATTGACAGACCAACATCTGGATTACGGTTATGCGGGCACGGCACACAAAGCGCAAGGGGCAAGTAGCTTGTATGTGATTGTCCTTGGGGGGGTTGAGTCAGGACGACGTATGCTGGCCACCTTACGTGATGCGTATGTGGCTTTATCTCGTACTAAAGCGCACGTGCAAACCTACAGTGATGATTTGGATAAATGGACAAAAGCCATTGAAAACCCCGGAAACCGGAAGACCGCGCATGATGTGTTGCTGGCTGAGCAAGACCGTGCCGCCAAAGTCGGTAATCAACTGTTTGACCATGCGAAACCCCTTAATGATACGGCGATTGGTCGCGCTTTAAGTCGGCAAATGGGGCTCGGTGAATCCCATGAAGGGAAGTTTGTTTATCCGTCCACCAAGCACCCCGAGCCACATGTGGCGTGGCCCGCATTTAATGAACACGGTAAAGCCCAAGGTACGGTGTTACAAGCGATTGAACTTGAAGAGGATAAATTGAAGGGGCTTCGTGCTGAAGTGCGCTTACTGGGAAGCGAGCAGGCACAATTTATTGTCGTCAAACCCAGTCAAAACGGGCACACCGTGATTGTGAACAGTCTAGAATCCGCTTTTGAGACGATGGCACAGCAACCCGAACAGGGTGTGGTGGTGCAACTCAATCCGGATGAACGTTTACACACGGCCATGATTGAAAAAATCACGCAAGGGGAAGTGGATAACGCCTATTCCAACCCGAATACCGCGCAAACCGATAAAGCAGACAGTGACCCGAAAAACCTGCAAACCCCCGAGGAGCAGGCGATTGATAAAGCCTTAAAAGAGGCTGAAGCTGCCCTGCGTCAGCAAGCGAACAGCGAGCCTAAAGTGCCAGAACTGAGCGAGGACGAACTGAGGCAGGTGATGGCGCAAGAGCGTGATAGCTTACTTAAAGGGGAACATGACTTAATGGAGGCGAAAGAGCGAGTCATTGAAAAGGCCGTTCAGTTTGAGCGTGAACATCAGCAACAACAACGAGACGTTTTGCGTCAACAAGAGCGTGAAATGGTGATGGAAAAATCCCGTGACCGTGAGTTTGGTGATTAACACCCTGTTATTTTAGTTTTAACCCGCATTGTCGGCGATTTCCGCCAGTTTCGTTTAGTTTTCTCTCGCGTCGAACCTCAAGTTTTATCACAAATTTTGTGAATAAATCGCGTCTTTATCGTGAAGACGTTGCTTGAATGCGCATAGAGTGCTAAATTAGCCGACAATTGATGTGAATTTTGTGGTCGCCACGCCGAAAGGTGGCAAGAGATGGGATGTAACACACAAACATGTGCTGTGAACCCAAATAGAAAACCCCTGTAATCTTCTTCTATCTTGGCGGACCGAGGAAAGATTATCAGGGGTCATCAGAGTAATTCCGCTAGGGGTAATGTTGAACTCCTAGCGGGGAGTATAGAATTATGTGCAAAAAAATTCAACTCCTTCCGTACAACATAAGTGCGGAGAGACATGTCTAATGGGATCTCAATTCCTGCAATCCCTTGTTCCGTCGGTAAAATTCATCGGCATTATGCGCCAAAATTTTTAGGGCAATTACCGAAATTAGTGCCTGTGCGTCGCTTTGCAGCCGCATTAAAGCGTCACGATTGGAACCGCAACCCCCATATTTACCAACTGCGATATAGCCGAAAGCAGCGGATATCGGTGCGTTCAGAGCGTCGAGAAACCTTTGATGCATTAGCGATGGCCATGATCGCCTATGCGGATTACAACCCTGAAAGTGATGCGTTGTTCGAAGTAATGTGCTCCGTGGAGAAGTTGGCGGAGTTATGTGGACAGCTGTATCGCTATGACAGTGGTCGTAAAAGTTACGACCCGATACTGCATGCCTTGCGCGACTGGGAACAAGCCAACCTGATTGTCATTGACCGCGATTTTGATGTCGAGGCGAAGCAATACAAAGCGATGCGTATTTGGATACGCCCTGAATTTTTCCATGGACTCGGATTTTCCGCATTAGAGCTGCGGGAAGTGGTCGCCAGCTTTAGCCGTTGGATGGAAAAAAAGGGATTAAAAGAGAGCTACCAAAAACGCTACGCCCAACATGTCTTGCGACTTGCGCGTGCGAATGTGGCGTCACTGGACACTAAGCACAAACTTCGCAACCTGCTCAACAAGCTCAAAACCCTTGTGGTTGGGAAAGATGAAGCCCTGAAACAAGAGAAAAAACATTTAGCCAAAGCGCTGAAGGAAAAGAAAGCCTTAGCCCAAAGTACGCGTGCGCCTGAAAGTCAAGAGCATGCCGCCTGGCGTCGCTTTGAAGCCTGGAAGGTGACGCAGCCTATTGCGGCCGTCATGGCCTTTGAGCGGAAAATGAAAGCCTTGTATCCGAGTGTTCAAGGGCAGGCCATTTACCTGCATTATCTGGAACACCTACCCGACGCCTAATTCCCCCCCCCTAAATTTACCGCCTTGACTGGCGGTGGTTTCGTTCGCCCCAAATCTGGATAGCCTGTTTTTTGAACAGGAAATTCGTTGTTCTAATCTCTCCATTCATCTCAACGATGACACCTCGACTATTTTCGTTGGATATTTACCCCATTAACTTCGAATGGGTTTATTCTCTGCAATTAACTTCGAATCAGTTTGGGGTTTTAAAGTTAAATTCGTTTTTAGGTTCTGAACTAAACGTCCTTTTTAATAAAAGGAGTTGCGGCTCTGCTTTTTCAAGCCGCACACTCTAAAGAGATAAACCCAATAAAGCCTTCGCTTACAAGCCATAAATGGCTGTCGCTCAGATTACGGTGTCAATATCGTGCCATTGCCCCCGTAAAGCTGGCCTTTGGCCACCTTAACGCGCAGCTACAGCCGTTCATCGAGGCTACGCCTCTTGCCCGTCTCACTGCGTTTTTCAAAGGGTCAAATACGCAAAATGACGGTGTTAGTTTCAATCGGCTCAACCAGGACAGGGGGTAGATTGGGGGATTAAACAGCACGTAACCGCTCACGCGGGTCTCGACGGCCCTAACCACTATTCGTTCTTTGTGACTATTTCTGCCGTCTACAGCCCTACGGGCGGGTGATTTCGGTTAAATTTCATGATAATCTGCGATTAATGCATTGATGATAAACACGATTTTGGTGTGAGGTTGGAATGGAACGCAAAACACTGACGTTAAAACGTCCGGCGATAGAAAAAGACTCGGAAAGTACTGAACCGGTTATTCAACGTCGCCGTAAACAGGTGGTGGTTAACACACAGCGTAAACCCCATAAACCCGCCAAAACAGCGCCAACTCAATCGACTAAAAAAGTAACCCCTGCGAAAAAACAGAAAGCGGTTGTCATCCCGTTAGAAAAGAAAGTCATTCCTCCAACGCCACCAAAACAACATCTGCCGTTAGAGGAGGCGATTGCCAATATTTCAGCCTATTGGCCACAACTCTTTCCCGATGGACAACTTCGACCCATGGCAGTGGGGACACGAGAGGCCTTATTTGCGGACAAAAAAGTCCGTGAACTGCCTATTTCATATAAAAAATTGAAACGCAGCCTGGCGGCCATTAGTCACAGTGTCAAATACCGCACGACGATTATGCCTGGTGCAGTACGTTATGATAAAGACGGCCAACCTAACGGGGCTGTCACGGAATCGGATGTGGCCGATACGTTAAAACGCATACAAAGACTCGCTAAACAACAATCACGACACACATGACAAAAGTAATAAATCCCCCGATTTCTGTTGAAGAAAAAAATCATTGGTTAGGTAAATTAGCCTTTTCCGCTTTAGTCGCGCTCAAGCTGGCGCAGTGGGATGGAAAAGCTGCCCGAAACGCCCAGTCCGAAAATCTTTTTCTGCTTCGCTGGCTACAAACGGCCCTGAAACAAAAACGGTTTCATCGTTGTGT
The DNA here is from genome assembly GCF_033688125.1 of Providencia sp. PROV073. Lineage (NCBI taxonomy): Bacteria > Pseudomonadati > Pseudomonadota > Gammaproteobacteria > Enterobacterales > Morganellaceae > Providencia > Providencia sp. PROV073. The sequence continues at coordinate 33,291 of NZ_CP096356.1, read as the reverse complement.
CGTTCATGATTTTGAATGGCTCATTCACCTTGGCCAACAATGGCTAATGACCTCAAAATTAAAATCACGGTTAGAATATCTGTGGCGTTCGTGTTGTTGTGATATTACCAGGCAAAGTGATTTGTTTCGTTTAACCTACGCGACCGAGCTGCTTAAAGATTTGGGCTGGGACAGTGTGGTACTCAGTGAAGACCGCTGGCAAAAACTGATTGCGAAAAAGCCGATAGTCACTGCAATTCCCACCTTCTATGTTACTGCCTCTGCTTTAACCACTGGATTCAGTGATGAAGGAAAACAGATAGACTCGGTGGCGTTTTGGGTGCTGGGTGATAAAAAACAATTTAGCGAAGTCTTCAAACAACACCATCTTTGCGGTCAGTTCGATGAAAATTTGCCACACTATACGTTGTTGTTCTTACTGTAGGGTATGGATTTGCAGAGTTTTTCTCAAAAATACACTTAACGCACAGTTTGTGTATAGTTAGGCTTTAGTCCCTATGAGACTCAGTTGTTCGAAATTTAAGCTAAAAAAGGATATACTCCATGAGAAAAATCAACATAAGCTTAAACGACTGTTTTGGTGAAAAAATCAAAATGATTAGAGAGCGAGAAAAAAATTTTTCTCCAGATATTAATTGGTTTTCTAAAATGGATATTGAACGTTTAGATACATATATGACAAAATTTCAATTCAATTCATTTGAAGAAATTCCTCAAGATATGTCTAATTTTTCATACCCACCTTTTGAGGAAATTAATTTCGAATTACCATCGCTACTCAAGCCTGAACATATAGCTAAACTTCCTCTTCAACATCAGAAAAAACCAATAATAATAGAAGTAGACGGGCTTCTTTTTTTAAAAAACCTTGGGAAAGGTGCTTTTTGTATAGACCCTCGCCGTTGGCACAGAATTAAAACTTACATAGCCCAAGGGAATGTAACTTATCCTGAAGGGTTAAATGATGAGTTTGGTGTTTTTGATGGCCGTCACAGAACTCTTCTATTGATGCAATTATATAAGCGCAGATTTGTGCCTGTTGTCGTAGATGAAAAACAGTCTAAAGAATTTATAGCGGCTGCAAAACGATTGAAAGCGCTAAAATTCTAAATTTTGATAGATATGATGTTAGGATTTCCGAGTTTTTAGTTCCACTAATTGGGGCCCGCTTGGAAAACAGAAAATATCCTACGTTAAGGTTATGTTATATACAAATTGATATCAACTCTAGTTCCAACAAGTTTAAAAACTACAGTGGTAAAGAAAAATGCGTTCCCATTTTTAAGAGGCTAAAAGATGTCAGTAATAAGAGCAATAACAATACAGAATTTTAGAAGCATAAAAGAGTTTAAGTGGCATCCAAAACCTGGGCTTAACTGTATAATTGGCCCAGGTGACACGGGAAAATCCACAATTCTAGATGCTATAGACTTAGCGCTCGGAGCGAGACGAAGTTATAATTTTACTGATGCTGATTTTCATGGTCTAAATACTCAAGAGCCTATCGTGATAACAGTCACTATCGGTTGCCTAGATGGTGAGCTCATGAATATTGATAAATACGGCTTTTTTCTTCGTGGTTTTAACCACACATCACTTGAAATACACGATGAACCACAACCGGGTGATGAAACAGTTCTTACCATTAAACTAATAGTTGATCAGGATTTATACCCAGACTGGCGCTTGTACTCAGAAAGAGCAGAAAGTGAAGGTTTAGAGAAGCGTCTGCAATGGAAGCATAAAGAGTTACTAAGCCCAGCTAGACTTGGAACTACTACATATCAACACCTCGCTTGGGGTAACAGCTCTATCCTCAATAAACTCTCAGAAGATACCCTCGATGTTTCAGCAACACTTGCAGAATTAGGAAGACAAACTAGACAACACTTCGCAGATCAGCAAGTTGATGGTGTTAATGATGTTCTATTAAAAGTACAAAAAATCGCAAATGGATTGGGAGTACCAGTCGGTAAACTTAAAGCGCTATTAGATGTCAATGGAGTATCCCTTTCAAACGGCGCTATAAGCCTTCACAATGATGACAATACCCCTTTACGTCAACTAGGCACTGGCTCATCTAGATTGCTTATTAGTGGGTTACAAAAGGCTGCAAGCAAATCAAACATTATTTTAGTTGATGAAGCAGAATATGGGCTAGAACCATATAGAATAACTCGTTTGCTAAATGAGTTAGGTTCCAAAGATACACAGCCAACTCAGCAGGTGTTCATTACTACACATTCACCATATGTTCTCCGAGAGCTACAGGCTCAACAATTAAATGTATTAAGAAAAGTATCTTTAGCTACTCAAGTTTTTGGTAATACCCAAGAATCTCATAAACTTCATAGCCTTGAAGGAAACGATGAGCAACAATCGACTTTGCGTGCTTGCGCTGAATCATTCTTCAGTAAAGCTGTAATCGTTTGTGAAGGTAAAACAGAAATTGGATATGTTCGAGGAATTGATCTTCACAATCAAAGCACGAATTACCGTAGTATTAACGCATGTGGTGTCCATTGTGCCGATGGCGGTGGAGATAGCATGTTCGTAAGAGCGGAAATTTTTGCTCAATTAGGTTATCCCACCGCCATATTTAAAGACTCAGACAAAGCTCAGGAACATGTAGGACCTTCTCAACTGGCTGCGAGTAAAGGCATCGCTATCTATGAGTGGGGTAATAATTCTGCAACTGAAGATGTGCTTTTTATGGCTTGTCCGGCTCAGGTGATTCCTCAATTACTGGCTATTGCAATTCAGCGAAAAGGCCAAGCAGCAATCGAAGACCATATTATTGCTCACTCACAAAACCAAATAACGCTTGATGTTTGTCTAAATCACTTTCAAGAGAGTTATCGAGCGATTTTAGCCAAAGCTGCAAAAAAAAAGTCATGGTTCAAAGATATCGAACCAGCAGAAACGTTTGCACGGAATGTGATTGCTCCCAATTATGCTCAATTTTCAGAAGCTCTCACAACTACGACTAACCAACTGTTTCGATGGGCTCTAGAGCAAGGTGATTGATAATGAGCATAGAAGCAATTTTCGATAATGATGTTGGCTCTATAGTGGCTCCGGCAGGGTGCGGTAAAACCCAGTTGATCACTGATACTCTGGTGATAAAACCAAACAAGCCATATCTTGTCTTAACTCATACGACGGCAGGTGTAGCCGCTCTAAAACTAAGGTTGAAAAAATTATCTGTCCCAACAAAGAACTTCTTTGTTACAACAATAGATGGTTGGGCTTTGAAATTAGCAAAAAACTTTCCTGTTTCATGTCCTATACAAACCTCTCCTGAAAATCCAAAGGCATTCTATCCAGAGTTAAGAAGAAGTGTTCTTGCGTTACTCCAAAATGGGAACGTAAACGACATTCTAAGAGCATCATATTCACGACTACTTGTTGATGAGTACCAAGACTGTAACTTGGTGCAACATCAGGTAGTAACAGAGCTATCGTCATTAATTCCGACGACAGTTTTCGGCGATCCGATGCAGTGTATATTTAACTTCGCAGGAAGGATGCCTGACTGGAACACAGAGGTTCAAGCAAGGTTTCCTCAAATACATGAATTAACAGTACCATGGAGGTGGAATAATGCTGGTTCCCATGGTCTTGGACAGTGGGTACTCGATTGCCGAAATATATTGATCCAAGGTAATAAAATAGATCTTTCGACATGCCCTGGTTATGTTCACCACAAGCCATTGTCCGGTGTTGCAAGCACTGACTTACAAGCTCAACAAGCTGCTCAATATGATATTTTTAATAGAGCTCAAAATGAATCTTTGCTCGTAATCGGTGATTCAATAAATGCAAGATCTAGGCATAAATATGCTCAAAGTAGTAGGAATATTGATGTCGTTGAGCCAGTGCAACTCGACGATGTAGCTAATGCTGCTCGCTCTTTTGATAGTGCGCAAGGCATAGATTTGGTTGATGCCATTCTTACCTACTCGGGTGAGATGATGACCAATGTGCAAAGGCCACAGACCCTACAAAGATTACGCACTATTCAAGCAGGGAGAAGTCGAATACCTATCACTTCACTGGAGACTGCTCTCCTCAATGTTCTCCAGAATAGCTCTCGCAATAATATTCTGACGGCTTTGCTGCAATTAGAGTCTAAACAAGGAGCTAAAGTTTATCGCAAGGCTGCATTTTCAGCGCTGAAAGACACTATTTCACTTTCAAGCTCTATGCCTGACCAGACCATATTGGACGCCGCTTCATCAATTCGTGAGCAACTCAGGCTACATGGCGATCGACGAATATCTCGCCGCGCAATTGGATCGACACTGCTACTGAAAGGGCTAGAGTGTGATCATTCACTAATTCTTAACGCTGATAACATGAATGCACAACATCTATACGTTGCTTTATCAAGAGGGGCAAAATCAACAACTGTTTTTTCTCAAAGCAACCTGATTGGCCCATAACCATTTAATGGGGTGTTTTGACTTAAAGAACGGTTTGTCTGATTGATTCTTAAAACGCTTTTAAAAACATAGCGTTATAATGGTTTGTTAAAATTAAAAACTTAATATTCAACATACTAATCAACTGAATATTAAGCTTATTTTTAATTTCTTTATTTCATAAATTCAATGCTATTAATTTCATCCTCTGTTAAAGGTAGAAATTCTTCCATGCTGTCGGCTACACTGTGTGCATAAGCACTAATATCCTCTTCATCGACTTCACCTAAGCTATTCCTCATGCTCTCTGCAAACTCTTCGATATTATTGATAATATTAGCATGCAAGCTCGGATCTGCTTTAATAGCGGGGTTCAGTGATGAGGGGAAACAGGTTAACTCAGTAGAGTTTTGGGTGCTTGGGGAGAGAAAACAATTTAGTGAAGTAATCAAACAGCACCATCTTTGTGGTCAGTTCGATGAAAATTTGCCACACTATACGTTGTTGCTATCACGTTAGGATGTATCATATCTACAGCGTCATACACTTTAGGTAATAAACGCTCACGTTTGCGATTGGCTAAAAAATCGTAATAGCGGATCATCTTAAAATGCCGTGGTGGGTATAGAATGGGATTCCTGCGTAGAACCCATTCTGATTTATTTATAGCATAGAATAATGTAGAATTTATTGTGTTGTATTCGAAGGTTTTTTACATCCTAGTTCTATAAGTGCATCAGTAATAAATGGAAATGCTGGTTGTTGCCATGGATTAATATAATTTGGTTTTAGGCTTGTTACTTCAAATTTTGTTTTATTTTTATTGTCATAAACCCATCTCTTTGTCGTATTTATTTCTTCATACTTATCAATCTGATATTTGATGTTATCAAGAATATCTTTTAATGAGATGGATGGACAGTTCCCTGTTCCTTTTGTTACGTACTGCTGCGCCGCTTCCAAAAATCCCAAACAGTGAGAGTATTCGTTGCTTGAACCTTTTTGGGCTCCATTATTACAAATTTTGACCAAATCTTGAATTGATGGTGCTGCATAATAGGTGGCTTTTGGTGTATCTATGTACTTGCTGATGTCACCGAATAGTTGAGAGTCAATAATTGATGTGTTTTTACTTAATACTATTGAAGGAAAAAAAAACATCGAAAATAAAATATAACTAATTGATATGTTAGGTTTAAGCATAATTTTATTTATCCCAATAAGTGAGATGGTGTTAGAAAAACTCTTTCTTAACTGAAGGTATACAATGTTAATCTAAAAATGCACAGTATAACATGGAGTTGGATTTTTACCGTACATGGCTAGGAATCTATGGTCACTCCTTTTTTGCAACACAGATTTTGAAGATATTGTTGGCTTGCATGAATCTATACGGCGTCTGAATCCGCACCTAATGAACCTTGTAAAATTGAGCTGCATTGGCTCCTGAGGGCCAATGGAACGAAAACGTACGCTAATTAGTGTACGTTTTCCGAATGGTTGGCAGTTATCGCAGCTACCCTGTCACTGCCCCCTGAATTGTTTGTCACTTAGACATTAATGAGTGTCAATTTTGTTTAATCCCATGCCCGTTTGGTGAATAGGGTTAACATTTTTCGTGATTTGACTGACATGATGACCTGGACGAAAAGGAATGTGATTTTTTATTTATAGTCAATGTGTCCACTAATTCATTGAAATCGTGCGATTAAATACATCTAGATAGAGTGTGAAAATGCAAATTAGACTTCACTCGAACATTGAGAGTCGAAAAACGGACAGAAAATCGATTCTGCGTTATGAGGGGTTTGAAGCCTAACCGTACGAGATCGTACGCTAAGTTTATTTTTTTAGCGGGTTTGGCGAGTAAAGAAAACGAGGGTTTTGTTTACTCTTTTCATTGATGGCAGTATCCATCAGTTTCAGACACTTCCGACGTTAATAAACTCGGTAATCAAAGTAAATCTATTCGACAACATAACGGCTTTATAGACTTAAAATCATATAGTTACTTCCTTAACGTACGTTTCCGCACGGTTAGGCTTCAAACCCCGATTAAGGTCCCATCAATGAGAAATATGCATAAAAAAAACATCAAATTAATGGTGTCGGATTTTTCGGCGGTTCCGGCGTGGAACCCCAATCACTAACCGTATGACAAAGACACCCAATCCCTCAATTACCTTTGAAGAAAAAAATCGTTGGCTGGGTAAATTTACGTTTGCGGCTTTAGTAGCGCTCAAGATGGCGCAATGGGATGGAAAAGCTGCCTGAAACGCCCAGCCTGAAAATCTTTTTCTTCTTCCTTAGTTTTGTTATCTTAGCGTATTCTTACCTTACTTAACTTTTTCATGAGGTTTGTATGCGCTATCTTCTAATTTTTCAGATTTATGATCGTAGTTGTGATATTTACCATGAAGAAATTTTTGAAAGTTTTGAGCCTTTTATGTCATTGCATGTCGGTGATCATGTCAACCCTAATAGCCTTCCCAAATTAGCTTCATTGGCTGAGACGATTATTCATCCTTTAGGCGGTAAATTTAAGCTCCAAGTTTCTGAGATTGAACATATGTTCCATTCTACTAATGATCTCGACAAAGGTGGTTTTGTAGAACATTCTGTTGGAGGGCATACGACTCTAATTACGTTGCAAAAATCGACAGAGGAGTGAAGCACTAAGCAGGGTAAATAAGTAGGGGTTCGCTTGGGAAACGGAAATTATCCTACGTTAAGCTGGTGATGGACAGCACATCAAAGGTACAGATGAACTACTTCTGTCAGCAATATTCAGGATATTTTTGGTTTGCGAAATGGATGGAGCGACTGGCTCAGGGGATTGCTGATGGTGTTATCGAGGTTCCGAAAGACCGCTAAAATAGTAGACCGGAAATTCCGGCGCGGCGTAGAACCCCATAACCATAGTCGAACTACAGTAACTTCCTATACACGAGTGCTTCATGCCCCGTTAAGTAGATTAATATTGGCTAAAAATATCTTGGTGAGAACCCGTTCTCGCTAACTTTAATTCTTGACCAGTAATTTTATAAATTAGTAGCCAATCGCCTTCAATATGAGCATCTCTATATCCTCGCCAATTACCTGTTAAAGGGTGGTCTACATAGTCCGCAGGGATCTGTTCTTCCTTTATTAGTAACTCAATTAATACTTTTAGCTTGTTTAAATCCTTCCCTCTTTTTTTTTGTCGCTTAACATCCGCCTTAAAAGCACTAGAACGAATAGGAGTTAGCATCAGATCCCCAAATCATCGAAAAGTGCATTGGTTGAAGAAAATGCTTTTCCATTCCCTTTTTCTAATTCTTCAATTGCCTCTTTAGTCACAACATTTGGTGTTTTGATATCAAATGGTAGTTTTCCTTCATCGGCAACACGAATCATAACCATACGGATAAGATCAGATGTATTTAAGCCCATCTTTGCAAGTGCAGATACAGCTCGTTCTTTGACATCTTGAGAAATTCTAGCTTTAACAGTCGTATCAGAAATCATATTATTATCCTCATGTGTTATCACTCTTTTATTGTGTGCCTGATGTGCCCACAAATCAAGCTTTTTTGAAGTTTATGTTTACTATGGGCTCTTTTAGGGGGGCTAGCCCACTTCATCGAAAAGCCCAAATTTTGCTCGTAACACATTGATATCATAACTATGGATAAGTCATTTATTTCGCTGCTTTCATCGATTTTGATACCTTTGAAATCGTATGTCTTGAACAACCTATCAGGTTTTCTATCTGACTATAGCTTTTCCCTTCCATCAGCAAGCCTTTAATATTTTGGTGTAATATTTTATTGATCGGGCGACCTTTATATTTTCCTTCTTGTTTGGCTTTTTGCACTCCTTGGGCTTGGCGACGGCGTCTATCCTCATAATCCTTTCTCGCAATTGCAGCCAGCATGTCTAACATCATACCGTTAAGAGCCGCGAGCATTCGTTCTGTAAACGCATCAGTGCTACTCATAAATTGATAACTGGTTGGAAGATCTAAAGACACAATCTTTAGCCCTTTATGTCCAATGAGATATTTTAATTTTTCCCAGTCATCCGTATTCAAGCGGCTAATTCTATCCACTTGTTCAACTAAGATAATATCACCTGCCATGGCCACATTGAGCAAGCGGAAGAGTTCTGGTCGGTGAAGTTGAGCACCCGACTCATTCTCCTCAAACCAGCAGGCAATTTGCAGCCCCATTCCTTCCACAAACCTAAGTAGTTCTTTTTTTGCTCTAGACGCATCTTGCTCATGCGTTGATGCGCGAAGATACCCATAAATTCGTGTATTTGTATTCATTGGTGCACTATACATTGGTGTTGTTATGTCAGTGCATTATACATCGGTTTTTCATACTTACTACACTAGAGTTTACTTAGTGAAGTTAAGGTAGACTTAAATTGCACTTTTATATCGATTACGCGCGCGTCCATTATATGATGTTGTTTATTTTTAGAGGATATAACATAACCACAATGAAAGAGATTAAATCAGGCCGTATTCAAATTTTGACAGAACAGGAGATTCATGAGCTCTATTCTCGTCCAATATTTAATCAAATTGAGCGTGAAGAATATTTTTCATTAGATCCGAGTATAAAAAAAATCCTCACTAAAATGGGAAAAATTGAAACGAAAATATATTTAATTCTTCTGATTGGTTATTTTCGCGCGAAGCCTGTTGTCGCTCAATTTAAACTACGAGAGGTTAAACAAGATGTCGACTATATTTATGCGACACATTTTCCAAATAGAAAGCCGAAATACCCCTTTATTGCTAAAAGTACTCGAGCAACATTGATCGCTAAAATGCATGAAATACTGGGTTTTTCGCGGTTATTAAGACAAGATAAACAAGCCTTGATAGAGCGTTTGGGTGATGTCGCAACAATCTGTACATACCCCAAATATATTTTTGATGAATGCCTCGCTTTTTTAGGTCAAAACAGAATTGGATTAGTGGGTTATTCCACTTTGCAAAATATGATCACCACGGTTTTAGCTAATGAGAGGCATCGTACCGAGTTGATCCTTTCAAATAGCGTGCCACCAATAATACATAAAAAATTAAAGAAGATACTGCATACAAAAGGGGTTTTAAATAGTCTATCTGGCCAACAAGGCGCAGCTAAAGATTTTACACCGACAGAGCTCGCAAGTGAAATTGAAACGCATAATGCCATAAAAAGTGTTTATCCCGACGTAAAACGTCTTGTTGGTGAATTGGGATTATCATTAGGTAATTTAAGCTATTATGCATCGATTATTCAACATCAATCGATTTATAAAATTCGTCGATTTCCCGAATGGCAAGGCATGTTATATCTGGTTTGTTATCTATTTTTTCGCTACCAAGAAACTAATGATAAATTGGTAACAGCTTTTTTATATGTGACGAGAAAGCAAAGGGAAGCTGCGAGTGCTTTAGCTAAGTTACGCATTGCAGAAGAACTGGAAATTATTCGTGAAAAGTTAATGCATGCGGGTAATATTTTACACCTCTTTGTTGATGAAAACGTCAGTGACAATACGCAATTTGGTGATATTCGCCAAAATGCATTTGCAATGATGTCTAAAGATGAAATTCAGTTAATAAGTCAACATCTTAATAAGAATAGTTTTGATAAAACCCATTATGAGTGGCTATACATTGATACACAATACAGAAAAATTGCGAATACAATGAGGTCACTCTTTCTCGCGATTGATATCGAGTGCGAACCAGGATTACAACTACTATCTTCCCAATTATTAACAGCAAAATCAGAACTTCAAAAAGATAAGCACATTTCTACCGTCGATCAGCGGTTACTGTTAAAAAACGATAAACCTTTTATCCTGATAGATGAACAGGTTAATACTCAACGATTTGAATACTATTTATACCAAAAAGTGGCTCGGATGATTGAGAGTAACAATATTTACATCAATGAAAGCGCCAGCAACAAGCGTTTAGACGATGATCTGATTTCAGCCACCGAGTGGAAAAAAAGCCATGTCATCATTCAAAAAACAGGATTAACTCGGCTCAATACACCGATACAACAAACGCTTTCGGAATTAACGCAAAAACTGAGAGACCAAATGGAGCGAATTGGTCGCAATATCCATGATGGAGCCAATGATTTCGTGACACTTCAACCGCGTTCAAATCAGTTAACATGGAAACTGGCGAATAAACGCTGGAAAGATGACATTGATAATCCCATATATAACCAGCTCCAACATATGGGGATCATTGAAATTATGGACTATGTTCATCAAAAAACGGGTTACTTAGATGCATTTAAAAATATCGCATCAAAAAAGAAAAACACTAAGGCCAAAGAGGGCGATTTACTCGCTTGCATATTTGGAAATGGCTCAAACTATGGTGTTCATCATATGTCATCAATATCAGATAGAGCCATCGGTGTGCTTAGAGCCGTCAATGATGGTTATATTAGGCCTGAAACAACGAGTGAAGCTAATGATATGATAGCTGATGCTTTAGCAAAACTCCCCATTTTCAAATATTATACGATTAACGAAAGTGCCCCATTTGGTAGTATTGATGGCCAAAAACATGGTTGCCGAATCAATACATTTAAAGCCCGTTTTTCTGCTAAATATTTCCGAAAAGGGAAAGGCGTATCAGCACTCACATTAGTTTCAAATCATGTACCAATAAATACGAAAGTGATTTCAGCCAATGAATATGAGGCTCACCACGCATTCGATTTACTCTATAATAATACCAGCCATATTCAGCCCAAAACATTAGCAACAGACACGCATGGCGTTAACAATGTAAACTTTGCTATCCTTGATCTCTTTGGGTATCAGTTTGCCCCGCGATATGCAAAATTTAAACACGTTTTTAATGAATTGTTTGAGATCGAGTATGATGAAATCCTTTCCCTGAAACTTAAAAAATCGCTCAACTTATCACTCATTCAAGAAGAGTGGGAAAATATTCAATGGATAATTTGTTCATTAAGCCGTAAAACGACGACACAAAGCACGGTGATTACTAAGCTTTCTAACAGTAAGAAAAACAATCGCACCTTAGCGGCTCTTCGTGAATATGACCGAATAATTAAGTGTTTATACGTTCTCGATTATGTTGATGACAAAATGCTCAGGCAGTTTGTCCAACAAGCACTTAATCGGGGTGAGGCTTACCATCAATTACGGCGTGCAATTGCGTCAATTAATGGTAATCAATTCAGAGGTGGCGATGATTACCAGATAGAACAATGGAATGATTGTGCTCGTATCATTGCTAACTGCATTATTTATTATAATTCTGCATTATTATCCAGTTTGATTGAAAAATTTGCGCGTGAAAATAATCAAGAAGCGGTGAATATGATAGCTGAGTTATCACCTGTCGCATGGCAGCATATACAGCTGGCCGGTAATTACACCTTTGGCCTTAAAAAAGATAATATTGTACTGGAAAGATTACTGGAGAATTTAGATCCTCTTATTTCAGAAGAGTCGTTAAGCTTAGCGGCATAGTCTATTAATATTATTAAACTATATATCGGCTGTAGTCCTTGATATCAAAGGGCTACAAGCAAACTTTGGACTTTTCGATGAAATGGGCACACAACCCCATATAGGAATTAAACCTGAATATTTGGCTATGTTATACCGAACCACTGGTGATTTAGATGGATTGAAACTCCCAAAAAGAAATCGTCATGGAAAAGTAAAAATGAGTGAAGTTTTATTGTTTAAAAAGGAGTTTGAAAATAAAAATGAAGGAGGGTAAATCTCTAGTATTGCTTTATTTTAAATTTTTGGAACGTAAAAAAGTGTGGGGTATTTACACGATGTAAATACCCCATTTATAACACAGTCATCTCGTAGAATATTTATGCCGCACTTCGGTACTCAAATGGCGTCATGTCATTGAGTGAATCGTGCGGCCGTTCGTTGTTGTATAGCTCAATCCAGTCTTCGGTTATTTGCTTCACTTCGTTCAGGTTGTTGAAAATGTAGCAATTGAGTACATCATCGCGATAAGTTCGGTTAAATCGTTCAATGTATGCGTTTTGATATGGGCAACCGGGTTTAATGTAATCAATCATAATGTCATGTGCTTTTGCCCAATTTACAAACACTTCCGAGGTGAATTCGCTGCCATTATCAACCCGAATTTTCTCAGGGTAACCGTGCCACTCAGCAAGTTGGTCAAGATAGCGTATGACACGCAATGACGGCATGCTGGTCGCAATATCAATACCTAAAACTTCGCGATTAAAGTCATCAATAACGTTAAATGTGCGGAACCTGACTTTGTTGTGCAAGCTGTCACTCATAAAGTCCATTGACCAAGATTTTCCCAATGCATTCGGTGCAGCTAACGGCTCTGGGTTACGGTTGGGCAGTCGCTTTTTGCCTTTGCGTCGTAGGTTCAGTTTTAGCTCCTTATAAACGCGATAAACACGTTTGTGGTTCCAACTGTGGCCTAGCTTTCGAAGGCGTTTAAAGCACTTCGGGAACCCCCACCGATAATGCTTGTCGATTAAAGCATTCAAGGCATCAATGATTTCGTCATCATCGGTCAGCTTTGGCTCGTAATAGGGGTCTGACGCTCAGTGGAACGAAAACTCACGTTAAGCAACGTTTTCTGCCTCTGACGCCTCTTTTAATGGTCTCAGATGTCCTTTGGTCACCAGTTCTGCCAGCGTGAAGGAATAATGGCCGAGCATATTGATATGTCCGTGGCAAAGCGGGGAGAGGCGTGCGATATCTTCATCATTCAGTGTTTCACCCTGCGCCCGGAGATGATCCAGGGCTGCCTGCATATAAATAGTGTTCCATAACACGACGGCGTTAGTGACCAGCCCCAGTGTGCCCAGTTGATCTTCCTGACCGTCGGTATATCGTTTTCTTATCTCACCTTTTTGACCGTGACAGATGGCTCTGGCAACGGCATGGCGACTTTCTCCCCGATTAAGCTGGGTCAGAATGCGCCGGCGGTAATCTTCATCATCAATATAATTAAGCAGATACAGCGTTTTGTTGATGCGCCCCACTTCAATGATTGCCTGAGTCAGTCCGGAAGGACGTTCACTTTTCAGCAATGAACGGACCAGCACTGAAACCTGTACTTTGCCCAGCTTCAGGGAGCCAGCGGTCCGGATCATTTCGTCCCACTGAAGGACTATTTTTCGGGGATCTGATTGCCCTCTGGCAATATCATTCAGCACGCCATAGTCGGCATCATGGTCCATTCGCCAGAAAACCGAAGCACCGGCATCAGCCAGGCGTGGAGAAAACTGGTATCCCAGCAGCCAGAAAAGGCCAAAGACAAGTTCGCTGGCACCTGCTGTATCGGTCATAATTTCGGTTGGATTCAGCCCGGTCTCCTGTTCCAGAAGACCTTCCAGCACAAAGATAGAGTCCCTCAGCGTCCCCGGTATAACGATGCCATGAAAGCCGGAATACTGATCGGACACAAAGTTGTACCAGGTGATCCCTCTGTTATTACCAAAGTATTTGCGGTTCGGTCCGGCATTGATTGTTCTGACTGGCGTAACAAAGCGCATTCCATCTGCAGATGCCACTTCTCCTCCACCCCATATCTGTGCCAGTGGCAGCGTTGCCTGAAAATCAACCAGTCTGGCATTAGCGCTGGTGATAGTTTCAGCCCGCAGATAGTTCGCTTTTGTCCAGTTCAGCCGGTGTCGGGTCAGTGCAGGAACATTTGATCTGATCAGTGGTTCCAGACCGATATTGCAGGCTTCAGCCATCAGCACGGCGCTGATGCTGACGGGCAGATCATCAACTCTGGCACTGGCTTCACTAGCATGGAAAAACTCATCAGCAAATCCGGTATGGGCGTTAATTTCGAGCAGCAACTCCGTTAAATCCACCGGAGGGAGTAGATCACTGATCATTTTGCTCAGTCGTTTCAGACTGTCCGGCTCATCAAGACTGGCGAGGGGAGAAATTGTCAACCGGGGCTTCGGGCCAGAAACATCGAGTTCGACAGCCTCATTTTCGCAAAGACGTGCAGCAACCTGTCTGTAACGACTATCAAGCTGATGACCCAGAGATTTTATTGCTTCCTGCGGGTCTGTCGGGTGCCCCAAAGAACGATAAACCTTAATCCGGTTTGCCTGCCAGTCAGCACCCTGTAGTAATCTTGCACGAGGATCTCCCCACCGGTTACTGCCGGTAACGTAGACATCCCTCCGCCTCAGACTATCCTGCAGTTTACTGAGAAAGCAGAGCGTGTATCCCCTGCGGGTGATATGTTTTTCCTTGTTAATCACCAGCCGTTTCCATGACCGACTGATAATTTCCGTTGGTGCGTCGTCAAAAAACTGCCGCCGTGAGCTGAACTCCCGGCTGAGGTAGTCACAGGCATTCAGAGTGGTAACCCCGGCAGGTGCGGATGAAAATTTAACGGTATTCAGCAGATGGGGCAGGAAACGACGAACGCGCCCGTACTGCTCCACCATTTCTTCATGAAAATTATCGTCTGAGGGCCGGGCAATTTCACGGACAAGCGTGATGATTTCAGCCAGCTTTTGCCTTGGGATGTAGCTGAACACCTCAGCACGAATCGATTCGTCCGGTGTTTCTTCTTTCAGCAGGTACGAACATGCGCTGGCGAGCGCCAATGCAGATTTATCCAGATCCTTCAGCGAGCGGAGCCGTTTTTTCTGCCCAATCTTTCTGGCGTCACGGATGATAACGGCCAGCATGGCGTCCAGAACGTCCAATGCATCATCCAGCGCCAGCGTTTCCCATGCAAGGACAAAGGCAACCAGAACCGCCATCCTTTTCTGCGGTGACATCCTGGCAATATTGAACACCGAAGTCATACCAGCATAACGTGCGAGATTTTTCAGGCGCACAGCCGGGAGTGTACTCAGGTTTTCAGCATGCAGGCCAAAATCGTTCAGAGTTTTCCAGCGTTCAATTGCTTCATTAAACGCCGGACCACTGATGGTCACAGGGCCCTTTTTCAGTGATTCCAGTAAAGACAGGCGGCTGCAATCAGTTGGCCCCAGCAGCATCTCCAGCTGTGAACGCTGTTCGGCTGACGGTATCAGTGCCAGTTTGTTCCACAGGCGCAACGTCGCCTTTTCCCTTACCTCTGAAATCAACCGGGTCAGCGTAGTGGCTCCGGGGAGAATAATACGATGTTGCATAAGCCACCCTGTCGCCAGATCGAAAAGCAGGCCAGGACGTTCGTTGCTTATCCAGCTCCGGGTATATAAAAGACGGGTAAGGCGAAATGTCCAGGGCCAGGCAAATTCACGATACTGATAGTGCTGACGTATCAGCGCTGCATGCTCACGGCGGGTATTTTCCCTCTGACCGTATTCTGCAAGAACGGTGATATCACGAATCCCGAGCTGTCTGGCGGTAAAATGCCGGACGCCGGAAGGAATATGATTCATATCGGTGAGGAAGGTGCCCAGAAAACGGACACATCCAATTTGCAGGGCAATGCCCAGACGGTTGTGATCACCTCTGCTTTTTCCGATAAATTCCTTGTCTGCTTCATCAAGGTGAAAATATCGTGCCAGCTGAAGCTCATCCGGTTCACCGGTGAATCTGCCATAGCTTTCAGTCTGCTCAGTGGTCAGAAAGTCAACGGGCATATCGGCCTCCCTGCCTGACGGGCATTTAGTAACATTTTTCCAACCGTACGAAATGTTATAAATTATCGGACATCGTAAAACTGTTACATTAATATGTCTATTAAATCGTAAATTTGTAATAATAGACATGAGTTGTCCGATATTCGATTTAAGGTACATTTTTATGCGACTTTTTGGTTACGCTCGGGTCTCAACCAGTCAGCAGTCTCTTGATCTTCAGGTCAGAGCACTCAAAGACGCAGGTGTGAAAGCAAACCGTATATTTACCGATAAGGCATCCGGCAGTTCAACAGACCGGGAAGGGCTGGATTTGCTGAGGATGAAGGTGGAGGAAGGTGATGTCATTCTGGTTAAGAAGCTCGACCGTCTTGGCCGCGACACTGCCGATATGATCCAACTGATAAAGGAATTTGACGCTCAGGGCGTGGCAGTCCGGTTCATTGATGACGGGATCAGTACCGACGGTGATATGGGGCAAATGGTGGTCACCATCCTGTCGGCTGTGGCACAGGCTGAACGCCGGAGGATCCTAGAACGCACGAATGAGGGCCGACAGGAAGCAAAGCTGAAAGGAATCAAATTTGGCCGCAGGCGTACCGTGGACAGGAACGTCGTGCTGACGCTTCATCAGAAGGGCACTGGTGCAACGGAAATTGCTCATCAGCTCAGTATTGCCCGCTCCACGGTTTATAAAATTCTTGAAGACGAAAGGGCCTCGTGATACGCCTATTTTTATAGGTTAATGTCATGATAATAATGGTTTCTTAGACGTCAGGTGGCACTTTTCGGGGAAATGTGCGCGGAACCCCTATTTGTTTATTTTTCTAAATACATTCAAATATGTATCCGCTCATGAGACAATAACCCTGGTAAATGCTTCAATAATATTGAAAAAGGAAGAGTATGAGTATTCAACATTTTCGTGTCGCCCTTATTCCCTTTTTTGCGGCATTTTGCCTTCCTGTTTTTGCTCACCCAGAAACGCTGGTGAAAGTAAAAGATGCTGAAGATCAGTTGGGTGCACGAGTGGGTTACATCGAACTGGATCTCAACAGCGGTAAGATCCTTGAGAGTTTTCGCCCCGAAGAACGTTTTCCAATGATGAGCACTTTTAAAGTTCTGCTATGTGGTGCGGTATTATCCCGTGTTGACGCCGGGCAAGAGCAACTCGGTCGCCGCATACACTATTCTCAGAATGACTTGGTTGAGTACTCACCAGTCACAGAAAAGCATCTTACGGATGGCATGACAGTAAGAGAATTATGCAGTGCTGCCATAACCATGAGTGATAACACTGCTGCCAACTTACTTCTGACAACGATCGGAGGACCGAAGGAGCTAACCGCTTTTTTGCACAACATGGGGGATCATGTAACTCGCCTTGATCGTTGGGAACCGGAGCTGAATGAAGCCATACCAAACGACGAGCGTGACACCACGATGCCTGCAGCAATGGCAACAACGTTGCGCAAACTATTAACTGGCGAACTACTTACTCTAGCTTCCCGGCAACAATTAATAGACTGGATGGAGGCGGATAAAGTTGCAGGACCACTTCTGCGCTCGGCCCTTCCGGCTGGCTGGTTTATTGCTGATAAATCTGGAGCCGGTGAGCGTGGGTCTCGCGGTATCATTGCAGCACTGGGGCCAGATGGTAAGCCCTCCCGTATCGTAGTTATCTACACGACGGGGAGTCAGGCAACTATGGATGAACGAAATAGACAGATCGCTGAGATAGGTGCCTCACTGATTAAGCATTGGTAACTGTCAGACCAAGTTTACTCATACTGAAATAATTGGGGGGTGATTACCACCGTAAATTTTTCCCAGACGGTAAAAAGAATTACAGACTTTTATCAACTAAAAAAGTGGCCTGAATATCAGCACTACCGTCAATACCATTTCAGTAAATCAGGATAGGGAAAAATTGGCAAACCCAGTTCTTCACTTGCTCTGCGGGTTCTGTCACCCTGACGTCATACGGTAATCCCCCCCAATTCATTAATCGACAAGGTCATCCTGATGAAACAAATTACCATGAGCGATATGCAGCAACAGAGCGCAGCGGCTGTGCAATCGCCTCGGCTCCGCGCGCACCGTAATTTCCATCCAGAATTAAGCGATTCGGTCCAACGTCTGGCTATTGCCATGGAACCTGGGACCTACGTGCGCCCGCACCGACACCCTCACACCTTCGAGCTACTGTTGCCATTAAGGGGTCGTTTCGTGGTGCTGAATTTTGACGATCGGGGTACCGTCACCCATCGGGCGATATTGGGGGAAACCTGTACGGTGCTGGAGATGGCCGCAGGAACCTGGCATGCCGTGCTGTCGCTGGATACCGGTGGCATAATTTTTGAAGTAAAACACGGTGGCTATCAACCCGTGGCTGCCGATGACTATGCGCACTGGGCTCCAGCGGAAGGAGAACCAGGAACCACGGAGCTTATGGCCTGGTATGCGCAAGCGCAGGTGGGCGACAGCACTTTTGCCGTCTAAGGCGATAAACAAAAACGGAATGAGTTTCCCCATTCCGTTTCCGCTATTACAAACCGTCGGTGACGATTTTAGCCGCCGACGCTAATACATCGCGACGGCTTTCTGCCTTAGGTTGAGGCTGGGTGAAGTAAGTGACCAGAATCAGCGGCGCACGATCTTTTGGCCAGATCACCGCGATATCGTTGGTGGTGCCATAGTCACCGCTGCCGGTTTTATCCCCCACAACCCAGGAAGCAGGCAGTCCAGCCTGAATGCTCGCTGCACCGGTGGTATTGCCTTTCATCCATGTCACCAGCTGCGCCCGTTGGCTGTCGCCCAATGCTTTACCCAGCGTCAGATTCCGCAGAGTTTGCGCCATTGCCCGAGGTGAAGTGGTATCACGCGGATCGCCCGGAATGGCGGTGTTTAACGTCGGCTCGGTACGGTCGAGACGGAACGTTTCGTCTCCCAGCTGTCGGGCGAACGCGGTGACGCTAGCCGGGCCGCCAACGTGAGCAATCAGCTTATTCATCGCCACGTTATCGCTGTACTGTAGCGCGGCCGCGCTAAGCTCAGCCAGTGACATCGTCCCATTGACGTGCTTTTCCGCAATCGGATTATAGTTAACAAGGTCAGATTTTTTGATCTCAACTCGCTGATTTAACAGATTCGGTTCGCTTTCACTTTTCTTCAGCACCGCGGCCGCGGCCATCACTTTACTGGTGCTGCACATCGCAAAGCGCTCATCAGCACGATAAAGTATTTGCGAATTATCTGCTGTGTTAATCAATGCCACACCCAGTCTGCCTCCCGACTGCCGCTCTAATTCGGCAAGTTTTTGCTGTACGTCCGCCGTTTGCGCATACAGCGGCACACTTCCTAACAACAGCGTGACGGTTGCCGTCGCCATCAGCGTGAACTGGCGCAGTGATTTTTTAACCATGGGATTCCTTATTCTGGAAGAGACGAAATAACAACAACATGAATAGTCAATATTTTACCTGAAGCGAGCCACAACGCGTCCGATTTTATGCTTCCGAAAGGCAAATACGGACGTCGCCAGAATGAAACCTAAATTCCACGTGTGTTTTTTATTAGCTTCAAAAATCACTATTTCACGAAGAATTTAGACTGCTTCTCACACATTGTAACATTATTTACAACCACCTTTCAATCATTTTTGATAAATCATTGATTTCATCTTTGCTGCAATGATACTTAATAAACTCTGCAAGTTATCCACAGAGCAACACTCAATTTTATTGATGATATTCTTATTATACCAGACATTTTTCATACACTCCCTTGTACGGATAGTTTTCCGACAACTTCATGATTACATATCTTGCGGTTTTGATTATTTTTGCTGCAAGAAATACATACTTCAAACGAAAGGTCTTTATTTGCTGTCTGTATTCTGAAGAGTCCAAGGAATCAAACTTGAACAACAAAAATAGGTTATATGAAAGCATCATCATTTGAAACACGGCTTCATTCGCCCAAAATGACTTTAGCAAGAGATGACCCACCGCCATGTCGTATTTGGCTTCTTTGATATAGTTTTCAGCATTACCACGCTTTTCATAGTATATAACTACTTTTTCAGAAAGCAAGGTAGTATTTGTTACAAAGAAAAAGTAGTCGTATTCGGAACCTTCTAAAAGTGATAATTGTGCTCTTTCTTTTTCTGGTTTCAGTACGCGAGATACGACAAATCTTCTGTCTTTTTCCCATTTAACTAATTTTGTATACAGTTCTGTAGTTTCTCTACCTTCTTCTCCTTTAACGAATACAATTGATGAATTCGTTGCTTGTGAGGTGAGTGTAGAATAACTTTTGGCTTTAATTAAATATTTGCATCCAAGAGATTCTATCGTTTCGATAATTTTTTCATCAAAGTAGCCACTATCCATTCGAAATAAAATTTCTAAATCGTCTGATTTGATGTTAGCAACAATTTCTTTGATCATTTCCGCAGCACCGTTTGCAGTGTAAGTATTGCCACTTCTTACAAATCCGGTAACATATGCTTTTAATTCGTCGCAAAATGCAAATTGGATATTGTAGCATCGGTTTCCCAGTTTCTTAGGATTATATCCTTTTGACGCACCTTCTTGATGACCTTCTACGTTAATTACACTACTATCAATATCAATCGTAATGGATGTCAATTTACTTTTAGTGAGCAGTTTTTTAAAGACTTTAAAATTAATGTCTCTAAACATTTGGGTTGTCTTGAAGTTGAAGTTTCCTAGAAACCGTGACACTGTTTCAGGTTCTTTTACGGAAATATCAAACTCGTTGACGAGGGGATCATTTTGAAGTAGCTTTAGACGTTCTAACTTATCAATGCCAATGAAGTGACCGCAGAGCATGGTCTTTATATGATTCATCTTGATTTTATTTGTTGAGTCATTATCAAATACGAGGTCATTTTCAATAAAATCAAAAATCCCATTGCTTTTTGCATTCTCAAGGAGCAGAAAAAGACCTGCATTTGATGTTAGATTCTTAGCTTTGAAATCAATTTTATTAATCATAATTAGAACCCCTTTTTACTACTTTTCTTACTATTATTTTACCATATATCGAGTCATAAAAGCTGATAATTTAACATATTTTTGAGCACTTTTCTTTCACCCAATGGGTGAAAGCTGAATTTCGAAGGAATGCATATTTATCAAGGCTTTGATTATGCTTTTTGAAGTACTGACGTAGAATCTAGGTCATATATACTTTAGATTGATTTAAAACTTCATTTTTAATTTAAAAGGATCTAGGTGAAGATCCTTTTTGATAATCTCATGACCAAAATCCCTTAACGTGAGTTTTCGTTCCACTGAGCGTCAGACCCCTAATAGTAAGCGGTACGACTGATACCAACCACATGACAGCACTTCACTACGCTTGCGTTATACTGCACCTGTAACTCGTGTGCCCAGACTTTCCGTTCTGCCACAGGCGCTAGAGCTTTTTTATGATGTCTTCTTGCATCTGTGACTTGAGACTCAACTCAGCATACATCTGCTTACGTCGACGGTTCTCTTCTTCAAGCTCTTTCAAGCGGCGCACATCAGACGCTTCCATACCGCCGTATTTTTCGCGCCATTTATAAAACGTTGAATTACTGATGCCGTACTTACGACAAATATCTTTCACCGGCATACCCGCTTCGGCTTCTTTTAAAATCGCCACAATCTGGCTTTCAGTCATGCGTTTGCTCATCGTAAAACTCCTTTGGCGCGTGAATCACCTTGTGTCTGAAGTCGTGCGTATTGGACAAGTGGCCAACGAACATACCTCGACGTCAAAAAGCGGACAAGCGTCGTCATTTTGAGTATCCTAGCCACTTAAGATGTGACGTGTGAAAGGCGGATTGATGAAACCCAAACAGACCCCGACAGCCCATGATGCCGCTTTCAAAGGCTTTATGACGCAAGTTGACAGTGCTAAGGACTTTTTTGAGATACATTTGCCGGAGCACATCAAAGCGCTGTGTGATTTTAGTACCTTGTCACTGACCAATTCTTCGTTTATTGATAAGCAATTACGCTCCCGCTTATCGGATGTGCTTTACTCGGTACAAACCACTGAAGGTGAAGGGTATATCTACCTGTTGGTCGAGCATCAATCGACGCCGGATAAGCTGATGGCGTGGCGATTGATGCATTATGCGTTTTTAGCCATGAATCAACACCTTCAGCAAGGGAATAAAACGCTGCCGTTGGTGGTTCCGGTGCTGTTTTATCACGGTGGCCGCTCACCCTATCCGTATTCCCAGTTGTGGACCGATTGTTTTCCGTTACCCGATATCGCCAATACGTTGTATACCCAACCGTTCCCGTTGGTCGATGTGACGGTGATTGATGATAATGAGCTGGTGAATCATCGCAAAGTGGCCGTGATGGAGCTGGCGATGAAGCACAAATATTTGCGGGATGAATTTGACCGAGTTATCCCGTTATTGGCACAAGCATTGAATCAACAGTATAATAGTGATAACGACATCATCACTATCCTCAATTACCTGTTCATTGCGCTGGATTCGCCGAACTTTGAACATATTGTCCAGCAATTGAGTGAACAGGCAGATAAGCATCAGGAGGTCATTGTGAACATTGCACAACGCTTACAAGATAAAGGCGAAAAAATCGGCTGGGAAAAAGGCCGTGAAGAAGGCCGTGAAGAAGGGATGCGTGAAGCGCAGATTATGATGGCGCGTAATCTCTTGAAAAATGGTGTCAGCCTTGAACTGATTATTGAAAGTACCGGTTTAAGCCGTGAAGATCTGATTTCCTTGCAGTGATATTTTTCTGTTCGCAGTATCTTATGTGCTGCGAACCCCCTCACCAATAACAGAAAATGAAATAAATTGTCTTTATGATTTCTGTTTGTCATTTAACTGAATACGGCACACTTGAGAACGACTATAGCCAGTCGCTTCCGCGGTTTCTCGAATACTGAGTCCTTTGATTTTTCGATAATAAATTACCTTATCATGGCGTTCTCTATCGGGTTGCTTCCCTTTGTATTTACCTAATGATTGTGCACGTTCAATACCTTGTTTTTGGCGTTCCCGGCGGCTAATCCAATCTTTGTGGGACATGGCGGCCATTAGATCAATTAACATGGTGTTAATGGCCGAAAGGACGGCTTGAGTGATAGGATCATTCTGTGTCAGATCTTGATTATTTAGAGCTTGCCAAGATGTCGGAATATCTAAACTCACAATGCGTAACTCATGGTGCTCAATTTGTTTTTTCAGTTTTAACCAATCTGCGTTATTTAATCGGGTCAGTCGGTCAATTTGTTCAACGAGCAAAATATCACCCTGTTGACTGTCACTGAGTAAACGAGAGAGTTCGGGGCGTTCTAATTTTGTTCCGCTGATGTGTTCGCGATAATAATTCGCAATTCGTCCACCTCGTTCTTCAACAAAATCATTGAGCATCTTTTTTGCTCTATCTGCATATTGATCTTCAGAGGAGGCTCGAAGGTAAGCACGGATGAACATTTTTTCACCTATCTATCGCATTTAAGTTATCCCATAAAAAGTATCGCATATAGGTTATTGCATTGATAGTGATTTGATGCATTTTAGGTTATCGCTCTGGGGTATACCCTAAAGCTATAGATTGAATTGACTTGATTTTATAAAATGGGTCAACTAAAATTTTTGTGTTAATAATTAACACAAAGGTAATTTTATGGCTCGTACAACAAGTGTAACAATCGGAGCTCAACTGGATGAGTTTGTTAATCAACTCATTTCGTCTGGAAGATATGGCTCAACAAGTGAAGTCGTTCGCTCTGCTCTACGTTTACTTGAGGTCCAAGAAAAACAAACAGCAGCATTGAAGATGTTAATTGATGCCGGTGAGCAAAGTGGTGAGTCGTCGTTAACGCTCCAAGATATCGCTAAGAAAGTGAAGAATGCTCATAATGTATAAACTTTCCAATTTAGCGGCTAAAGACTTTGAAGGGATATTCGAGTATACCCTCGTGAATTTTGGTGTTAGGAAAGCGGATGAATACACCAAAAATTTACACGATGTATTAGAAGTGATTAGCAGCAATCCATTGATAGGAATCGAGTGTACAGAAATTGCAGTTGGGGTTAGGCGTCATAACCACTCTAAGCATGCAATTTTTTACCGATATAGAACCGATGATATTTTTGTTATCCGAATTCTTCATCAACAAATGGAGCCGTTAAAGCACTTTTATTTTGACGAGTTTGAAAAGTAAGTTGACAAATATTTTAATAGAATTATCTTCATGCTGAAGATTAAAGTACCCTTTCTAGTTTTATCAGAAAGATAACCTAAAAAAGGTACTTATATGAATATTTAGCTATTATTTATTAATACAGCATTACATTTTATCATCTTTAGCCATGCTGTCTTTAGCCATGCTGTCTTTAGCCATGCTGTCTTTAGCCATGCTGTCTTTAGCCATGCTGTCTTTAGCCATGCTGTCTTTAGCCATGCTGTCTTTAGCCATGCTGTCTTTAGCCATGCTGTCTTTAGCCATGCTGTCTTTAGCCATGCTGTCTTTAGCCATGCTGTCTTTAGCCATGCTGTCTTTAGCCATGCTGTCTTTAGCCATGCCGTCTTTAGCCATGCTGTCCTTAGCCATGCTGTCCTTAGCCATGCTGTCCTTAGCCATGCTGTCCTTAGCCATGCTGTCCTTAGCCATGCTGTCCTTAGCCATGCTGTCTGCATAAGAAGCTGCAGCTGTCATACATAACGCACTAGTTAAGATTACTAATATTAATTTTTTCATAACAAATTTACTCTCTATCAGTTTATTTATATTAATACTACCATTATAACTATGGGTCATTGATTAAAAAATGATTACAAATTTGTCATAAAGCGAGGAGTAAGAAATATGGGCTTGTTGCAAATAATAAATTTGCGCATTTTTAACTCAGCGCTAAGAAAGTGAAGAACGCTCATAATGTATAAACTTTCCAATTTAGCGGCTAAAGACTTTGAAGGGATATTCGAGGGGCTTGTTGCAAAAATTACCTAAGTGGAACAAATCCGAGTTCATTTAGCAAAAGCTGACATAGTAGCTATTGATATGAGAATATTGAATTCTCAAAATCAAGCAAAATTATAAGAACATATAAATACTTTATCAACCCAAGAAAAAAATTAAATTGTATTAATGAGGTGATATATGGCTGGTATGTATTACTTGGGTAGTGGTTTGTCTGTAGGCTTAGGAACTCCGTCCTTAACAATATTATCGGATGAGTTAAAAAAAGAGCTGCAATCACATGCATATATTATCGATAAGATATTTGATTCCTTCGATTATGATCTAACTGTCGATTTCACATCTTTATCTACAGAAGAATATAAAATTTGCCATATGGCTTTATGTAATATAGTTAACTCTATTAAACGTCAAAATGACCGTGAAAAAATATGGATTGTTAGTCTTTGGAATGAAGAGTTACATAAAAAAATGCAATTATCACCTTTATATAAAGTAGCTGACTAGTGGGTATGTGACGATTTTAAATCGTTAAAATTGTAGTTTAACAATTGCCAATCAATCGTCCGTTTTTGTGACAACCCTAACTGATACTAGGTATCGGAAAAATCAGTGGTTCAGGCGTGGAACCCCAAAAAATCCTGATCCTCAATAATCCCGTTATCCTCGACCGTTGCTTAACGCTATTAACGCCTCCCCAATCCCAGTAAACGAATTGATTTATCGCTTTTTTCTAAAGAATGCATTTCCTCTGTGAGTGACACTTCTCTAGCGTGTCACTTTTTGCCCTCCGCCAAATTCCAATTCTACGCCATTTTACGTGATTTTTTCTTTTAGCCAGCCGATTGCTTTACCTATACTCTTTTTTCATCGTAGCAGGCCTTCTGTGCGGTCGATTTTTTTCGGGGGTGTGGAGGATTTTAGTCATTTTGCGTTTTACCGCTAGAGTGTGCAATTTACTACTTTTGCTGCATATTGGGGTGTTTGAACTTCATTATCACTAGATGTGGGGTTTTCGGCATCCTTTTGATACGCAAGGCAGGAATGAGAATTGCGTTTTACCCGCTATTGACGGCAAATGTGCAATTGGTAGGGGAATTTACGACGTGAGGGTGTGGTTAAAAAAATAGCGAATCACTCTGACCGATCACCAGAGGAAAATTTAGGGCTGAAAAATAGGGGTTGCCCTGAGTGCGAAAATTTGATTTAGTATAAGGGCATGAGCTCTACGGCCATCGCACTGATTTTTATTTTAAACCTCCCTTACTTTATTTTTTGAAGGTATAGGCTGGCGTAGACGGTTCCTGATTACCTTCATTAAAAATAAGGTATATAGTATGAATACAACTCAATTTCTGACGCCCATTAATCCCGTTAAAATGGCGATGACGTCATCGATGCTTTCCTCTTTTGAGGTCTTACACTCTTTTGTCTATGACGTGATTAAACCTCTTTTTCCTAAGCAGCCCTATTTATCGCGGACGATCCGCGATGCACTCAGTTTATCAATAGGCTATAAGTCCTACTCGGATTTAGTGGACAGTGCACGGCGAAACACCGCAACGTCAAACGATACAGAAGGAAATGTATTTGACTTCAAAAAACATGAAGATGCGGTGTGGCTCTCTGTATGTCATCTTGCTGAAAAATTATGGACACATAAAAAACATGAAGTCTTTACGGAACTTGATGATTTGCATTCGATCTTGACGCATGATTTTTTTGCTTTTGTTATTCTAGAAGGTAAATCCACGGAGCTATCGTTAAGCCTTAAAAATAATGAAATTATCGGGGCTGGACGGATCGAAAATTTGTACGAAATGAATAGTATCAGGTTATTTAACCAGCATACATTACAGTTATATCATCACTTTATCGAATGGGGTTATCAGCCTTATTTAGATCCGATAACCTTTCAAGTATTAAATAATACATTTATGCTTACCCTAGATATGCAATTGGCAGATGATATCGCTAAATTTAAAAAGGCTGAAACTCTAGATACAGAATCTAAAAATGCACTCGCATTGCATATTAATGCACAGATGGATAAGGTGTTTATTCGAAATAACTTCTTTTATGATCAGCAAAGTTTTACGCCATTTTCCATCAAAACGCATTTTTATGATATTGATGGCGATGCGATGTTTATCTCTGACTTGTATCAAGTCGATAAACCATTTAAAAATTAAAATAACTATTTAATATTACTGCATGGAACATCGCCTATAGCCCTTGATATCAAAGGGCTATGAGCTAAACTTGGACTTTTCGATGAAATGGGAGCGAAACCCCTTTAAGCAAGTTTCGAAAGTATTAAAAAAAATTAATGGCAGAATGATAGAAAAAATAAAGATAGTTAATTACAGGAGAATTAAATGGCTTACGAAATATATGCTGAGTGTCCTTGTTGTGAAGTGACAGCCGATAGCATCAATGAAATCGAAGAAGTTTTTGGGTTTCGTATAGTTCAAAATGGAGAAAAAATTCCTCAATCCTACTGCAAGATATGTCGCGGATTACGCTGCTCACCCGATAATAAAAAATGTCAAAAAATTTAGTATAACATCCCTATTGAGCTTGTAACAAAAAGCCCGCAAATGCGGGTTTTTTGTTACAAAATACTTCGATGCCGTAATTAAGTTTCAATAAGGGGTATTTTGATTTAAACAACGGTTTGTCCGACTACACCTTGTAAGCTCATATAATCCAATGGGTTAAGACTAGATATTGATTTCATATTGCGATGTACATCTTATTTGGGTTCCACGCCGGAATCACCGTAAATTCCGATACCATTAATTTGGTGTTTTTTTATACAACAGGAATGACAATAGTATAACAAAATTGCCTAGGTGATGAATTGTCAGATTCGTATGTAGACAAAGCAAGATCTAAATTTGGGTAATGCTTTGCTGCTAGTTCAATTTTATCAATTAGATAATCATCACTATCACTTATATGCCCATTATACAACGCTTGCTTAAAATTTTCGCCTTCGTGTATTTTTATACTATATTTTGTTTCTATTTCTTTGATTTTACTGAAAATACTCATTTTAAACCCCTTTCTTTTTAAAATACCTAAATGATGATTATACCAATTCAATGTATTGGCATACGTTTATGCTCATTATAAATTCAATTTTTACTTTCTTTAAATAGACTGTTTAATTGCTCGACTTATAGTACCTCTGCTACAGCCTAAAACTTTTTGAACTTGGCTCCATGAGTGGCCGCTATCGAGTAAACGGTTGATTGCATCATATCGATTTTGATTTACCTGACGACCTTTATATTTTCCTTCTTTTTTAGCTTTTTCTATTCCCTGTTTTTGTCTTTCACGACGTTGCTCATAATCACGTCGTGCAACTGCGGCTAACATATCAAGTAACATATCGTTAATAGCGGCAAACATTCGACTATCAAAATCATTCATATTTGCAGATAGCCAAGTTGTCGGTACATTAATAGCCATGACACGGATATCTTTTTGGTGGATCATTTTTTTCAATTTATTCCAATCATCCATAGTTAACCTAGAGAGCCGGTCAACATCTTCAATTAATAAAATATCTTGAGTTTGACAATCCTTAAGAAGCCGAAACAACTCTGGGCGATCTAAACGTGAACCTGATTCATTTTCAATGTAGTAATTACAAATTGACAGCCTTCGTTCTTTAGCGAATGCTTCCATTGAGTTTTGAGCTCGAGTTGCATCTTGTTCTGATGTTGATGCTCGAAGGTAAGCTCTAACAAAGCGATTTTGTACTGCTGAGGTCATTATAGAGAACCAGTTCTATTTAAGTGGTAATTAATAGGTTAAACAGTACCAGAATTGGATGGTGTTGAAAAGGTATACCTAAATTACACCAATGAGTTATTGCATATCTGAGATGTATTATGAAATACACTTTCTCTAGAGAGGTGAAAAACACCTAATATTACTAGGTGGCAGGTTTGTGCTGTGTGTTGCATCCACCGGTTGAACTCACAGCCAGGAGCGGACGTTGCTTACATTTTTCCGTGTTAACATACAGGTTGCAGTTCATTTTAAATGAGACGCTCAGGTTTTTATTAATCCATGCCTTACAATAAATCTCAAAAATTTAATTTCCATTATGAATATTAATTAGTCATGAAACTGATAAGCCCTGCCTCGAAAACTATTTATTGGGGAGGATTTTAATATACCCCATTTATTTTGCATTTCATGAAATAAGTCAATTTCTTGCTCAGTAACATTTCTCTTCTCACGATAAACCAGCGCGAAGTCTTTTTTATATACTCTAGCCATAAAGCTTCTATAGTTTGTGTTCCACATCACTGGAGGTTCTGAAATATTATCAAACACAGCCACTACAATATCTCTGTTCATTGATGTCTTCTGTTGATAATAAATAGCGTAGGCTTGGGCAATCAAACGTCTTTCCTCCTCATATTCTACTTTACTCATTTTTTTACATACTGCCTTTGGGAAAATAACAACGGCAAAAATGGAATTACGAGTATAAGATGAGTCATCCTCTCCCAATAAAATAGCCCGACTACTAATAGCCCGCCCTAAAGTTTCTTTGAACTTAGCAATAATACTTTTGGAAAGTTCTCTACGACTTAACCGATCAAAATCACATAGAACCTCCAATACTTTTTGGTTTGCTTCGAACTTAGTTGTAACTATCCCGTAAAATAATACAGCTCACTCGTAGAATTTCTTGTAAACTAAAACAAAGGAGTTTTACGATGAGCAAACGCATGACTGAAAGCCAGATTGTGGCGATTTTAAAAGAAGCCGAAGCGGGTATGCCGGTGAAAGATATTTGTCGTAAGTACGGCATCAGTAATTCAACGTTTTATAAATGGCGCGAAAAATACGGCGGTATGGAAGCGTCTGATGTGCGCCGCTTGAAAGAGCTTGAAGAAGAGAACCGTCGACTTAAGCAGATGTATGCTGAGTTGAGTCTCAAGTCACAGATGCAAGAAGACATCATAAAAAAGCTCTAGCGCCTGTGGCAGAACGGAAAGTCTGGGCACACGAGTTACAGGTGCAGTATAACGCAAGCGTAGTGAAGTGCTGTCATGTGGTTGGTATCAGTCGTACCGCTTACTATTACGAGCCAAAGCTGACCGATGATGACGAAATCATTGATGCCTTGAATGCTTTAATCGACAAGCATTATCGGTGGGGGTTCCCGAAGTGCTTTAAACGCCTTCGAAAGCTAGGCCACAGTTGGAACCACAAACGTGTTTATCGCGTTTATAAGGAGCTAAAACTGAACCTGCGACGCAAAGGCAAAAAGCGACTGCCCAACCGTAACCCAGAGCCGTTAGCTGCACCGAATGCATTGGGAAAATCTTGGTCAATGGACTTTATGAGTGACAGCTTACACAACAAAGTCAGGTTCCGCACATTTAACGTTATTGATGACTTTAATCGCGAAGTTTTAGGTATTGATATTGCGACCAGCATGCCGTCATTGCGTGTCATACGCTATCTTGACCAACTTGCTGAGTGGCACGGTTACCCTGAGAAAATTCGGGTTGATAATGGCAGCGAATTCACCTCGGAAGTGTTTGTAAATTGGGCAAAAGCACATGACATTATGATTGATTACATTAAACCCGGTTGCCCATATCAAAACGCATACATTGAACGATTTAACCGAACTTATCGCGATGATGTACTCAATTGCTACATTTTCAACAACCTGAACGAAGTGAAGCAAATAACCGAAGACTGGATTGAGCTATACAACAACGAACGGCCGCACGATTCACTCAATGACATGACGCCATTTGAGTACCGAAGTGCGGCATAAATATTCTACGAGATGACTGTGTTATAAATGGGGTATTTACATAGTTAAACCTGTACAGATAACTTCTCCTCTTACAAATTGATCAGAGATATACTCAATTAAATCATCAAAAATAAGTGAAACCCGATCTTCCTGCTTTCCATTTAAGTAATCACTAGCCTTGTTAAGCTCATTAAACCTCTCAATTTTAAACCCTTCTTCCTTAAAGTATAAACCTGCATCCCTACTTATGGATGGGCTTAGGATATATGTCGCTAACAAATCAAGTTCTATCAACTTATCATAGTTGGTAAAAAATCCTTCTCGTGCTGCGCGTTCTTTTTCCTCTAGGTATCCTACGAATTCATTTACGGTACTTAGCTCTTGTGTTAGAGCTTCAATGGTTGAGCTATCAAAAACGTGTATATAGTTACCATGACGATCTCTACAGTTAGTGATGATACCATCATGAATACCATTACCTAGATAAAGCGGATATTGGCAGCCGTTAGCGATGGCAACACGATAGACATTTAGTTGATTGATGCTTTCGCTATTTATAAACGGAAATTTATCACTCGACAAACATTGTTCAGTAAAATAAATTCGGTCATAATGTGTGCGAATCCAACTTTCTGCCCCTTCAATCTGCTTTACTGAATTATCAACTGCTCTTCTTTTCCAACGCTTCCAAGCTACAGAAGTACCATCCTCTTCAGGAATATTTTTTTCTCTATCTTCAGTGTATTTAACTTCTTTATCCGAAAAAATAATGACTGTATTATTGTAATAAACCAGAAGATCGCAGATTTCCTTCCCTTTTCCATTTTGCTTGATACCTTCATTACTATATAAACTGGTCCAAGACCAGAGCTTTAGAAAAGTTTTATCACAAATAGCCGCTAATTTTCTTTCAGTTTCAGTAAAGCCTATGTTTTTCTTTGGGGAAATAGACTTTTTATTTATTTTATCTGTGCTCATTGTTTCCCTTGTAACTATTTTAGCAATAAAGCACCTCTTATAATACTATAAAAATCAATGCCTTACCATGATTTCCATCACACTTCCCTAGAGATTCCCATACTTATCTGAACAATAATAACTATCTACTCACTAAGAGTATTGAACTACGATGCGTTACGATCTCATAGTAAGCATGAACGTTCATCCAACCCTTACTTCGGTCTAGTTCTCTGATCAGCATTTATAAGATGAGCTTCCGCTTCTCGCTCATAGCGGACTCAATAGCCAGTTTTGGGTAGAATGATATGTGTTTCACTCAGATGTCTTCATACTGCACGTAAGAAATATTTGAGTCTCTGACATCATAATCTTCTAAGCTGCCTGACTTTTCCTCACCTCTATATAAAGCAACTATCCATCGAGCGTTTTCTTGGATGCATTTATTTATTTCAGCGAAGTATTTACCGTCAACTTCGGCAAGCGAATGGCCTAAGACAATGACCTCATCCACATTTTTAAGCGACGAGAAAAAAACACTCTCTTCTTTAATTATGTCTTCAATTATGTCTTCGCTGGGCTTGAATGTATTTCCGAAGTATTCGTCTATGCTGTCGTACGCCTCTGCTATTCTTGTATCTTGATCCGGTCCTATATATGGATTTAGTGACTTTTCCTCCCTAAAACTGTGACCTAGTATGAGATCGTCATCGTAACTACAATTGCCGTGAATATGTATAATTTGCTCGTCTGGAACGGCATAGATTTGCTGCAAGGTATTTGTATAATTAAATGAAAAATAGAGACTTTCTCTTGGTATGGGGGGGATGTATTGCTCAGAATTGTAAGCATCGGCTATGTTAATCCCTTTAACCCAATCAGCGAATTGCTTCTTCAAGCGAGCTGACAGCATCCGTGTGATTTTATCTACTTCATATTGGTAATCGTGATGGTAGGCATCGCTCCAATCATCGGTATTGTACGAAGCCAAAAACATCTCACTGTTTTGAAGGATAAGCTCATAATCAATTTCACCTAAAGCACTTTCTAACTCGTTCCACTCGTCTCCAGCTGGTATGTATTCTTCTATCGAATCATATAGTTCTTGGTCATTTTTTGCCACATACGACTTAAAGTGCTTGTATCCTGTTGGTAAGCCATGTCGAATGTCAAATCCGTTTCCTATTATGTAAAGCCTCATCGTTTTTCCCATAGTCGAATTGTAAAAAGATATTAATCTGACCTGCTCCCAGTTGACTCCCCCCTTTAAGTAATGCCTTCATCAGATGTAAAACAATCTGCAAATTTCCACAGTTCGCTCAAAGCCAACTGTCAGAATTGATTTTTTTCTGCGAGATAAGTTTGTTTAATAATATCAAATGACGTCAAACTTTATTCATTCTCCCATTCAAGATTCTTCCATTATGACTTAAATAATAATGTATCGTTAAAGGGGTAAATGTAATTCAAATGATATGTAAATTGTAAACTAGGATATACTTAT
>NZ_CP096355.1:0-132772 GCF_033688125.1 Providencia sp. PROV073 | reverse complement strand
GCCATGAAGGCCGCTTATTGACAAGGTTTGTGCTGTCAGCGCAATTGATTTGCTGCTCCAAGCTCATTCGCCAATAACTGCTTGGCAGTGCAGAACCTCGTTCCGGCGTGAGCCATTACACATGACAGCGTTTCTGTCAGCCTGTGGACTCTATGCCATTTTCAAAAACATTGAGCTCCAAACCACGGAGCTTCTCACCGGCTTCGCCAGTAGTAGAATCAGTAGTTAAGAGCGTATCAATAACATTTTTAACCCCGTTCAGGGCAGCAAGTGCTTTTAGATAGTTTTGTCCTGGATATTTTGAACCATAGGTCTCATTAAGTGGAATATATGAATACCATGTATACCAGTTTGGCTCACTGCTGTTATCTATGACATGCGAGTCATGAACTGCCTGTGCAGTAGTTGGTTCAATCGAAATCGGCCACTCCCAATCAGGAAGATTGTTAGATAGATGTTTATCAATCACTGACGGGTTATCGGTCCGAATATAAAAAATAAGGCATGTTGCCATGTTCGGTATCCTATTACTTATTTAGAATAAATGCTTTTACTGCCAGCTTTGCTCTAAACCAAGCGCAAGGCTTCTCTTTGTAGTGAAAATTAGCATGGTCATCACAGGCAAGCGCGTACTGCGCCTTATCAAGCCTACAACCGAACTGCAAAACCTCCACAAACAGGCGCAGGAACTCAGGCCCACGAATGATGAGCGCTATGGTTAAGAAATCCAGAAAACTTAGAATCATTTTGCGGATTCCTTACTTGTAGGTTTCAATAAGGCCTTTGGCTCGTAGCGCAGCCAGAGCTCGCTCAATTTTCCAAAGTGGCTGACCCAGTAAAGCGGCCAATTGCTGTGCTGACATACGATTTCCCTTCATTTAGATTTTAAAAAACTCAGATATTGACCCCAAGCCAGCCCTGTCAGAAATGACACTAGCTATTACCAAAAAAACAATTGGAATATACCAACCGCTCATAGTCAAACCTCCCGCCACCCAAAGCGTGAGCAGTGCTGATACAGAAGAAATCAATGCAATAAGAATGACTTTTGTTACGTTCATACAAACCTCTTTTTGTTATTAAATAATATCAACTAAGCTATTTCGACAATTTATAGCCCGTGAGAGCGGATAGCAAAATTTTCATCTCTTGTGTTAAATGCCTGGCAGCAACCACATCATCACCTTCATCGCAAGGATGAACTTCTACACGGTCTAGCTCTTCACGAAGCACAGCTTTGGCCGCCAACTCTAAGGGACTAGCATCTAGCCTTATTGATTCTAATAAATCACGCTTCATGAATATTGCCCTGCTCCCGTTCCTACCATTCCTATTGCTGGGTTCATCCAAAATCCATCAAAGCCGGTGAACATTTCCGCCTGGGTGCGAATGTACTCAAGAATGATGTCACAGGCGATCCAGCGCCGGTTATTCCTTTCTGCGGCCAACCCGCTCTTATTCGACCCACTGAACGGATCAACAACAAGGTCGCCCTCTTCCGTCAGAAAGCGGATAGCCATTTCAGGTATGTCTGTTGGGAACATTGCCGGGTGCGGTGGCAACCCCAGTTCTCTAGCGATTCTCCGAAGCTCCAGAGTATCCGCACAACGGTGGCCGCGCTGGATAACGTTTTTCGGTATCCGTCCTTCCGTGACGTTAGAGAATGCGTTCCCTCTCAGTCGATATGCCCCGTCACCATAACTGACCACTCTGTTATCACCGCCTTGGGCCATCAGCTTCTGATGTTTCTCTGTATGAGGGATCAGGACCCTTCTGTTGTCAGAACGCACCCTGTCAGGGTCGTTGGTGAACCAATAAACAGGCTCCCACCCGGCACACAACTGGTAACGGTTCACACAAGCCCAGTGGGTCGGACTTGGTGGTTTTGACAGGTTGATCCACGGCCATCTATCCATGAGAGAGAGCCCAAGCCGATCATGGAGCGCCAGCACCATTCGCTCAACGTAGAGAGATCTGGAGGGGCTCTTGGCCTCGAATATGTCATTGCTGACATTCAGGACAACGCTTCCTCCTGGCACCAGGTTCTTGACTATCGGTTCGAGTGCCTGAGTAATGAAATCCACCCATTTGGCTTCATCAACGTTTCCATAGCCACGCTGTATACGGAGCGGGAACGGCGGAGATGTCACACACAGATGCACCGGCTCATCGAGGTCAGAGAAAAAGCTCTTGTTGTTTGACCACACCGCCAGCCCAAGATTTGTTGAATAAGCGACCAGTCGAACGCCACCTAGCGCTTCATGCAGGCCCTTCTTGGTTTTGCTTGAGAGCTCCCAGACACCCCGCTCGCCGTCCACCTTCTGGAGAAGGTTCATCGACTTGAGGGTTTGCTGATACCAGCGTATCTGTCTTTTCAGCTTGCTCCGCTTGACCTTTGCCTTGCCAATTTCACTTTGTTCATTCAGAGCGCTTTTCGGGATTCCAGCGAGCTCTGCCACCGAATCGTAGAGCTCCTCATTCGATAACGGCTTATCGGCCTTGGCATACGCCTCTTGGACATGAAAGAGTTCTAGCTGGCTACTCATCATGCCCCTCCGTACCCTGGAATATGTCATTGAGCACAGAGGTCGCCTCGGCGCTCTTTACATCATGCTCGGTGTAGAAAGGCCACCAGGTTAATCCGCCACCTTCAAACCATGAGCAGCGGAACTGGATTGTCTGATCAGGAAGGACTTTGAACTCGACATGCTGGGGTTTGTCATAACGGCACATTGCACCAAGGTCTAGGCCAAACTTTTCTTTAACCAATGTGGATGACATCGACCCCTGCCTCAAACCTTGGCTGTTAACCCAATAGACCCGGTTGACAGCACCAGCAATACCGAAGAATAGGAAAGCCAGTATTGCCCCGGCCTTCAACCATACAAAAACACTTCTCACAATTATCCTTCCTGCTTTACAAATGGTCCTCTGCCATCGAGAGGCTTTGAAAAAATGGCCCCCGGCTCAGACATCGCCGCCTCGACCTCGTACTTGTTAAAAGTCTCCGTCCACCAGCTATTCATCTGGTAAATCGTGATATTAAGAATTGAAGCAGCCTTGCTTTTACTTGTGGCCGCAACGACAGTTCTGAGCTGCCCTTCGGCCCCATAAGTGATCCCGCCATAAACCTTCAACTTCGCCACTATCGTTTTCTCCACCCAAATATGTCTCTCACGTCCCGCACACTTATTTTCCTCCCCAAGGCACAAGTTTTGTCGAATATCCAAGCATTTGCGGGTGCTTCGGGTCCCCCGAACCAGTCACGCCAAATGCCAATACCGGCTTCCCAGATGCAACGAGCTGCTCTAAAAGCCTGTCCAAATGAACATGCAAAGACTTAGGCAGCTTAGTTCGGCTCCCCCAGCAGGGCACCAAGACATCAGCATCCCGAATAATCCTTTCCAAGTGGATTTCATTTTCAGGTCCCACAGGATCAACCGTCGTAGCCAGCTCTCGAACGTCGGTCGCCCGAAAAGCAAAAGCATTACCAACTATGAATCGCCTCCCTCCGTTGACCTTGGTAAACCCTATCCACTTTCTGACCGTGTGATCGTCCTCGGTGGCCGTGGCCGTAGAGCCGTTTACACCAAAATAACCGAACACAAGGCCTTCGGGTTGCACATCCCTTTCCAGACGGTATCTGTACATGCCGCACTTGCTGATAATTGCACTCAAAGTGTCACCTCTTTTTGAATGAAAAACGCCCTTTCACAGTTGCATTTTTTAACACTGTGATAGGATAAAAGTGTAAGTTGAAAAGGAGAGATGACCATGAAACATGTACTGAATATCGCGCTGATGGCTGTTGTTGTTCTTGGCCTGGCTATGCTTGAGTCCACCAACTGGGGTTACGCAGTGCTGGCTATCCCGGCAGTGATTTGGGCCAAGCCGGTGCTTAACCTTCTGCACAAGCTGCCAGTTCTGGCTGCTGCTTTTTGGATTCTTGTTGCTGTTTTCGCGTGGCAAGCGGCACTTGTTGGTATCCTGTTCTATGGCGTACTTGCGACCCCTAAAGCGCCAGCTCCAGCAAACACCAATGGCAAAAAAAGCCGTAAAGCCAATCTGATGGGCACGTACAGCTACGACTTTAAAACCGGCGAATGCTTTAGCTAAGACTGGCTCCACGGTTATTTCTCCTCAGCCTTCCTGATGGGCGCTCTCAGCGCTCTCAGGACAGCTTCTTCAAGAGCTGCGGCCCCCGCTCTATCTCGTCGCTTTGTTAATGCCCCATATTGCTTCCTGATGGGTAGCATAAGCTCTTCGAGTTCATTGCGCTTCCTATCGTCGGTTTCAAGTTTCTCGCTTCGCGCCAAGGCTTCGGCTTGCTCGCTTTTTGCTTGCCACTCTATCTTGTCGCCTTGCACTTCCCATGCTTTAACGTAATGAGCATCATCCAGACCTTTTGCTCCGTTGTCCGAAAACGTGGCCCCTGAGTAAATGCCACCGACAACCCAGCGCCTTTTGCTTTTTCCCTTTGAGAAATACATCTCAC
Source organism: Providencia sp. PROV073 (assembly GCF_033688125.1). Classification (NCBI taxonomy): domain Bacteria; kingdom Pseudomonadati; phylum Pseudomonadota; class Gammaproteobacteria; order Enterobacterales; family Morganellaceae; genus Providencia; species Providencia sp. PROV073. Next base: position 128,277 of record NZ_CP096355.1, on the reverse strand, counting down.
GGCCTAAAACACCATCGCGCAAAGTGGCTACCGAGATAAAGAGTCCAGCGTCCCCTTTCCTAAAGCCGCAGAACACAAACTCAAGCGGTTCGTATAAATCACTCATGCTGATCACTCCGAAGAACAGATAAGACCTTTTCAGCTCGCTCCTGGAGGTCTATGAGTTCGGCAGCATCATTACCGCTCAATGACATGTCCCCGCCATAGAGGCGATACTCAACGCTGTTCATCGCCTGGCGAAGCAATCTTAGAAGAGCATTCACGTTTGCCGGTGTTGATAGGGCGACGGCTTCACCTTTCAGCTCACGTCCATTAAATTCCGACCACTCGGCTATGCCTGTCAGTTCGCAACAATTTGAGCAGGACATACTGGCAACATTCTGGGGATCGTCTGGACAGTGTTCATTGATGACAAAGTTCATCTCGTCACTGCCGCACTTTCCACAAATGATGTGTACTTTTTTGCCCATGCTGCTGCCCTTAGTGGAGAGTCTGCTCTTCCACAACAATCATCCCGTCAACCAAGCTGATTGTGGCGGGACCGCAGTTACCCAGCACCTCAGCTTTGACTCCGTTGTTCAACGCGACATAAAGCCGTCTCGCCCCGTTGGTGACGCGGATGCCTTTCTGGTCGAGTTGTTCAAGCATTTCTTCGTAGGTAATTTTTTCTTCCATCAGTTCTCCTCAGCAAGGATCTCGTCGATGAGGTTCTTTGCTATCAATCTGGCATCCAAAGGGACAGCCAGGCTGTCAATTCTGCCTCTTTCATGGGCAACAATGAGTTGCGCCTTCCAAGCTATCCCGGAAAGAGAAGCATCAGGTTCTTTACCTGAGCTTCTCATACATCTTGCGTTTCGGTACGCCGCCAGCCACTCAGGTCTGGTTGAGTTATAACGCCCAAGGCCAGCTTTTCGTTGGAAGCACATTCATCTCGCACCTTTACAGATTCATTTTATGATACTGTAAACAATAAAAAGACACCTTGCAAGACTTTCACATGTGAAAGTTTTCTGGTTTACATCTGCTCGCTTGGATCAAACCCCAGAGCCTTGCACACGTCATCCAGGTCATCGAGCGTGAAGAATCCCAGCGTCAGCTCCCCGGAGCGCTTCGCGGGGTTATAGCGAATTTTGATGGGCCTACCCGTCGCATCGCTCATCAGGGTTTCCAGACGCTTAATGTCAGCATCCCTATCCACTTCTTTGCCCTTCGCTATCGCCTCATATGTATGAACCGGCGTCCTGGTATGCAGGAGATCCCTCAGGAGCTTTTCTCTCTTGCTGATAGGTAACTTAGCCACGGCTCTCACATGTCCCAGGGTGATCTTGCGTGGATTTCTGAGCCAGAGTGTGAGCTCTTCCTCCGACAGCGTACCGGCGCGTTTCAGGTGTGTAACCGTGTATACCTTCTCAATCCCCAGTTCCTCTCTGATCTGACTGTTTGAGCGCCCCTCTCCGCTTAGGAACGCGACCACATAGGCCTTTTCTGCATCAGTCATGTCTGGATGCTGGTGGTAGTAGTCAATGGCTTCTCTTGCGTCGAGCAGTAGGGGCAGGTTGTTCATTCAGGACACCTTTTAGTCACATGACTATATTGAGGCCTATTCTACCCCCTATTTTAGTCACATGACTACTTACCGGCATTTCGTCCCCCATAGCCGCCGATTTTTCTTGATTATAGGTTTGAATCTATATAGGATTGCACCTATATTAAGTAAGGAGAAACCATGTGGGTCATCGAGACAACCGACACCTTTGATGAGTGGTTCGATGCACTGGATGATACCGATAGAGCCAACGTGCTGGCTTCGATGATGGTGCTGCGAGATAGAGGTCCCATGCTGTCGAGACCATACGCGGATACTGTTAACGGTTCATCCTACAGCAACATGAAAGAGCTGCGGGTCCAAAGCAAAGGAGATCCTATCAGGGCATTCTTTGCGTTCGATCCAAAGCGTAAGGGGATTCTTCTCTGCGCCGGTAACAAGACCGGGGACGAGAAAAGGTTTTATGAAGTAATGATCCCAATTGCAGACCGCGAGTTTGCGGCGCACTTGGATAAATTGAAGAAGGAGTGACGTTATGGCAAGAACTCTTGACCAAATGCTGGCAACAGAAAAGCCTGAGGTTGTTGCCAAAGCACAGAAAGCGGCCACTGAGATGTTACTGAACATCCACTTGGCAGAGCTTCGTGATCGCATGAACCTTACCCAGGGGGAAATTGCTGCATCTCTGGGTGTGAGACAGCCGACAGTCTCCGAGATGGAAAAACCTGGACGAGATCTCAAGCTGTCGTCCATTAAGCGGTACGTTGAGGCCTCCGGTGGCAAGCTACGCCTCGATGTTGAACTTCCGGACGGCACCCACTACGGCTTTGCCGTTTAACTCGATACGCCCCGTTATGGGGCGTATTACTTATCTTGCACTTCTTCCAGCCGTTTGCGGTATATCTCTCCTGCACGTTCCCTACCATCGTCGGTCAGCCTAAAGGCCAGCTTTAGAGAAGCATTCCGGTACTTGTTCAACAGGCCGTTCTCCACCAGCGTGTGGCATGACGTTCGGAAGTTCGTTCCATGAATACCGCTCTGGCGAGCTGAGTTGATCATCTCCAGTATTTTTACACCTGGTACAGGCTCGGCTTTTCCACCGGCCTCAATTGCGTATAGAATGAACAAAACGTCCTTTTGAGTTGACGACAACCTCATTCCACCCCCTTATTCATGTCTGATATGAATAAGGCTCCCACGAAAGGAGCCTTATGTAAACCTTATTCATGTGTCACATGAGTAAGATCTAGTTCACGGAGTCTTTCAACCCCTTACCAGCTTTGAACCCAGGAATGTTGGCCGCCGCGATCTGGATGTTCTCTCCAGTCTGTGGATTCCGTCCGGTTCGTGCTGCGCGTTCCTTAACGTGGAAAGTACCAAACCCAGTAAGCGCTACTGTCCCACCCGCTTTAAGCTCCTCTTTCACTGAGTTGATCAGCGCATTTACCGCAGCTTCGGCCTTTGCTTTGCTAATATCAGCGTCTTCGGCCACTTTCATAATCAGTTCGCTTTTGTTCATCTTTATTCCTGTTTGTTTTCTTGGTTACTGTTTACACCTGCATACTCTGGGGTGTGGTTAGTGTTTTCTTCGCCACTCCCAAGGGGGAGTTCTCTCCGATTCCGGTAATGCCCAGAGACCTCGCTTATCGGCTTTGGCCTCGGTCTCCAGCTTGAACAGCTCCGGTGTTTTGGCGTACTGCCGGTACACCCACGCACTCCCAGAACGGACCATTTCGGCATTGACCCATTTGCCATCGACATAGAGATTGGCAACCAGGCGGCCATAACGGTCTTTGTCGATTTGCTCCACTTTGATCATTCGACCAAACACCAGATCTGATAAGGCCTGCTTCGCCTTTGAGCCGTATGGCTGCTTTTTCTCTGGAGTATCGATCTCCGCGAGCCTTACTCGGTACTGGATCTTTCCACTCCGGCAGTCTTTCCCGGTATCGCAGCTTTGTTCCGTTAGCACTTTGACCGTATCACCATCAGACACCCCCACAACCTTTGCAGTGAAGGTCTCTGCCCACACATGAGGAGCCAGCACCAGCATTGCTGATAGGAACGCTGAAATCCCCGTCTTTTTTGCAAAACCGAACCTCATAATCACTCCATCTTTTTTGCAGCCGGTAGAGCCTTGGCCCAGCAGAGCATTGTTTTATCCGCCTTGCTGTCTACGATTCGACAGGCATCCCAGTTAAGAGATGACCAGTGAGCAATGGCAGAGGCCAACCAGTACCACGGTGCAGTAAACACCGGCAGGCCCCCTTCCTTCGTTTTAAATACCTGGTATCGCATGTTAATCCTCCTGTTTGGGTGAGGCTTAGGCCTCGTAATAGAAATTTTGTGTGTCCGGATAAGGTTTAAAGCAATGAGCTGTTGCTCGCCCAAGGGAAAGCACCGTAGCATCAGCTTCCGGCTCTTCCTCGGTATCTTTACGAGACTCCCCACCAAGTTGCGTTACCCATTCGGCAGCGAGCCGCACCCCCTCATCAAACGGCACTTTGTTCTTTTGGAGCACATCAAGATAGGAAAGTAGCAAGCAGTGAGGTGTGATGACGGCGGTGTTCCAATCGGTTGCGAGCCGAGTTTCGGCCATGTCAGAAAACCAAAAGTCTACTTGATGCTTTAATCCTATTTCAGCCATCATGCCATGCTTGCCAGCGGCCTTTCTGCCTTCCTCTACTACATGAACCGGGGCGTCCCAGTAGAGGATTTCACCATCCGCTTCTTGGGTCGCGCACGTTGCACCTTGCGGCCAATGCCTCCGTTCCATAATGAGCTCGCAGAGTGTTTGGTTGCCTACAGGAGCCTTGTAGTCCTCATCGAGATTCACCACGATGGTTTCCGGCTCCCGTTCAACTGGTGGCAGGTATCTGGCGACCAGAGGCATTGTCAAAATCACAGCCCCATCCATGTGAAAGGATGTTGGTGCCTTCACTATTCGGTCCATTACCCAGCACCAAGCATGAAGCAACCGATCCTCTACATTGTCGTCAGCCTCAATCTCTTGAACGAACTGGTTGAAACGAACCTGACTATCCAGAAACAGGCCTGTGCTCTGACACTTATCGCTGATCGTATGAATGAGCTCCGCCTGCTCCAGAAGCATTTCTCGGGTGACTTCTTCTACATCACCAAATGCTTCAAACAACTTTGTCATGTAGTCACGAATTTGCATGTTCTTCCCCCTCGGCATCGAACTGCTTTGCAAGCTCAGGATCACCTGCCCAGCGAAGGGCGTCTCCCATATGCGTGAAAGCGCGTTTATTGTCATCTTGCTTATTCACTCTGACCGGCGTCTTTTGGTCACGAGGCTGTAGTAGCCAGTACCCGGCCTCTTCCTTGATTAGTTCTGCGGCCACCAGCAAGCCGCTCTTCGTTGCAATGATCATCATCAGCTCCCGTGGTTAAGCCAGTAGGCATAGACAGTGATGGCAAGGCCACCCGCGAGCACAATGACTGCGGCGGTACGCTGGACCCACTTCGATGCACCAAACCGCGCCAGGTGTCTCCCCAGGAACTGGAAAGGAGCCGTCTTTCCGATAGCGCGAATCACCCAGGTGATTGCCAACAGAAGGATGGCTGTGGCCGGGTATATACCAACCCATAAGAGATTTACCTCTCCGACCGCGAGTTGATAGATGAATGCCAACAGCATGGCTACCGCAGTCAATACGGCCACAACCTTGGTCCCGTTCCGCCAGTCCCACGCTCGACGTGCGTCACTGGTAAAACTCACCATCGAGACAAGGAACGGCATAAATGGCAGGTTCATGCTGGTGGGTTTATCCATGAATGCGTCAAGACCCACAAACATGGCCGTCATCACCACATAGAACAACAGGGCGGGGACAAGCATGTCGCGTAAAGACCGAACCTGGTTGGCGTTCGCGTTTTGAGTATTCGTCGTCATTGTGTTTGTCCCTTCAACATTCCCCATAGCTGACGGTGAAGATCAGCGATTACCTTGTACGTCCCCTTCACTGCTGGTTGCTCAAGGGTCTTGAGCATCCACAAAGCAATAAACAGGCTGGAAAGCAGTGCCACCACCAACTGGATGTTGTGGCTGCTCAAATAGACGGCATAGCCGTTTAGGCAGGCACTCAATAGCAGCCAGACCCTGGCCGTCATCAGCCCCCAGCGGTGATAGGTCACGAGCAGGTAGGCTGTTACGACAGAACAGAGTGTCATTGCACCAGAAGTGGCTAGGTAAACGCCCCATGTACTGGCCTCGCCAGCGACGTAAGTGCCACCAATGGAGAAGGACAAGCCAAAGATCCAAATTGCTGCATTCCGGAGTAGGGCATCAACAATGATGTAACTAGCAGCGAGATTGATAATTCCGCGTTTTAGCATTACCCCCTCCCGTTATTCTGATACCTGCCCAGCTCAGCCCTGAGCCTATTAATTTCCTCCGTGGCTTCGGCCAACTGCTCCCGATACTTCTTGAACTGCTGATATGAATGCCAGGACTGTCCCTTCGATACTGACTTCGTGATGGCGGCGACCTCATCCGGCGTCAACCGGGTGAGCTGCTCTTCCGGGTAGATCAGGATGGTGTTGCTGTCCCAATCAAACCCAGCATGAATTGCTTTCACCCCTACGGTAGGGGTTCCACCAATCCCTCCAGGCTGGTGGATGACAAGCCTCAAAGGGGCTGAGGCCTTGTGGGGGTGAAGGCTATCGAGAGCATTTTTTGCTTCTTGTAACTCCATTGGTTCACCTCATAGTGAAATCAGGCCCCTGAGGGACCTGACTTTCACATGTGAAAGTTTTTATTGGTTCGCTGAGTCGTCTTGTTGCGACTCAATCATCATTTTTCGCATCACCGCCATGATGGCTTGTGCCGGTTGAGCACCACCGAGTAGCTGACTCTTGCCTGTCTGGTTGTCTACAACAAAGGTTGCTGGAGTACCATTAACGCCGTAACTCTTGGCTTTCTGGATGTCAGCTTGAACTTTATCTTCGTGCTTGCCAGAGCTGAGACACTCACGGAAAGCATCCAGATCAGCACCAACACCCGTGACAACAGAGGCCAAGTCAGAAACACCGGCACCGTTGCCTTTGCTGTGATGGAAAATCTCATTCACGAAGACCCAGAAGCCACGGTTGCCCTTCTGTTCAGCAATACATTCAGCGGCCAACGCTTCCTTGTGAGCTGCCGGGTTATGGAAGTCGAGAGGCATGTGCTTCCACTGCCAATTCACATTGCCTTTACTGGCATCCACAATTTGCTTGGGCGTGTCGTGGAATTGCTTACAGAAGGGGCACTCCATATCAGAGAACTCCACCAGCGTGAATCGGGCACCAAGGTCCCCATAGATGTGTTTGCCGTCTTCGACCTTTTCAGGTGCCGCCTCGAACTGGGCATACTTCTGATCGATGTCGGCTTGTTGTTTCTGCGCGACAAACTTATTGATGCTTTCGGCCACAGCAGCCTCAAACTCTGCCTTGCTTTTGAAGGTGACGCCTTCGGCATCCTTCACCTGGTTGACCGTAGACTTCACGTTGGCGATCTCTTGCGCCAGATCCTTCTCTTTCACGAACTGGTAGATCCCGAACCCGGTTCCTACGAGCCCCAAAATAATGGCGGCAACAACCCCGAGACGTAGTGATTTGGTACTTTGTTCTGTCATATCAAACTGCTCCTATCAGTAAACTTTCACAGCGCTGAGTTCTTGCACGAAGGAACTGGCTTCGAGCTTCGCTCGTTGGGTCAGTCGCCGGATGATGTCTTCGGTTGGTGTGTAGTCCACCAAGTTGCTCTGGTGGATGACGTCTCGCGCCACGGAGTTCAAACTACCCAGGCCATCAATCAGCCCAATGTCTTTGGCCTGCTCCCCGTTCCAGAGCAATCCAGAAAACACCTCTGGGTCGTCTTTCAGTCGATCACCCCGCCCAGCCTTCACTCGTTCGATGAACTGCTGGTGGGTTTTCGATAGAACGCCCTCCCAGAATTTCTTCATGTCAGAGGTAAGAGGGGAGAATGGGTCGAGAAGCGCTTTGTGCTCTCCGGAAGTGATAGCCCGGCGCTCGATGCCGAGCTTGTCCATCAAGCCGGTGAATCCAAACCCTGAGCTGATGACGCCGATAGAACCGACAAGACTGGCGCGGTCAGCATAGATTTCATCCGCAGCAGAGGCGATGTAATAACCGCCAGAGGCACCGATGTCATCAATGATGGCGTAGACCTTTTTCTCAGGATGAAGGGCTCGCTGCGCCTTCACTTCTTCATAAATCCGTCCTGCTTGAACCGGGCTACCGCCAGGGCTGTTTATGCGAAGCACGACAGCTTGTGAATTTGGGTTGTCGAATGCAGCTTGGATGGACGGGATAAGGTGATCAGCATCGGCCAGGGTGCCAGCAGCAATTTCACCACGGATGTTGATATACGCGGTGTGAGGGGCTCCTGCCTTGGCGCTTTGCCACGGCATCCCACCCGGATTAGATGCCAAAATGATGAAGCCGATCATGAGAAGCACGAAACCCGATGCGCGAAGCACACGTAACATGGTCCGCCAGCGCCGGTCTTTCACCTGCTCTTTATGCAGGGTGAACATGTACTTCTCAATGAGCTCTTTCTCCCAGGGGATCTCTTTGTTTTCTGCCATTAGTCTTTCCTTTTGCATGTTTCGATTATCTGTCCCCAGAACTCTTCATCAGCGCTATCAGCCCGGTCTTTGACTTTCTGGTAAACAAGGTTGGTGTTGAGCTGATGCTCTCGACAGAACTGGGCAATGTTGCTGTAGGTCCTGTCCAGATAGGTGAAGGGTTTCCCTTTACCTTTTTTCTTGGCGAGGATGAGTTTCCACTCATCATTGGAGAGTTTGTCTGCGGCCTTCCTTGTGTCCGCAATGCGCCTACGCACCGTTACCGGATCAAGTCCATGCGCTCTGGCTATACTGGCAACGCAATTGAACTTCCGACCGTCAATCATGACTGTAGGCAAATCACCAGCGGCAGCCTCCTTGAATCGGAAACCTCTGTACCCTGGCCTGAAGATCCCAGGAGCAAGTTGCTCACGGAACTCGATTGCTTGTTCTGACCTGACAAACTTGCTGTCGATTTTGCCGAGCATGTACTTAGCCCGAGCGATTACCTGGTAAAGCATCTTTTCCAGGAGCATGGCGTCAGCAGCTCGACTCGGAAGACCAATATCGTCTTCTTGCTCGATACCCAACATTTCTGCATGGCTGGAGCCTTCGGCATGTCGGAAACAGCCGTCGTACTCAAAAAGAAAGGAGGCCAAACCTCCTCTCAGCTTTGCTTTGAACCGGGTGTTGGCCGCGTTCTCTGGCGCTGGTGCCAGCTCAGAAACTTCAAGCCCTAAATTTGCGGCCAACTTCCGTAGGTCTTCCTCTCCAATTCGGCATCCAGGCTGCATAACCTGCGCCAGAGCAGATTCATCAGCACATCCGCGTTCTTTCAGCTCAGCCAAGAGGTAGGGAACTCTTACTACCCCCATAAGCTCAAGCTCCCTGAATCGCGTGGACCACCAGCTCACAGAGTTTCCCGTACACAGGAGCAAGGCAGAGTGAAGCCATCACCATGCCAAAGGCTTTCGATGGAGCCTCTTTGGCGAACTTGGTCAACCACGGCATCATGCCGCACAGAGCAGCAACCATAGCGCCAGCCACCCCCAGGGAAGGGAATGCCATCACTTGGGCCAGAATGAAGAAACACTGGGCGTATGCCGCATGGGTCATCGCCTTCTTATCTGCTGCCGTGAACTCCACGGCATCTACGCTTTTGACTTTTTCCATCACATTGTCCTCATGCAACATCAGGTTTTCCGAAAAATTTTTCATACACTTCGAGGTCGAAGGCCAGCATGGTCTTTGCCGCCTTTTCACTAAGCTGGTGGAGGCTAAGCATCTGAACCTTGTCAGTGCCGGTCACTTGCAGATCCACTGCGAACCACGTCCCACCTTTGGTTACGGCCAGAACTTGCACCGCCCAGGGCTTATCCAGTCGTTCGGGCGGAGTGATCATGTTCGACACTTTGGCGACCGTCGCGGTTGAACCTACCCAGTGCTTGTCGAACGCAATAACGTTCAACGCTTCAAACGCATCCTTCGCAGCTTTAAACCGGCTACGGACAGCATCTTGTTGCTTCCAAGCCATGAACTGGATAAGGGTCATTCCACCAGCCATAAGGGTGAGAAAACTCAAGCCATTCGCAGCAGCTACGACCGTCGCTACCAAGGACCCCAACATGACGAAGCGGTTATGTTTAAGCTGGGCCACTATTCACCTCCTATACCAACCAGCGTACAGGACTTTTCAAAAATGCAACCCCGCCTAGCTGCCCAATTCGGGCAACCCTAATTCAATCCAGAACTTTCACATGTGAAACTTTCCGCCACAGGAACAGGAGGTTTTTACCTGACCAGAACGGATGGATTGATAGCGGTGCCACAACTTGACCACTTCTTTTTCGCTGAGAAGGTTTGTCTTGATGTAACGGACTCTATCCCCGTCCGCTGTCTCAACAACGGTTCGGACATAGCCGTACTTGGCAACTGGTGCCTTGTACTTGTGTGACAGAATTACCCGGTAAACCGAGAGCTGGATAATGTCCGACTCATAGATGTGGTTTACCTGGCGCAGCTTGGTGTCCAAGGGAATGAGAACCCCATTCTTGGCTTTGTACACCTGATCAACCCTGCCGTGCATGGGCACCGGCTGTGTGGTTGATATGTCCTGTTCGGATAAAAACAGAGTGGCCGAGCGCAGCTCATAAGGCATGTTCTCTGATTTCCACCACGCCCAGGCGTCTCCAATGCCGCGTTTGCGCCACTGGTCCACTTTCGCAATGACGAAAGGTGCAATGATAAGGACGAATATCCAGAGAACTGCCTTCATGACTACCTCAGGCCCCTAAACCACTCTGGATGATTGGATACATCCATGTTCTTAACCTGTGATGAGAAGACGAGTAGCTCTTGGGTCGTCAGGACGGTCTCAGGAGCCCGAGCGATGAAAGGTCTCAGCAATCCAAAACCCGCGTAGATATTGATGACCATATGCAATCGCTCTGTTGCTCCAGACACTCTCCGCCAGCTCCGGTAGGTTTCTGTTGATTTGGCATAGCCAACCAAGGCAGGAGCCAGCGTATCGGACTCCTTCGTATTCAACTTCCCTTTTGCTGCCTTCGATACGAACTCAGCGATCACCGAAGCCAGCATGTCGGAGGTAAGGTAAAGCGGCAGCTTTATCGTGTCGAAGTCAGCCTTCTTGATGGTGAACAGGCGGATGTGATCGTTGCGGTAGTCACGCACATAGATGACATGGCTCTCAAATGGGTTGGATTGATTAAAGGCATCCATACCCCAGCCTGCGGCCTCAAGATGTGCGTTTGATACTGACTTGTCGTAATCAAATGCCACGCTATTACTCTCCGTCTTGTCGTTCAGGAACTTTCACATGTGAAATTTTTCCGTCGGTCATGATGTCCAGGACGGCTTTGCCCAATCTCATCCCTTTATGGTTTTGAACGGGGTCTCCCTTGTAGAAAAATCCTGGCTCGTTATCGGGATGGAATACCCCGTGAGGAATGTTATCGTGATCGCCAAGCCACATGCGTAGCCTCAGATCCACCAGCCACCCATCATCCAGGACAACCCAGAAATGCGGTGTCACGATGTCCTTGGTCTGTTCGTTTCGCACAAAACCATACATGCAGTCATGAGGTACACCCGCGTCATTGAGTAGGTGGCTTACTGCCCATGTCATGCCGTCACATTCCATCTGGCAGTCATCCAAGGTCATAAGGACGGCTTCCAGTTCCCGGTGCCACTCCGTCATTTGCTTGGTCGCAGGTTTTACCACCAGCTCGTTTTTGTTTTCTGCCAAGATGATGTCTTCCTCATCAATATTGCATTCGTCTATCGCTTCCGAACGGATGGATACCGCTTCATCCCAGTCATCGCTCGATCCGAAAATGCTCCAACCCTCAAGACCGTAATTCACCCATACGATGAACCGCTTTATCGTTTTCATGTGCGGCCCCCTTTAACCGTGCAACGTTCCCACATACTCACCCCCTCAAACCGTAACCACACCAAAAAACCACTTCTTGATGATTTTCAATCAGCAATGACAGGTTGCCCCTGAACTAACCTCACCGAAAAACCACCTTTAGATTGCTTTCTGGTGCTTATCAAGTTCTCCTGAGTGACTGGTCGTTCTGAAAACTTTACTTTTCACAGTATCATTTTATAATACTGTAAATCATAAAAACAACCCAGTAAAGAAAAAAGAGCGACTTATGTTGAGACGAGAAAACCAAGGAGATTTGTTCGATGACCAGGTGGTGTTGCCATCACTGGAGTCGGTTCTTACCGGCATATCTTCCAGTCAGCGTTGTGACGATAGAACAACGTACTTCTCAGCTCCGGATGTGGACTTGAGTTTGTACGACCACATCATTGTTTGCCTGTCTGGAGGCAAGGACTCGATTGCTGCGTACTTGCGGCTGGTGGACATGGGTGTTGATAAGTCAAAGGTGGAGTTCTGGCACCATGATGTTGATGGTCAGGAAGGTAGTTCGTTGATGGATTGGGCCTTCATGCGTGATTACTGTCGTCAGCTCGGGGAAGAACTGGGTGTCCCAATGTACTTCTCGTGGCTTGAGGGCGGCTTTGAGGGCGAAATGCTCAAAGACAATGCCTATAGCCACCCCCATCGTGTAGAGACGCCTGAGGGGCTTCTGGTGCTGCCTAGAGACCATAAGCGCTCTAAGCCTGGTACACGCCTTCGTTTCCCTCAGCAATCGCCATCACTCCAAACAAGGTGGTGCTCATCAGCCTTGAAGATCGATGTTGGCCGCAGAGCTCTTAATAACCAGGAGCGCTTCAAGGGGAAGAAGATCCTTTTCATCACTGGTGAGCGCCGGGAGGAAAGTGCAAACAGATCCAAGTACAACCAGCTTGAGGCTCATGCCTGTGACAGAAGATATGGGAAGACTGCACGGTTAGTTGATGCCTGGAGGCCCGTTCTTCATTGGACTGAGGAAGAGGTATGGGAAGTAATCGAGCGTCACCGCATTCTGGCCCCAGTCCCTTATCGCCTTGGTTGGAGCCGGTCTTCGTGTATGACCTGCATCTACAACTCACAGCGTATCTGGTCCACTATCCGTCACTACTGGCCTGAACGAGCTGGGAAGATTGCTCAGTATGAACAAACCTTTGGTGTGACGGTATCAAGAAAAAAAATCGACGTAATAGATTTAGGTTCTGCTGTTGCGCCGATACAGATTAGTGATGTTGAGGCATTGGAGCAGGTATCCAGAGAAGATTACACGCTCCCGATTTTTGTGCCGGAGGGGCAGAAGTGGGCTCTCCCTGGTGGCGCATTTGGCCGAGAGGCCTGTGGTTCTGATTGATTTGTGCAGAGGTGGCAATGTTGGATTTTGTTTTTTTGGTGTTTTTAGGGTTGGGCATATCTATGGTGCTGGTGCGTCGGTCTTCCCGTAAGGGGATGGATCTTGAACTGACATGGCTCCAGTCGTTGAAGGTTGTGCTGGTTCGTGGAGCTGTTGCATTGGGTCTGGGGTTTGGCATTGGCAGGCTTGTATTGATGGGAATGCAGTATGGTTTCCTGAGTGAGTCTGTCCTGAGGGAACATGCACTTGTCTCCGTAGCGGTGGTGCTGATCTGTGGGCTTGGTTCGTTCGTTGCGTTTCAGTGGATCATCGGGAGGATCTCTGGGAGATCGATCGGCGTCGTTTCTGTGATCAAAGCTGTGATGTACGAGTCTGGTTACTTTGTGCTGTCGATGCTTATCTTGTTGGTGATACTCGTCCTGTTCGGCCTTGCATACGAGACTTTTCTCTAAAAAAACAGGGTTGATTATTTTTTGTTCAGCTATCAAAAGGATAAATATAAAGATCTTTAGATCTTTGTATAAAGGATTAAAAGCGGTTAAAGATAGGTTAGGCGCTCTGAATTGCTATTCAACGCCTTGATATTGCTGGTATTTTCATATTTATTCCGTGCAGCAAACCCATAGGTTGCCGTGCAGCGTTCCCATAGGTTGCCGTGCAACGCCCCCATATACCCTTGGATCTTATACACCGTTATCCACACGGAACCCCTCTTTTTTCCACAAAATCCTTACAAAACAGAGCTTTCGTGCAGCGTTCCCACATATCAGATCTGGTGTTCGTGCAGTGTTCCCACATGTCTAAGGTCATACGTGCAGTCAGCCCATATATTTTCTTCTTAACGTGCAACGCTCCCATATATCAATTTTGGTCGTTTTTTGCTCCGTGCAGCGTTCCCACATGTGATCGTGCAGCGTTCCCACATACCCAAACCCCGTTTATGCACAGCAAATGTGGATAACTTTTGGCCTCTTTTTATGTGAGCGCGATCACCTTATGGACTATTAGAGTCATTTTGACTGCCTTTTTAGGTTTGTCCTGATCTGTCAGACTTTGTTCTGCTTCGTCAATCGTGCAGAGTTCCCATATATCGAGAGGTTCAGGGCCTGCTTTCGTGCAACGTACCCACATATCAAATCTCATAACGTGCAGGTCTCCCACATCCTAACCCTTTAGCTATCAATACTTTACGGGAGCCACTCTACGGGAACCACCGGAGCTGCATGGCACTTATCCTTTGTCGCGGCTTACGCTTGCACGGTACTGAGACTCAGCTTGCAACTACCGTGCAACGTTCCCATATATCGAGCCACAGCCCACGTAGCATCTGGGGTCACGTTCGCTCTATCCGTGCAGCTCCCCCATATGCGGAGGCATTCCGTTTCCGGACCTTTCTTGTGGGCGTACCTTGTGCGCTTTCTTCTGGCATAAAAAAAGGCGCTGACGCGCCTATCTTTCTTTTCCCTGGGGGTATTGGGAGCTTCTGGTGGCTATCTCCCCTTACGCTGGGGTTCATCAATGATGTCGTGGTCGATCATACCTTGCTTGATGGCTCGTAGCTCTGTCTGCTGCTTACGCTTGTTGGACGCCATCACCTGCTTCACGAAGTTCTCATGAGGCCTTATGACGTACCGCACGTCGATGACTCTGCGTCCATCCTTGATCTGGTTCGCGTCGTAGTCGCTTATGACCTCTTGTTTGATGAGGGCCTCCAGAGCGAGCTTCATAGCTCTGACGTTCTCCGGCATCCGTGGGCTCAATTCACGAGGGCTCTGGGTCAGGAAGCTGATAAGCGATGGCGTGTACGGCGAATCTGGCGATGCTTGAGTCCAGTAGTGGCTCATTCGCTTGTAGATGTACCGTGCAAGAGGGGAGCGGATTTGCATTCCGATTTTGTAGTTGTACTGACGAAACGACAGATTCATGATCGATTCGTTTACCAGCGGGTTGAACTGCACATAGCACCTGGCGTTCCCGCCTTTCTTGCGAAACTCACCTCTGGTGGTAAGTCCCACCATCGGGAAGAAGCTGGAGCTGATGAAGGCTTCACCGTCATTACTGATACATTCGAGTGTTGCGCCACGACAAACCTGGATTGCTTCCTTGATTTCGTTCAGGTTGTAACCGTGACCCATCTTCGAGAGCTCTTTCTGGAGTTCGTACAGAGTGAACATGACTCCAGCCTTGCCCTCGATGATATGGCCTTTCCCGTTCACTGCGAGCTTGCGTAGAGCATCCTCAAGGATTTCCTCTCGCTGTCCCGCGTAGATCAGCACGGTTCTTCCGTCATCCTTCTCGATGATGGCTGGCTTCACCTTCACCGTGAAATGCTGGCCTCTGATGGTGCATTGTCGCGTCACTACAGCGTTGGATAAATCTTCATGCTCACGCTTTTGGTCCCAAATGTACTTCGGCAGCGCATCGTAGATCTCGATGGTGTTTGAGTAGTCGTCTTTCTTGGCCGGAGATTCAATGATCTCAAACAGGCTCATTTGCGGTGAGTCTTTGATTACGTCGAGTTTCTCCAGGTCTTTGTCTTTGGTTCTCTTGCTCATGATTTTTCCGTCGATACTTTCTAGCTGGTGGTCCATGCCGCCAGCATTGTCAATGCTCCCGCTGCTACCGTCGCTGAAAACACTAGCTGGTAGATGCGACGCTTAGCCCCCGCAGTGCCGCTCATAAAGCGCAGGGCTGCCGCTTCATATCGGAAATGAGCGAACTCACCCCGAAGGGTGCTATCTGTCCCCTGTGGCGATTGTGGGCGCTTTGACAGGGCAGGGCGAGGATGGCTGGCGACTTTCTTGATCATCGCTTCACATTTCCCCAGTTTCGCCAATTCAGTGGCCGCTACAGATGCTGTCATGTTGTCACACCTCGTCGCTATGTGTCTTGTTTAGCTGGCGCTCGTACTCGTTTAGCGCCCGGCGAATTTTTGCTAAGGCAGTGGCGCGTTGTCTTAACACGGCATACCTGGTTTCAACTTGCTGGATCAACTCTTGTGCCCAGACAGGCTCTTTCTTGAAGTGCGACATGCTGTAGGCATGACCGCGACCCTTCTTGATATGTGTCGATAGAACCCTTTTCTTTTGTCCGGGAACTTGTTCGACAAATCTGTTGCGATACCACTCTGCAACGAGTGATACGCCTAGAATGCGAACCCGTGTACCGACACGCCCTTGTTCGTCCTCTGACGCTTCTTCACGCGCTGATTTGTGCGCGTTCCAGTACATGTCCGCTTCCTGCTGCGCCTCGACAGCAAGAACCGCTAAGGCGTGATCCAGTTTGCTCCGTACCTCTGCAACAAACTCACGTCCCTCTGCCTCTAGCAGATCCTCTGTTATCTCGGATCGTTCTTCTTCGAGCTTCGGATCTAGCAGATCTAGCCATCGCTCTGTTGGTAGACTCACCTCAATACCCTCCCAATTCCTATCCAATTCCTATCCACATAACTATCTATCTGGAATTTTAAGCTGATTATTCCAATACTGGAATCTAGTTCTGTCACTAGGCTAACCCATCTTTGGAATTTGTCAAATTTCCCTCTATCTATCTGGAATCTTGATGCTCTTATTCTTTCACAGCCTCTTTAGATATGAATCTATATGTAAAGATTCCAGATATATTGGATATGGCATCAAAGATTCCAATTGCCTCTTTACCACCGTCTCTCGATGCTGGAGGGCAAGCGGTTCTCGATGCGAGGGTAAGGTCTGTTTATCTGAGCCTATCCGTGCAGCGTTCCCATAGGTTCCCTTACTCAACGATCAAAAAGCCACCGAAAAGCAACCTATATGCCCCTTTTGGGCAATTACACAGGCCATCTGTCCCCGCTTTTAGCCTTATTCTCTATCCAACACGCGGCAAGCAATCGAAAAGCAATCTAAAAGCAATCTTTGGAGGATTTCATGAGTCAATTTGTTCTGGGTTTGGATATTGGTTACTCCAACCTGAAAATGGCAATGGGGTATAAAGGTGAGGAAGCTCGCACAGTCGTCATGCCGGTGGGGGCAGGTCCATTGGAACTGATGCCACAACAGTTAACTGGCGGTGCAGGGACCTGCATTCAGGTTGTGATTGATGGAGAGAAATGGGTTGCAGGCGTCGAGCCTGACCGATTGCAAGGATGGGAGCGTGAGCTTCACGGCGACTATCCTTCGACCAATCCATACAAGGCTCTTTTCTACGCTGCACTCCTGATGTCCGAGCAGAAGGAGATCGATGTGCTGGTGACTGGCCTGCCTGTTAGTCAGTACATGGACGTAGAGCGCAGAGAGGCGTTGAAAGCTCGGCTTGAGGGCGAACACCAGATCACGCCAAAACGATCGGTAGCGGTTAAGTCTGTCGTGGTTGTACCTCAACCTGCCGGTGCTTACATGGATGTTGTAAGTTCAACCAAAGATGAAGACCTCCTGGAGATTATCCAGGGAGGAAAAACCGTTGTAATTGACCCTGGGTTCTTTTCTGTAGACTGGGTAGCTCTTGAAGAGGGAGAGGTCCGCTATCACTCATCTGGCACCAGCCTCAAGGCGATGTCGGTGTTGCTACAGGAAACGGACCGGCTAATTCAGGAAGACCACGGCGGTGCCCCTGGCATCGAAAAGATCGAGAAAGCTATTCGTGCCGGTAAGGCCGAAATCTTCCTCTACGGTGAAAAGGTATCGATCAAAGACTACTTCAAGAAAGCCTCAACCAAAGTCGCTCAAAACGCCTTGATCCCTATGCGGAAGTCAATGCGTGAGGACGGGATGGATGCTGACGTAGTTCTGCTGGCTGGTGGCGGTGCCGAGGCTTACCAAGATGCGGCCAAGGAGCTTTTCCCTAAGAGCAGGATCGTACTGCCCAACGAATCCGTGGCATCCAATGCCAGGGGCTTCTGGTTCTGCGGCTGATAGATAGGAGGTCGTTGTGGCTGGTAGCAAATGGGATGGAAAAATATCTAATCTGAACATATCGGAGCAAGCCTTTCCGGAGCTCTATCGTGAACTGTCCCAGATGCAGCATAAGGCGCGTAGTGATCGGCTCCGCGCCCTTGCTCTATTGGGTCTTTATTCTCTTCGATTTTCTGGCAACATTGGGTCTTTTGAGCAACAGAGTTCAGAGAGTCAATCTGCACAGCATCAAAATTCGCCAGTGCAGACTGACGAAAAACTGAACTCTCAACGTGATTCACTTAAAGGAAAACTGATGGGCTCCGTATGACATGAAAGACCACGAGGAGTTCTCTACGCTATCAGCGGCTGAACGTAGAGAGTTAATAATCGCAGAGTTAAAGCGTAAAAGCCGCATTCGCACCCTGTTGCGAGGACTCCCGTTAGATGAAGTTCGGGAGATCATTGACAGAATGAAGGGCGTTCTCAATGAACTGGAGGAAGAGTACAAAAAGCGAGAAGAAGAAGAAAAAGAAAAGCGAGCTCAGGCTGAGCGAATAATGAGCGACATGGAATCCTGCGGTGTGGACATCGGCTTGCTCAACGAAATGTTCACGAGCAGATCAGAACCTGATAATGCTAAATATTCAAAAGACGGAGTTTCGTGGAGTGGGCAAGGACGTCGCCCGGATGCTTTCAAGGGGTTGGGAGCTGTCGAGCTGGAGCGCTACCGTATCCCACAGAAGAAGTAAAAAATGAGCGCCGCAAAGTTTGGGCGCTCATCTTCTGGTCCGAAATGTCATAGTCTACTCAAGCACACTCTTTCTCCCCACCACCATGCCTTCCTTGTTCTTTGCAGAACGGACATTCAACGCAGGTTCTTTGATTAACAGAGGTGAAGTACGTACACTTGCAGTTGTCGCACACCTCCAGCATTGCGTCCCCACTTCTCAGCTCCGAAGCAAGACACCAGGCATCAGTAATATCAAACGGAGCCCACCGAGCACCTTTCATTCCGGGCACTTCTTTGCGGATTGCGTGATACATTCTAAATGCCTTGTTCAAGGCTTTGATGTTCACAGACCGCAACACGGCTTCTCCACCAATGTTGAAGTAGAGCTGCATTAGAAGAGAGGCCTGTATCTTGGATGTGTGACTATGAATCAGTGTCGCACCACCCCGGAAAGTTCTGGATTTTCGTTCCAGAGTATATCCGTCCCTCTCCAGATCCTGGTAAAGCCGTCTGACCTGTTTGTAGGTCAGGCCAGTCTCGATCATGATGATTTTTGTGATGTACCCAGCAAGGGCCATGTGTCGAGCTGTAACCCAGCGACCCAATGTACCAGAGTTGCCAATGTTCATCTCCACCTCCCACGTCCCTGTAGAGACTGTTGCAGTTTTTTCAATACCGGGTGTGTTAACTCTTCCCGGCTGTCATCGAGAATTTCTTCAATGATGCTCGGAGCAAAACGAAGCGTAAAATGCGTAACCGTTGTTCCAGACATGTGGCGCAACTGGCTGTCTGTTGCCTTAGCCACCAGCTCCGCAAGCTCTCTCGAAACCCCGAAAACTTCCTTTGCCATCTCCGGGTCTCTCGATGCGACGCGGTTAAATAGCAACCAGTAGGCAGCATCAAATTCATCAACACTATGGTTGATAAAAACTACAGGGTCGTAGTCGCCAGAGAGTCGCGTGATGATGTTCTGCTCTGCTGTTTCGAGTTTGAAAGAGATCAACACGCCAGAGGCCAGAGCTTCCAATTGGGAAGGTGTTGCCAGTGACAGCTTTTGAACGGTGTCCATGCCCAAAGAAAATTGTGAGGCCGCATCATCTGGACGTTCTTTTGCCAGAGTGGATAGCAGGTTCCACAATGTCAGATCGAACTCGTAGACGTTTCTATCAGCTTCTTCTTGATCGAGGTTGACGGCTCTTGCATCCCACGCACCAATAATATCCAGTTCCAACATTCCGCCCCCCTCACAAATCACGAAGGTTGCGATAGATAGCCAAGACTCGGCTACCATAGTTTCTGGCTCGGATTTCGTCTTCCCAGGCGTGATAGCGGCCAACGCCAAGCTCCAAGTCATTTGGAGATGACTGAATGGCTTCTGATAGCACCTCTGCCCCAACCATGACGTTGGTCTCTGGGTCGAGAAGATCTGCTGGAGAAGAAACTCTATGACCATTCCACCGGATGCTCACTTGCATAAACCCGACATCAATGGCACGACCGTACTGCTGCTGAAACTCAGCGAGCTTAGCCTTTGCCTGATCTTCCGACTTAGCATAGAAAGGAAGCCCAGGAACGCGAAGCGTCCAAGGCCAAGGACTTATAGAGCCATTACCTCTCCCTGATGCAGATTCGGCCAATGCGACCGAATACACTAGAAGAGGGTCGAGGTTATATGCTTTCGCTGCTTTGTCGAAGATGGTTCCGCTCAGGTCAATAGCATTCGCTGTTGATGAAAGGAGAGCCGCAGACAGAACTAGCGCCTTGGCTTTGTTCTTCATCAGCTTGCCTCCTTATGTCTGAGGGGTATTTCGTGTTCTTCGTCGTACCGCTCCGGCCAAATCTCAGACGGCTTCACACCCAAAGCTGTAGCTATCTCATGTTCCCAGCGTGGACTGGGCTTATAGAGTGCCGTAGACACCACCTGCCGAGATGTTTTGTGTTTTCTGCCCAATGCGGCCAGAGAAAGCCCCTGGATCTTGAGTTTGTACTTGATCCACTCACGTTTCTTCTCTGGGTCGCTTGGGATGTCTATCAATTGGCATTTATCCATTGTTTGCCACCCTTTAAACTGCGTTGTTAGCCATACAAAAAGTGCGTTATTCAATGAACGCTTTTAGAGTTCTTCTATTGTCACAAACTGACACATTTTGCGCCTTTACAAGCCCAAATAATGATGCTGTCAACAATAAAAAACCTTTAAAAACATACACTTAACTTTGTACCAACGGAACAAAGTTACAATACTTTTAGTAATCAATGGGATACGGATATTTTTGCGATAGTAATGGAAAGTGCGCCAAAAGAATGGCGGAAATAGCGCACAGGGAGTGCGGTATTTTGTGATATTAAATAGCGTTTATGTATAAGTGATTTTAGGGATACAGCGAGGGCTGAAATTGCGAATACAGCAGGAGCTGAGGAGGGCAGGGAAGGCAAAGGCGCATCCCGACCACACAAGGATGATGGTGTTTACAGAAAGAGATATTTGAGAAAGAGAACTCTGCGGTGTTGCAGATGGGGACCAAAGCGTTAGCAATGGCCTATTCCATAGTGTATGCGATTTGTTTGACATGTTCAACTATGTAATGCTTTGTCAATAAACGCCTTGTTCCGTAAGGGCAAACTTTCACATGTGAAAGTTTGAGGGCAAATTCTAATCGAAGAAGTTGCCAATGGAATAGTTGTTTAGCAAAAAATAGTCAAATTTTCACAGTTGCATTTTTTGATGCCGTGGTAAACTGGGGGTAAAGAGTAAGGGGGTTGATATGAAACATGTGGTCAATATTCTTCTGCTGGGAATGGTGCTTCTGGGAATAGCCATGATGGCTGACACACCTTGGGGACTTGGTGTGGCGCTGGCTCCCTTCGGCGTTTGGGGTGCTCGTTTCCTATTTCTGGTTCACAAAAGCCTTTGGGCTGCTGTTATCTTTTGGGGAGGGATCGCTTACTTCCAGTGGCAAGTTGCTTTGGTTGTCGGGGCTCTGTTTGGACTAACGTGCTTTATCCGCGTTGCGCGGTCAGCATATAAAGAGGCACCACCTACCCGGCGCAGAAAAAAACAAACTGGTGGGTTTCAAGATTCCTATGATTTTGACCAGCGCTTCCATATTGGAGCTGGAGACGAATAAGGGGGCCTGCTGCCCCCTTATTATTTGGTTGGTCTTTTAGAACCTTTGATTTGCTATGTTGTACCCCCTGACGGCAGTCAAATAGCTACCTGAACGGTCTCCAGCTTCCGTCGAGTTCTGCAATACGTTTACCAGCTTGTCCGTAAACTCTTCGTTTTGCTGAGAAAGAACAGGCTGACCTCCTTGCATCATCGGTGAGCCATCCGGGTTACGTTCTGCATACTCCATTTTCAGATTCTGAACAGCCTGGTTCATGCGACCTTCGTTTGTGTCAAACGATTCGGCATAAACAGCGGCTTGGGATTCAGTCAGCCCATAACGGCTTTGAGCGATAGACTGCATCGTTTCTTTGAACTCATCACCGTACTGGTTCATAAACTGCTGCGCGGCTCCACCACCAGCTTCTGCGGCAGAGGATAGCGCTGCTGCATAGAACGCGCCGCGTTCCTCAATGCTCATCCCTTTAGCGGCTTCCGATAGATCAGATTTACCAGTTAACCACTCCTTCGCTGCATCATAGCCGCTTGCAGCAGCTCCCATGACGTTGCGGCCAAGTTTAGCCATACCGACCATCGCATCACCGGCCCAGCCAAACTCCTCTTGCACGGCCTGGTCGCCGCGTTGAGTGGCCGCGATGAATTGGTCGCGTTGTTCAGGTGTCATCGTTCTCATTTGATCCATCGCTCTTGAGAACGCATCAGCGCCAGCTTGACCACCAGCAATGAGAGCTCCACCTGCTTGTTCAGCTCTGCGGCCCATCCAATCACTGGAGTTGTCCCACGCTCCCCACGCCGAAGCGCTCCAAGACATTTCCGGAAGCGAGTTCATAAGGTTATCTTGGGCTTTTTTCAGTTCAGGAGCAGATACATTTCGCTCTGTTTGCTGTGCTTGGTTATGAAGAGCTGACGTACCGGCTGCATGTTCATTTTGAACAAGGGGGCTATTCGTTGGTAATTGCCCAGCTTCTGATGCCGGATTAGTTCCAGCCATCCCAGCCACATTCTCCCGGAATCCGGTTGGGATGTTAGGTCCACTGCCTACAGCCCCTTGAACCTGACCTGGTAGGCCTTGAACATTCGGGCCTTCAATGCCGTTATTTCCGTAAGCATCACCACTAAATGCTCCGTTGCGACCGGACGCGGTATTGATCGCCTGTAGTGCGGCTTGATACCCGCCAAGCTCCTTACCCTGTTCGTAATTTTTGGAGTTGGTCATTGCTGTCATTCGCGCTGCTGCCTGGGCCACTTGAGGAGACATTCCGTAGGCTTGGTATCTTTGCTGTAGTGAAGCCGCCTCGTCTTTAACCGATTGCGGCGCGGCATTTCGGAAATAGTCATTCAGTTGGTTCATGGCCGCAGGGGTTTGTGCTACTGCACCACCGAGAGTTTTAAAGTCGGTATTAGTCATGGAGCCCATTTGGTTTTGGAGCTGACTCATTGTTGTGAAGGTGTCCGATGCAGACACCAGTTCAGAAGCGGACTTGGATAGGTTCTGGGATAAGCTATCGCCCCAGGTTTGCTTGAATGACTCGCTTCCAGAACGGCTGAAACCCTGCGCTAATTGATTTGTCAACGCCTGGCTATCGGTTTGCGAATAGCTCACACCCTTCATGAACTGGGACACATCACTCGCTGACCAGCTTGAAGAGTCTTGAGTTGATGACTCTGTTGCTCCCTTTGCTTGCGCTTTGATGTCCAGGACATCACTGCCGCCGCCTGATTCGCCATTACCACCAGCAGGAACTAGGGCTGTACTGTTTGATTTCACACCAGCAGCGGCCTTCATTGCTGCCCTGGCCTTGCCAACCATAGGCATAAGCATGGACGCAGCTTCGTCAACATCGA
Organism: Providencia sp. PROV073; assembly: GCF_033688125.1. Taxonomy (NCBI): domain Bacteria; kingdom Pseudomonadati; phylum Pseudomonadota; class Gammaproteobacteria; order Enterobacterales; family Morganellaceae; genus Providencia; species Providencia sp. PROV073. Next base: position 104,769 of record NZ_CP096355.1, on the reverse strand, counting down.
GTGTGCCCATAGCCTGCATGGCAAAAGCACCTTTGACAGCATCAGAGTGGCTATCATCCACCTGGAACTTATCCATGAAGTTCTTGGCTTGCTGGTTGATCAATTGGCTTTGAGCTGTGTTTTGCGACGAAACGTTGCGCCCGACATTGGAGAGTCTTGAATAGGCTTGATCCTGACTTACTCCATCAGAAAAACCTCGACCAAGAGTGCTTTGGAAAGCCTCCGATTTCTGACTTTGTAATGCCTGTGCGGAGCTCACGCCTGATGCCAAAGTGGAGCCAAGCGAGAAGGTACTGATCATGCTTTCTGCGCCGTTTGCAATCGCACCACTGAACTGGTTGTGATTGTACGCTGGCTGACTTTGCATAACCGGACCTTGCTTGAGTAGATCTGGCGTTTGCATCTTTTCGTCAACGTGGTCAGAACTACTTATTCTCGATGCCAAGCTGGTGAAGGCGTAGGTGCTACCTGTGACGATAAACAGGGAAATCACCGGAGTGGCCGCAGCCAACATACCGCCGGTTGCAATCCAGTGTTGCAGAACATCTCCAGTTGAGGAAAGAGCGTACATGGAGTTGAGACCACCAGCACTGAGGCTAGACATCTCATTTGACGCGGCGGTATGAACAAACAGGTTTATAATTGAGAGGACTGGCATCCATAGCTGAATCCAGAGGATGGTTTGCACATATTTACCGGCTAACTGGAGGCCGAAGCTGCCCATCACGATAATAAAAGCAATGATCGGGGTTATAGCATAAATAAAGCCTTCAAAGAACGTCAGCATTGGTCGGACGACGGTCATGAACATCGACTGCTCTGCGGCCCACTGGGTGTTCCGTTGCTGAATAGCTTGGTTGACCATCAATGCAGAGCCATAATCCTGGAGGTCCTGATAACGTCCTGCTGCGGCTTCATAATAGAGGGGCTCCAGAACGGCGGCTTTCAGATAGTCGATTGATGACGTAGTTGTGGCACCCATCGCTTGAAGCGAATCGGTCAGCTTCGTTAGAGCGTTGTCTCCAGTTGATGTATCAATACCAAGTAGGCTGTTAAGAGCATCAACAACAACCGGGCTGCTTAGGTTGGCGGTTGCAGTGCTAATAGCCACCCATCCGTCAGTACATGTGTAGTCAGCGCCGTCAGGGTTTGCTGTAGACAAATACAACCTAGTTCCGTAGAGCTGTGAGTTGAATCGCAAAGCTGAGTCAGTTGAACGGTTCATCAACTCATCAAGGGACATTAGGTTGAGATCAACTTTGGTTAACGTGCATTCCCGAATGTAATTGTTCCAGGAACGCCTCACGTCAACATAGCCGCCCCCATTTGCTGAGTTAAGCGCAGTAAAAACCCCCGTGTCATAGGCTCGCCGTCTGACGTCATTCAATAGTTTCAGTGTTTCGGAAAAGTGGCTTTCCGTGACATTTGGTACGATTACCCCATATCCAGTTTCAAACAAATTGGTGATGGTGTATCCCACGTTGGATATGACACCTCCAGCAAAGCCTACCCCAATAGGGACATTGGCGACGACTCGAACCTGCCCTGTATAAGCGTCCTCGATAGTCACCGTTGTGGTTGGGCCGAAGAAACAGGCATATAGAATCCAACCTACCAGCACTTGCTGGAGGTTGATTTGCTTTGCGCCCTGAAAGACGGACTGAATACAGATCATCAAGACCCCAAGAAGCAGGCCAATACTGACCATCTTCTCGAAATCCCCGGTGCCAGTGATCATTGATACTGCAATCAGGATTTGCTCCAGAAAAGCAGAGTCACCGATAGAGTGGATTGAAAAAGATCCCATTCCAATAGCTCCTTAGTTCGTGCTAGGAGGATTGGACAAAGTTGCCAGCATGTATTTTTGCTTGCGGATGTTGTCCAGTAGGTTGTTGTATTTCTCAATTTGGCTTGCCAGATCGCCGTATTGAGAGGACAGGATTGTGTATTCAGCACGGATTTGCTGTTGCGATTGCGCGAGAAGCTCTAGTGCCTCTTTCTTGTAGGGTGATTTGCTGTTAGCCATCGCAATGCGAGCTGCGCGGAAGAACTCTTCCGAGAAGCTATACATCATGGTTAGGGCTATCGCTCCTGATGACTCTGTTGCGAACAGGTTAGCGCCGTCCTGCGAAAGGACAGACAAGTTACGAACAATGGTGCCAATCCCTCCGGGGAGGTTAGAAACAAAGGCCTTTTCTGGGTCGGTTAAGGTTCCAGAGTTCGTTGCGTATTTGTAGATCACACCAGGTGTAGAGCTGGTTCCTAACAGCATATCGGTGATCTGGTTCTTGATACCTTTGAGCACGACAGTTTTATTGCTGGAGCCAGCACTCAGGCAGTTGGTCGTATCAGAATCACAGGAATAGATCTCAACAGAACCGCCTGAAATCAGGTCTGACAAGGTGATCTTGTTACCTGGTAGGGTCGTCAGAGGGGTTGTTTTCGCACCAGTGCCGGTTGAGTTCGGGTCGTTTACCAGATCACCAATGATGACTGTGCCGGTTAAAGACATGATCGCTTCAAGAAGGGTGTTATCCCCGTACTGGAACCAGGTGTTGGCGTTATTGCTCTTGAGTTGCTTCCAGACGATGTTGCCAATCATCTTGTTGTATTCGTCAGGCTTGTTGGCTTTCAGTTCTTCCAGGGGACTCTTGCCGCTGGTTTCCTGCTTGGACCCGAAGAAGTCTTCATACAGGCCGGAAGTTGTCGCGGTTATAGAAGCATCAGTTTTGTGTTTAAGGTCCATGCCGCTGGTTAGGTCGTTCACGAAACCTTGAGCGAGCTGGCAGGAGTTGCCCAGATGTTGGTTGAGCGCTTGCACTTTCTTCTGGAAGTTCTCTATCCACTTCGCTCCGTCCGGGAAAACGTTATCGAGCGCAAGCTGGAAGGCATAGCCCTTGGCGTTGGCTGCTACAGCCCGAAGGAGTTGGACAATTTGATCCGCGTTAATGAAGGAAAGCGAACCGCCGAACAGATCTACACCACCGCAACCAGCTTTCCATGATGGAGGGGCAAAGCTCACCAGGTTCTCGTCGAAGATTCGTGTCTTTGCAGTGAACCGGCCACCAGCTAAAACGCCACGTCGTTGGCTTTCATAAACCCCAGGTGGTGTTGTGTTGCTCATTTCATTGAAGAGTTTGTCCATCTGTGATTGGAGGCCGTTAGCGGCTATCGCCCCTGTCGGTGCCATGACGAGACTGGCCGCCACACTCAGGGCAAGCAGGCTCCTTTTTAATGTCTTGTGCGTGACCATCTTAGTTCTCCTGTAATTTGTCCCGGATGTACTTCATGAGTTGTTCCGGTGGCACAAAGTTGTCTTTATCACCGCTCGCTTGAGATAGCTGTTTGAGGTCAGAGCCCAGCTCTGGTGAGGCCAAGCGTTCGGCTATGTTGTTTTCCAGGTTGAGTACCGGACGTGTACGGTTAAACTCTTCGTCTGTGACCCAACCATTGCGTTTTGCTGCGACCAAAATCCTGTGATTCAGCTCAGGAAGAGACATTGGCCCTTGTCCTATAGGAGCGAACTGACCGTCTGGAGATGCGAGGTAAACAGCAGGGAAAGTTACGATACCAAGTTGTTTGGCATGGCCTTCATCGGTTTTGTAATGGGGGAAAAGCCCACTGGGGAGTGGTTTGCCGTCCATAGATACAGGAATGATCGAGAATCCTTCTCCTTGTTCCAACATCTTGATGAGCGGTGCTTGCAAGTCACTGTAGTCATCGTCGGACTTGTAGAAGAAGAATATCCCTACGCGGTCGGCTACGCTTTTGAGTAGCATGTTTTTGGCGTTACCAGCGTCACGATCAACTTGTTGTGAGGCAAACGTGGCAGCAGGACGTCGAGTAATTTCATCCAAGAAAGGATCACCTACGACCGCCAGCTCTGTAGCATCTGAAAACTGTTCAGAGCGATCTATCGCAAATCGCTGCAAATAGAGAAATGTCCTGACGTTTTCGACGGTAGGATTGTTCCAAGCAAGGTCTTTGTATTTGGGTAAGTTTTCCCGGAACCATTCCGCTGAGAACATTTCTGGGCCGCTCGGTAGCGGAGCAGCAGGCTTCGGCTGTGTAGGCTTCGCTTCTGCCACAGGCTTTGGTTTGGGCTTTTCGGGTTTTTTCTCTGGTTCTTTGGGCTCTTCCTTGTACCAGAACCAACCCTCTTCCTTTCGCTCATAAAAACCAGGCCGTGTGCCATCTTGAGCCCAAGCCTGGTGTGATGCCCCCAGCGTGAGCGCTGCAAGGAGCAGTAAATTCAAAGGTGATTTTTTCATAGTCTCACGCACGTATTTTCCCATGCTCGATATGGTAGAGGTGGGAGGCGTGAAATTAGGCAGGTGTAAGCGCCCATTTAGGGCGCTTAGAGCGTTTTATTTGTCAACTTTCACATGTGAAAGAATTGACCAAACTATTTGGTCGTGTCCTCTTCAACTTCTGTCGCTTCTGCGGCCATCTTCATCTGCTTCTCGACCATGCGTTTTTGGGTGATGTAGCGGATAACCATCTCGACAGCGCTGTTCAATGCAAGGATTCGCATCGCTCTGGTGGATGCGACGTAGAGCAGGTTTATTTCATCGTCACGGGCCATTGGGTCGAGCTCTGGGTCCAGGACATCCGGAAAGTCGTCATAGAGCTGAACAAAGTCCCACTCCAACCCCTTGCACCGATGAGCTGTTGAGACCGTAATGTCAGCCCCAAACTCTTCTTTGACTGTATTGCGTCGTAGAGTGGTGAGTCGTTCAGGGATTTCATCGTAGCTGTTGATGATCTTGACAGCCCTCATCATCTCAGGGTCTTTGGTCGCCTTCGCTACTTCTTGATACTCGAAGTAGTCTTCATACTCATCAAGCAGTTTCTTATTCTTTACCCGGTCTGGCTCTGCCATCGAAAACCAGTACAAATCCTGGAGCTCATTGATCTGGTAAGCGTCGATTCCACCGACCCAGAAAACCTGCGCTCCGGATTCGGTCGCAGAGAGCGCCGTCTCTATAACCCCCATGACGGTTCGGTGAAGTATTGCGCGATGGCCCACATCACCTGGTAAAAACATGACTACCTGATCTGCTGGTCCCCGGCCAACAACAGGTCGTGTTTCACCTTTGAGTTCAAGAAGGGCGTTTGCCACCAGGGAAACGTTAGGTCCAAAGCGGAAGCTATGAGTGAGATAGAGTTGGTCGGCGTTCATGAGCTCTTTGCTATCAAGGGCGTTATTTGCGCCTCTGAACCTATAGATCTGCTGGTGGCGATCTCCAACCAGGATTACCTTGCAGTTCTGCTGTAGGACGATGCTACTTGTTACGGGGTTAGCGTCTTGTGCCTCATCAAAAAGAATGGTGGTGTACCGGCGAGACAGATTCGGCATCCCGAGCTGATACTGTTTGAGGTAGCAGTCGTGTACGGTCGGGAACGGATCTTGAACGTTTGTCATCCGTTTCCATATGAGCTCAGCACCTTCGACCACCTGGATTTGGTATCTCTCCTGTTTGGACGTAAGCACTTTACCCGTATCGGCGCGAGCAAAATGCGTATAAAGAATCCGCATGTCTGCACTGCACATAAAGGCGTTGAGCGTATCGAGAATATCTTTGGCAAACGTCCAGTTCTTGGTATTCACCGCTTGGGCAATATCGGTGAGCCTTAGGTTGCCGGAGAGTTTGTGCTGGTAGCCTCTTCCTATAGTGGCGTAGGCAAGCTGGTGGGACGTTTTGCAGTCTACGTTTGCAGGAAACTTTTCTCTTGCCTCGTCGCGGATAGCCCGGTTGTATGCCAAGTAGAGGATACGTGAATCGAGGTTGTTGTGGGCGTACTTCACCAGTGTCGTGGTTTTACCCGTTCCAGCGTAGGCCTTAACGACAAGGCGAGGCCCTTTGTACTGAGTGATCAGTGATTGTTCTGGTGTGTCAGGAGGAAGTTGTTTCATGATGCCCCCTACGACAAACACATCTGGAGAGTGATGCGCTTCTTTTGTGTCGAGAGGAACGTACTGATCCGCTTTTCTTCTCGGGGGAGAGATACTTCACAATCCAGATCTGTCCACCAGTCTGGGGCTTTACCTTGAGCCACCTCCGTAACCCAACTATGGAGACGGTGTAACCAGCGATAGTCGCCAATAGATGAGGTGGCTAGTGTCATAGCCTCCTCAATCTTGGTTTGAAGAGCCGCAGCTCTGTGTCGCCACTCTTCTGAATATTTAGCCTTTCGCGCCATCAGTTTTCCTCTTTCTTTTTCCCTCCCTTACCAGCTTTAACGAGCTCTTGCTCCAACCCAGAAATTTTGGTCAGTGCATCATTGAGTCTTTGTTCGAGGCTCTTGGCCTGCTGGTCTTTTTCCTGCAACTGACCAGCCATCATGCCTTTGTCTTGAACAAGAGTGCGAGCTTCTGCTTCGGCGCTGGATAATTTGGCGTCCAGCTTTTCTACCTCTCCAGATAGGCGCTGGCACTCTCGTTCAGCGGATTCGCCATGAGCTTTGGCTGTGGCAAGGGAGTCCTGTGATTGGGCCAGTTTGGCCTGTACATTTTCGAGCTGCTCTTTCAGCGATGTTTTTTGTTCCTGAGCGGCCCGGAGCTTTTCTGTCTGCTCTATACTCTTGCCTTTTTGCTCCTCCAACTCACCCTCTGTAGTTGCCAATTTTTGGCTCAAAGAGCGATTTTCGCTTTTAGCTTGCTCCAGATGATCCTGTGCTCGGGTCAGATCTGCGACTTTCGCCTCCAGCTTGCCCTCCAACTCAACGATCCGCTTTTCCAGCTTATCAATGTCAGCCAGTGAGCGTTCTAGCTCCGCAGACTTGAGGGATAGCGAGTTTTCTGCCTTACCAAGGGCCGCATCGAGCTCTGATTTTTTGTTGGTGAGAGCTTCAAGTTGTTCTTCCAGTAGCTCAGCCCGTTCGGTGGCATCATTTGCCATGTCCACGGCTTGCTGCATATCTTCCTGGTACTCAATCTCTTTCTGTCGTAGCAGTTCACGCTCGCGCTCAAGCTGTTCATCGGCGCTTGCTTTGGCTACCGTATAGATCTTCTGTAGGAAGAGCTCAGCATCGCTCATAACCGATTCTGGAAGGACTACCTCTACCAGCTCTTCATCGAGGGAGTGTTCCTCTGACCACTGTTTGAGATACGTTGAAATGGTGGTAAAGCTCCCCTTGCCAATGATGTCTCTGATAGCGATGACCGTTGGGCGTTTACCGGCGTCCTTGAGCTTTTGGGCCGCAGCCGCTACATCGTCAAACTCAACCAATTTTCTTGCCATGAGAACGTTCCTTTTAATTTGTAATGTTTACGATAATTACGATAATACGGTAATTGTCATGATTATATATCATGCTGCTGTCGATTGGAATTGTTTGTGGGGTCGTCTCAGAAAACGGAATCTATGGTCACTCCCGTTTTTGCAACACCGATTTTGACGACAAGTTGGCTTGCTTGAATCTATCCGGCGTCTGAATGGGATTTTATTCCCGCGCCTCGATGAGTTCCGCGCCTGATGAACCTCCAGAAAATATACGGCTTCAATGAGCCTTTCCGTTTTACAGGTTCCTCAACAGGCCGGTGGGCCGTTAGTATCATCAATATCAGTATTCGCAAAACCAGATGAATGATTGTTTAAACTGGTGTATTTCTGCCTTTATGCTTCGTAAGTTTGCTGTCGCGCCGTCAGTGCCCAGGCTATTCTGGCCAGCTTGTTTGCCAGAGCACAGGTGACGACAAAGTTGCTTTTCCGACACAACAACTCCCTGACCCAGTCGGCCAACTTGCCAGACTGGTGTTCCAGTTTTTGTATGAATACCCTGGCACACTGAACCAACAAAGTTCGGATCTTTTTGTTGCCCCGCTTGCTAATCCCTAACAATGTCGTCCGACCTCCCGTGCTGTACTGTCGGGGTACCAGCCCTGTTGCCGCCGCAAAGTCACGGCTGCTGGCGTACTGCTTCCCGTCGCCAATCTCAGTTGAAATAGTACTGGCAGTCAGCGTTCCAACGCAGGGAATACTCAGCAAGCGCTGTCCAACCTCATCTTCGTCCAACTTTCGTTTCAACTGAGATTCCAGATCTTTAATCTGCTCAACAAGATAGTGATAATGCTGTTGTAATTTCAGCAGTAACTGGCTGAGATAAAGAGGCAAACTACTGTCCTCAAGAAGGGTACTCAGTCGACTAATAACGGCAGCACCTCGCGGAACGCTGATACCAAATTCCAGCAGAAAAGCATGCATCTGATTAGTTGTTTTCACCTTATCCTGAACCAGGGATTCACGGACACGATGCAGAGCTCGCATTGCCTGCTGAGATTCGGTTCTGGGCTGCACGAAACGCATAGATGGACGTGATGCTGCTTCACAGATAGCTTCAGCATCAACGAAGTCATTTTTGTTGCTTTTAACGAATGGGCGGACAAATTGCGGTGATATCAGCTTTGGAAAATGCCCTAACTCTGCCAGCTTGCGTGCCATAAAGTGAGAACCGCCACAGGCTTCCATCGCGATGGTTGTTGCCGGGCATGTCGCCAGAAATTCGATTAGCTTTGGTCGGGTGAATTTTTTACGGTAAACGGCCTTCCCACGATGATCCTGACAATGAATATGGAAAGAGTTCTTACCCAGATCGATACCAATAAGCGCAATGTTTTCCATGATGGTTCTCCGAATGAAAGCCTGTCCTCAGCATAGTACTGGGAAGGAGGGAGTGACCATCTCATTAAAAATCGTACGTTAAGGTTTTCCGGGCAGCCTTAGCGGCCGAAACTTCCCGTCCTCCAGCCTGCGGCTCTGCCGCCAGACATAATCGCCGGTCAGGTTGATGTGCTCCCACCCCAGCGGCGACAGGTATTGCAGCAGCTCGCTATCCACCGACTTCCCCGCTTCGCTCATCGCCTGGGTGGCGCGTTCCAAGTACACCGTGTTCCACAGCACGATGGCGGCCGTCACCAGGTTGAGACCGCTGGCCCGGTAGCGCTGCTGCTCGAAGCTCCGATCCCTGATTTCGCCGAGGCGGTTGAAGAACACCGCCCTGGCCAGGGAGTTGCGCGCCTCGCCCTTGTTCAGTCCGGCATGCACGCGGCGACGTAGCTCTACGCTTTGCAGCCAGTCGAGGATGAACAGTGTGCGCTCAATCCGGCCCAGTTCGCGCAAGGCCACGGCCAGACCGTTCTGGCGCGGGTAGCTGCCGAGCTTGCGCAGCATCAGCGAGGCAGTGACGGTGCCCTGCTTGATCGAGCTGGCCAGGCGCAGGATGTCGTCCCAGTGGGCGCGGACATGCTTGATGTTCAGGGTGCCGCCAACCATTGGGCGCAATGTCGGGTAGTCCTGGACGCTATTCGGAACATACAGCTTGGTTTCGCCGAGGTCGCGGATGCGCGGTGCGAAGCGGAAGCCCAGCAGGTGCATCAGGGCGAAGACGTGATCGGTGAAGCCAGCCGTGTCGGTGTAGTGCTCCTCAATCCGTAGGTCGGACTCGTGGTACAGCAAGCCGTCAAGCACATAGGTGGAATCGCGCACGCCGACATTCACCACGCGGGTGCTGAACGGTGCGTACTGGTCGGAAATATGGGTGTAGAACAGCCGCCCCGGCTCGCTGCCGTACTTCGGGTTGACGTGCCCGGTGCTTTCACCCCGACCGCCCGCCCGGAAGCGCTGGCCATCGGAAGAAGAGGTCGTTCCGTCGCCCCAGTGAGCGGCGAAGGTATGACGGTACTGGTGGTTGACCAGCTCGGCTAGGGCCGCCGAGTAGGTTTCGTCTCGGATGTGCCAGGCTTGCAGCCAGGATAGCTTGGCGTAGGTCAGGCCGGGGCTCGACTCGGCCATCTTGGTCAGCCCGAGGTTGATCGCATCGCCCAGGATCGCTGACAGCAGCAATGTCCGGTCTTTGGCCTCGGCACCGTCCTTCAGGTGGGTGAAGTGGCGGCTGAAGCCCGTCCAGTCGTCCACGTCCATCAGCAGTTCGGTGATCTTGATGCGCGGCAGCAACTGGCTGGTCTGGTCGATCAGCGCCTGCGCGGTATTGGGCACCGCGGAATCCAGTGGGGTGATCTTCAGCCCCGACTCGGTGAGGATGGCATCGGGCAGCTCGTTGTCCTTGGCCAGGCGGGTGACGGTGGCCAGCTGCTCGTCCAGCAGCTGCAAGCGCTCTTCCAGGTACTGGTTGCTGTTCGGGTTGATCGCCAGGGGCAGAGCCTGCGCATGCTTGAGCGCGGCGAACCTCTCTGCCGGCAGCAGGTAGTCGTCAAAGTCGCGGAACTGCCGCGAGCCCTTGACCCAGATGTCGCCGGATCGCAGCGCGTTCTTCAGCTCGGACAGGGCGCAGATTTCGTAAAAGCGCCGGTCGAGGCCTTCCGGGGTTATCACTAGCGGCTTCCAGCGCGGCTTGATGAAGGCGGTGGGCGCATCGGCCGGCACCTTGCGCAGGTTGTCGGCGTTCATCTCGCGCAGGGCCTGCACGGCCGCCAGCACGCCTTGCGCAGCCGGGGCGGCGCGCAGTTCCAGCACCTCCAACAAGGCCGGCGTATAGCGGCGCAGGGTGGCGAAGTTCTCGCCAACCAGGTGCAGATGGTCGAAGCCCTCCGGCCGGGCCAGCAGCTCGGCCTCGCTGACGCTCTCGGTGAACTCGTCCCAGGGAATCACCGCCTCGATGGCGGCGTAGGGATCGCTGCCGCTTTCCTTGGCCTCCAGCAGGGCCTGGCCGATCTTGGAGTACAGGCGCACCTTGTCGTTGATCGCCTTGCCTTGCTTCTGGAACTGCTGCTGATGCTTGTTCTTGGCGCTGCTAAACAGCTTGACCAGGATGCGGTCGTGCAGATCGACCAGCTCATCAATCACGGTCGCCGTACTCTCCAGCACCACGGCGGCCAGGGTCGCGTAGCGCCGCTGCGGCTCAAACTTACCGAGGTCTTTGGGCGTCATCTGCCCACCCTCGCGGGCCAGCTTGAGCAGGCGGTTCTGGTGGATGTGCCGGGCCCAGAGCTTCGGGCAAATCCACCAGCTGAAATGTCTTCAGCCGCTCGATGTGTTCGAGCATGTGCCGGGAGTTCGGTTTTAGTGGGGCCTGCCGCAACCAGGTCAACCAGGTGATGCTGCTGCCGGCCTTGAGCTTCAACAGCTCGTCCAGCTTGGCCCGATGCGAGTCCGTGAGTGGTTCGACGAGGGCGCGGTAGACCCGGCGATTGGCCCGCGCAATGGCTTCCGAGCAGGCCCGGTCAATCACGCTCAGCGCCGGCAGGATGCGCCGCTTCTGCCGCAGACTCTCCAGCGCCTGGCCGGCCAGCAGCAAACCCTTATCGGTCTGCTGGGCCAACTCGGTCAGCTCGCGCACCAGGGCGCGGAAGTCGGACAGGCCGAACGGGGCCAGTTGTAGGTAGGTGCGCAGTTCCTGGGCGTGCTCGCGGCGAGTCACGTCGCGTTCGCCGTACTTCGCCCAGCTCGCCGGGTCGGCCTGAACTTGCTTGGCCACCCACTGGATGACCGGCTCGGGCAGCTCACTGTCAGTACCCAGTGCGTAGCCGGGGTAGCGCAGCAGGCAGAGCTGCACCGCAAAGCCCAGGCGGTTGGCGTCGCCGCGCCGCTGGCGGATCAGCGACAGGTCGGAGTCGTTGAAGGTGTAGTAGCGGATCAGGTCATCCTGGCTTTCTGGCAGCGCAAGCAAGGTGTCTCGCTCAGTGGCCGAGAGAATCGAGCGACGCGGCATGGTTCAGTCGTCCGTGCGAAGGTACTGGTAGAGGGTTTCACGGCTGATGCCGAACTCGCGGGCGAGCTGAGCCTTCGGCTCGCCCGCAGCGGCCCGCTGCCGCAACGTGATGGCTTGCTCGTCGGAGAGGGCTTTCTTGCGGCCCCGGTAGGCACCGCGCTGCTTGGCCAGGGCGATGCCCTCGCGCTGCCGCTCGCGGATCAGGGCGCGCTCGAACTCGGCAAAGGCACCCATGACCGACAACATGAGGTTGGCCATGGGAGAGTCCTCGCCGGTGAACACCAACCCCTCCTTCAAGAACTCGATGCGTACACCGCGCTTGGTCAGCTTTTGCACCAGACGGCGCAGATCGTCGAGGTTGCGCGCCAGGCGATCCATGCTGTGCACCACCACGGTATCGCCTTCGCGGACGAATCCGAGCATAGCCTCCAGTTGCGGGCGCTGGGTGTCCTTGCCTGAGGCCTTGTCGGTGAACAGCTTGCCGATCTCGACCTGCTCAAGTTGGCGTTCCGGGTTCTGGTCATAACTGCTGACTCGGACGTAACCGATGCGTTGTCCCTGCAAGATGCCTCCATAGGCTGGATGGGCGGTAGGGCTTACGTTGGTTTTTGGTTCCATTGCGCCCGAAGCCTTGAATTTGTCAGGCTGAAATCTATGACCTTGGCAAGCATGTGTCAAAGAATGTGAAAGCGGACTCTATTCTGACGGCGCGGTGCGGCCTTGCCTGACATCCAGTTAGGGTATGCCTCAGTCTGACAGTGATGAGTCGCAGGCGTTCGGATCGGCATCGGTTTCGCTCCCGGTCTTGGCGCGCGCCTGGAAGCGCTGATAGCACTCCAGCCCGCAGAAGTGCTCGACGTATTCCGCGCCTTCCGGGGTGAAGGCGGCATCGAGCGGGATTTCCTTGCAGCACACGCAGCAACTGGTGGCAGTCGGATCATTTGCATTCATGGTGGCACCCCTCCATTGACTGACGAAGACGGCGAATGCCGCCGCCGGCATCGGCTTGGCGAACAGGAAGCCTTGTCCTGTGTCGCAGTCCGCTTGTCGCAACAAATCAAGACTCGCCGATGTTTCCACGCCTTCGGCCACTACTTCCATGCCAAGCCCATGCGCAAGCTGAATCACGGTGCGCACGATGGTCTGGTCGCGGTGGTCGTTGGCGAGTCCGGCGACAAACGATTGGTCGATCTTGAGCGTGCTGATGGGGCAGCATTTCAGGTGTTGCAGGCAGGAATAGCCGGTGCCGAAGTCGTCGGCGGCGAAGCGCACACCGATCTGTCGCAAAGCTTCCAGGGCGGGGAAGATCGCCGGATCACCGAACGCAACCGATTCGGTCAGCTCAATTTCAAGATACGCGGCGGGCAACCCGGCATCGGCCAGCACGCCCTTTACCCACTTGTCGAAATCTGGCCCCACTTGGCTCGCCGAAACATTGACGGCCAGCCGGAACGGTTGCCATGCCAGCACCCGCCAGTCGCGCATTTGACGGCAGGCTGCGCCCAGCACCCATGCGCCGATTTCCGGCATCAGGCCGGACGATTCGATCACGGGCAGGAACTGGCCCGGCGGCAACAGTCCGAGCGTCGGATGACGCCAGCGCAACAGGGCTTCCGCGCCGACAATCTGCTCACTGCGCAAATCGACAATCGGCTGGTAGTGCAGCTCAAGCTGCCCGCGCTCGACCGCCTGCGCCAGTTGCGCCACTGTCCATTCAATTGGCTGGGAAGCGCTCATGATCGACCTCTGAAGGCCCGCAGCAGCCGCGTCACAGACAGGACAAACAAGCCGGTCAGCGTGAGGGCTGCAATACCCCAGTGCTCGCCGATGAACGCGCCGGCCGTCGTGCCGGCCAGCACAATGGCGAGAATCGGCAAATGACAGGGACAGGTGAGCACCGCCAGCGCACCCCACAGGTAGCCGGTGAACGGCTTGTGTGTCTCGGCCGGCATGCGCTCGGGGCTGTTCATGGCAAACTCTCCGCATGCTGTGCCGGCGCGGTCGGCATGGCGGCCAACTGCACTTCCAGATTGGCCAACGCTTCGCGCCGGCGTTCGACGAACTGACGCAGCACAGCAAGCTGCGCGGCAGTTTCATCGCAGTTCGCCGCATCCAGCGCCCGGCACAGCCGCGCCAATGCGCCGAGGCCGATGCCCGCCTCGAAGGCGGCCCGCACGAAGCACAGTCGCTGCAAGGCGGCGTCATCGAACAGGCCGTAGCCACCCGTGGTGCAGGCGACTGGCCGCAGCAATCCGCGCAGCAGGTAGTCGCGCACGATATGCACGCTCACCCCGGCATCAAGGGCCAGCCGGGACACCGTGTAGGCGTTCATCGAACACCTCCTTTTGGTCGGTTCACGGCAATGCATATACCGTTTCGCCGAGTTCAATCCGCGCGCTGCGAATCCGATGCCGGTGCCGTAGAACATTGGGTCGATATCCGATCACGGTGTCCTAGATGACATGGTCTGCAACAGATGTCGATTAAACTCCTGGCCCAAGCCGAAAGCCTCGTGGACACTGACGATCGCCAATCCTTCCAATCCTTGATGCTTGGAGGCCCAGTCTTCCGCCGTCGGGACAGATGCAAAGAAATGTACATGGCAACAGAAGGACTGACGAACGTCGGCTGCTTCCTGCGGCAATACCAAGGACACCGCCATGCCGGCAGGTTCGACAGCCTGTATCTCGCTGGGTGAAACCGTGAGTGAAACGGGTGCTCCGGTTGCAGCGCAATGCGATGAGACGCGAGCTGTACGGCCGATCAGCGCCGGAAATATCAAGGTGTCCAGCGCGCACCAGGCATACAGACGGCGGTCGTCAATTTCAAAGACATACGAAGTCTCGCGCAAGGTGAGGCCGTAGCCGATGATGTTCCCATCTTTGTCATATTCGGTACTGGTGGCCTGTTCGAGTACGGCGGCCACTCGCTCAGCGGGCCAGTCGAGAATCCCGGCAAGTGTCGTTCGTGAAACCGGACGCCCCTTGGCGAGTTCCCGCAGTAGCGGGACCAAGAGATCCGCAGTACCATTGGTACGATTGACCGAAGTGAGACGTTCTAAAATATATGGGGCGAGCTTCATGGTTCCATCTCCTTTCATCCTGCGCAGCAGGACAATTGTTTGACATCCTTGGTGAAGGTCTGCGCCGCGAGCTTCAGCCCCTCGACCATCGTCAGGTAGGGGAACAACTGGTCGGCCAGTTCCTGCACCGTCATGCGGTTGCGAATGGCGAGAACAGCCGTCTGGATCAATTCGCCGGCTTCCGGGGCGACGACCTGCACGCCGATGAGCCGTCCGCTACCTTCCTCGATGACCAGCTTGATAAAGCCGCGTGTGTCGAAGTTGGCAAGCGCACGCGGCACGTTGTCGAGCGTGAGCGTGCGACTGTCGGTTTCGATCCCGTCGTGATGCGCTTCCGCTTCGCTGTAGCCCACGGTTGCTACTTGCGGATCGGTGAACACCACGGCCGGCATCGCGGTTAGATTGATGGCAGCATCCCCTCCGGTCATGTTGATCGCGGCACGGGTGCCGGCCGCTGCCGCCACATAGACGAATTGTGGCTGGTCCGTGCAGTCGCCGGCCGCGTAAATGTGTGGCGTGCTGGTGCGCATGCCCTTGTCGATGACGATGGCACCCTGCGCATTGACGGTGACTCCCGCCGCGTCGAGTGCCAGGCTGCGCGTGTTCGGTGTCCGTCCGGTAGCGACCAGCAGCTTGTCGGCACGTACTTCACCGTGTCCCGTGGTCAGCACGAATTCGCCGTTCACATGCGCGACCTGGCTGGCTTGCGTGTGTTCCAGTACCTTGATCCCTTCGGCACGGAAGGCCGCTGTGACGGCCTCGCCGATGGACGGGTCGTCGCGGAAGAACAGCGTGTTGCGAGCTAGGATCGTGACCTGGCTGCCCAGCCGGGCGAAGGCTTGCGCCAGTTCCAGCGCGACCACCGACGAGCCGATCACGGCTAGGCGTTCGGGAATGGTGTCGCTGACCAAGGCCTCGGTCGAAGTCCAGTAGGGTGACTCTTTCAGGCCCGGAATCGGCGGCATGGCCGGACTGGCACCCGTGGCGACCAGGCAGCGGTCGAACATCACGACGCGCTCACCACCCTCGTTCAAACTAACGATAAGGCTCTGGTCGTCCTTGAAACGCGCTTCACCGTGCAGAACGGTGATGGCTGAATTGCCGTCCAGGATGCCTTCGTACTTGGCATGACGGAGTTCTTCGACACGGGCCTGCTGCTGGGCCAGCAGCCGCTCGCGCAAGATCGTCGGCGGTGTGGGTGGCATGCCGCCGTCGAATGGGCTTTCCCGGCGCAGATGGGCGATGTGGGCGGCGCGGATCATGATCTTGGACGGCACACAACCGACGTTGACGCAGGTGCCGCCGATGGTGCCGCGCTCAATCAGCGTGACCTGCGCGCCTTGCTCGACGGCCTTCAGTGCTGCCGCCATCGCGGCTCCACCGCTGCCGATCACGGCGACTTGCAACGGGCGCTCGCCGCCGCTGCCCTTGTCGGCGGCACCCATCCAGCCGCGCACCTTGTCGAACAGCCCAGTGCGGTTGTCGGTCGGCGGGGCATCGGCGAGCATCGCTTTGTAGCCCAGGCCAGCCACGGCGGCGGTCAGTGCGTCCGGCGCTGTGCCTGGATCAAGGGCGAGCTGGGCCGCGCCCTTGGCATAGGACACTATGGCAGATTGGACGCCGGGTACTTTTTCCAGCGCTTCCTTGACGTGCGCCGCGCACGAGTCGCAGGTCATGCCGGTGATTTTTAGATGGGTCATGCGACAGATCCTTTTTCGTTTGTGGTAGCAGACAAGGGCGTCAGATGTGCTGCGCTGCCGTTTTCAGTGCCTCACTTCTTGACGCTGGACGGATAGCCCGCGTCTTCGGTGGCCTTGGTCAGCTTCTGCACGCTGGTCTTGGCATCATCGAAGGTGACAACCGCTTCGCGTGTCTCGAAGGTCACGTTAACTTTGCTGACGCCTTCGACCTTGGAAATCGCCTTCTTAACGGTGATCGGACAAGCGGAGCAGGTCATGCCCGGTACGGACAGCGTGACGGTCTGGGTGGCGGCCCACACGGGGGCAACAACGGCAGCGATGGCGAGAGAGGCAAACAGTTTTTTCATGATGAACTCCTGTGATTAATAGAAAAATGGCATGACGTAGGGAAATCCGAGCGCGACCAGAACCAGCGCGGCCACGACCCAGAAAATGAGCTTGTAAGTAGCGCGCACTTGGGGAATCGCACACACATCCCCTGGTTTGCAGGCTTGCGCCGGTCGGTAGATGCGCCGCCAGGCGAAAAACAGCGCCACCAACGCCGCGCCGATGAAGATCGGGCGATAAGGTTCCAACACCGTCAAGTTGCCGATCCAAGCGCCGCTGAACCCCAGGGCGATCAGAACCAGCGGCCCCAGGCAGCAAGCCGAGGCGAGGATGGCGGCTAGCCCGCCAGTGAAGAGCGCCCCGCGCCCGTTTTGAGGTTCAGACATACGCTTGTCCTTTCAAATCTGGATTGGATAGCTTAAGCTTACTTCCGTACCAATGTACGGAGTCAAGCGATATGGAAAAAAATTTGGAGAATCTGACTATTGGCGTTTTCGCCAAGGCGGCCGGGGTCAACGTGGAAACAATCCGGTTCTATCAGCGCAAGGGCTTGTTGCCGGAGCCGGACAAGCCCTATGGCAGCATCCGCCGCTATGGCGAGGCGGATGTGACGCGGGTGCGCTTCGTGAAATCAGCCCAGCGGCTCGGATTCAGCCTCGACGAGATCGCAGAGCTGCTGAGGCTGGATGACGGCACCCACTGCGAGGAAGCCAGCAGCCTGGCCGAGCACAAGCTTCAGGACGTGCGCGAAAAAATGACCGACCTGGCGCGCATGGAAACCGTGCTATCCGAACTTGTGTTCGCCTGCCATGCGCGGCAAGGGAACGTTTCTTGCCCGCTGATTGCTTCGCTGCAAGGGGAGAAAGAGCCGCGTGGTGCCGACGCGGTGTAGCCGAGGGTAGTTACGCCTTAGCGTGCTTTATTTAATGAGATGGTCACTCCCTCCTTCCCAGTACTATGCTGAGGACAGGCTTTCATTCGGAGAACCATCATGGAAAACATTGCGCTTATTGGTATCGATCTGGGTAAGAACTCTTTCCATATTCATTGTCAGGATCATCGTGGGAAGGCCGTTTACCGTAAAAAATTCACCCGACCAAAGCTAATCGAATTTCTGGCGACATGCCCGGCAACAACCATCGCGATGGAAGCCTGTGGCGGTTCTCACTTTATGGCACGCAAGCTGGCAGAGTTAGGGCATTTTCCAAAGCTGATATCACCGCAATTTGTCCGCCCATTCGTTAAAAGCAACAAAAATGACTTCGTTGATGCTGAAGCTATCTGTGAAGCAGCATCACGTCCATCTATGCGTTTCGTGCAGCCCAGAACCGAATCTCAGCAGGCAATGCGAGCTCTGCATCGTGTCCGTGAATCCCTGGTTCAGGATAAGGTGAAAACAACTAATCAGATGCATGCTTTTCTGCTGGAATTTGGTATCAGCGTTCCGCGAGGTGCTGCCGTTATTAGTCGACTGAGTACCCTTCTTGAGGACAGTAGTTTGCCTCTTTATCTCAGCCAGTTACTGCTGAAATTACAACAGCATTATCACTATCTTGTTGAGCAGATTAAAGATCTGGAATCTCAGTTGAAACGAAAGTTGGACGAAGATGAGGTTGGACAGCGCTTGCTGAGTATTCCCTGCGTTGGAACGCTGACTGCCAGTACTATTTCAACTGAGATTGGCGACGGGAAGCAGTACGCCAGCAGCCGTGACTTTGCGGCGGCAACAGGGCTGGTACCCCGACAGTACAGCACGGGAGGTCGGACGACATTGTTAGGGATTAGCAAGCGGGGCAACAAAAAGATCCGAACTTTGTTGGTTCAGTGTGCCAGGGTATTCATACAAAAACTGGAACACCAGTCTGGCAAGTTGGCCGACTGGGTCAGGGAGTTGTTGTGTCGGAAAAGCAACTTTGTCGTCACCTGTGCTCTGGCAAACAAGCTGGCCAGAATAGCCTGGGCACTGACGGCGCGACAGCAAACTTACGAAGCATAAAGGCAGAAATACACCAGTTTAAACAATCATTCATCTGGTTTTGCGAATACTGATATTGATGATACTAACGGCCCACCGGCCTGTTGAGGAACCTGTAAAACGGAAAGGCTCATTGAAGCCGTATATTTTCTGGAGGTTCATCAGGCGCGGAACTCATCGAGGCGCGGGAATAAAATCCCATTCAGACGCCGGATAGATTCAAGCAAGCCAACTTGTCGTCAAAATCGGTGTTGCAAAAACGGGAGTGACCATAGATTCCGTTTTCTGAGACGACCCCTTTGTGTGGGACAAAGCCCTTCCGGCTGCGGAAAAGCCTTGTTACGCGGTCACGCTGATTCATCCAGGGAAGGATTCGATAGTGACTCCACCGAAGGTGCCAAGGATTTCCGATGCCGCTTTATCAGATCGAGTTTTGCGTTGTTCTGAGGCGTCAAAGTTACGAAGCAATTTGAGCTGAACATCCTTGTCCTGGAGCACGATCAGGGGCATTGGCGCGGTAACGGTTTTGAGTACCCCTGCGGCCATGACGTTTGCCACCGGTTGAACCTTTACTTCCCTTCGCTCCCGGAGATAAGGCTCCGGGGTGCTGGCGATCTTCTGGATAAGCTGCTCCAGGGGAAGTTGATAGTCTGGCCCAGATCGCTCCAGCTCCTCTCTGATGCGTTGCAAAAGCTCCTCTTTTACGGGCTTCTTCAAGGAGTCCTTCCGTTGCCAGGTGAAGCGGATAGAGTCGATGTCGCCATTGGTATAGCACCGAATTTGTCTGTAAAGGTGGAGAGTCATGACACCAGGGCAGTCCGCTCGAAGTGCTTCAAACCTCTCTTGCCTGGTGGGGTACGTCGAGATAATGAACTCCTCGATACCAGCTTTGGCCGCGTTGATGCGTTCAACCGTCGCCGCAATTTCGTCAGCTACACCAATCCTGGAAGGGGAGAACCAGAGTACCCCCACGGTGCGCCTGGCAGACTTCTGCGAATAGTCTGGGTTGATGTGAAGATCTCTGTAGCTGTGCGCTGCCAGCTCAAGAGCTTCGCGCCCAGTTTGTTCAGTTACGACAATCTTGTTGACGGGCTCGTTCTCCATTCCTTTTCTGGTAGGAGGGATGGCCGCAACTTTTGCGTACCGTGGCGGTAGTCGTTTGATAAGAGAGGACAGGTTCGTTAAGTCGCGGCACATGGCCGAGAATTGTTCTGATATGAAGTTTTTAGCCATGTTGCCGCCTATGTGTGGGTTTGTTCTAACAGTTCATTGGTTACATAGTAGACAGATTTAGACCATCATGCAACGAGGGGGAGGGGCAAGAATACGCCTCCGCTTCGCGTCGGCGGGTGCCCTGTTTGACCTTCGTGTGTGAGATAAGATTGAGAAAGAGAGAGAAAAAGAGAGAAAGAAGAAAAGCGCGGGGCAAGCCAGAAACGTGGCTGAGTGGGACTGCTTGGGTGGGGCTGGCACCCTCTATACCCCACTTTGCATGATGGTCTAACTTTGTGGTTATAGGACGACTTTTAGGGTGCCTAGATTTGCTCGATTAGGACAAATTTCGGTCCATCCACGCTGATTGGCGTAGCAGCGCGATGGCATCAGAAGGGGTAACTTTCCATGCGTTGGAAAGCTGGCGAACTGCGAAGACTGCGAGCTCCATTCGGTCGTCATCATTGATGAAATTCTGGAGCTGGTTTCCTCGCTCACTAAGGATGATCGCAACACCGGCCTTGCCGTTGTTGTAAACCGCAAAGCTCTTATTCTTCGCGTCGCCGTGATAGGAACCCTCAGCCTTGCTACGCAAACCAAAGAGAACGCTGCAAAACGCCGTCAGTTCGCCGCGAGTGAGCTGCACCGTGATCTTGCTTTTCCAGTCTGGGCTGGACCCCGATGCCCTGATCGGCGCAATCTCGATGCTGACCGTAGGATATTCACCTCTGGTTAGCGTGTGTTGCACATTCAGGCCGGTGCGTTTCGCGGGGTCCTTCTGCCAGTCTGAGAAAAATTTGAGGCTTTCGCCGTAGGATTGTTCTGTCATTCCAAATTACCTTTGCTTTGAAGCTCCTGGAGCTGGACCACGAGGTCACGTTGGACTTTAGCTATCTCTGTCACCAAGTCGGCGGTGGCAATAGCGTCGGTCGCTGCTGAATGGGCTCGACCTTTCCAGCTCACACCTGCCTCGCAGGTGGCATCCGCAAGTGAGATTGTGCCGTGCCGGTTGGTTGAGCCAAAGGCATCAGCCGCCAGCTTCATCGCGCACAGACAGTTCTGCTCTTGCCACCAAGAGAGTTGGTCTCCAAATGCACTGGCTGTTTGCCTCAACATCCTACTGTCGAAACTGGAGTTAAATATCACCAGATGACGGCCCGACAAAAGCCTGGCGAGAGCTGGCGCAACTTGAGTCCACGTAGGCTCATTCGACAGCTCAGTCTCGGTGATGCCATGAACACCCATTGCCTGAGGGTCAATTTCCACGGTTGGCCGTAATCTGGTGCAGAGGAGAACCGCGCCTCTGATGTCAGTCACAGCCAGCTCGATCACCTGGTCTCTTTCACCAAGTCCGGTCGTCTCGGTATCGAGAACCAGAGGTTCCAGAGCGACCCACCTTTGTGCCATGACAGAGGCCTTTGCCAGGTTGCTACGCATTCTTGCCTTGACCGAAAGGATGGATTGCGCCCTTATTTGCTTTTGTGATGCCGGTGAACAACCCCTTCTCCGCATTGGTTGGCAATCTGCTATCCGGTACACTCCAAATTGGCCTCCATACCCGTTTTTGTAGAACGAAACTGGCTCTACTCCTGGCTTAGGCTTCATCCGAAATTCGTCCCTGAGCCGTCCTTTTGAAAAGCACCTATCGGCTTTCATGGCTTCGGCTCTGGCAAGTTCGAGTTCATCATCATTCATGCTGTTAATCCGCTATATCGAGGCGTTGGCTCGCTCTCTTCAAGCGCTCATCGCCTCGTCTGTCATATTTCTGGGTAGTTGCAATGCTTGAGTGGCCCATTGCGTCCTTCACGGTCACAATATCCTCACCGTTATCCAGCATCGAGGAGGCAAAGGTGCGTCGCAGGTCATGGGGCGCAAACATCTCCAGACCGGCTTCAACTCTTCTGGTCTCCAAGATGTGGTAGATGGCCTGATCCGACATCCGCTCTCCAGTCACATCATCAAACCGCCTGATCCTCGGGAATAAAGGCCCTTCATGCGTTCCTCGAACCTCTTCAACCCACTTATCCAGTCTTTTCCATGCGCCACCAGGCACATACGCCATTCTCTCTTTGTTGCCCTTGCCAAGAACCTTGAGAGCGCGGTCCTTGTAGATCATGCTTCCCATGTCCAGCGCAACGATTTCCGATCGGCGCAAGCCACACCCGAGGAGCACCCCGAGAATGGCCGCATCCCGAAGCCCTTTGGCGCTTGAATCACTTTCACATGTGAAAAAGAGGCTGCGAATCTCATGGCGTTCAAGTGCTCGCCCTTTAGGAAGTCGAGATCCACGTACTGAACGGACTTGCTTAATGTGCTGGAAGCTATCCGTATCAATTTGCTTCATCGTCCAGGCTTCAAGAGCCACCCCTTTGAGCGCTGACAGGTAGGTGTTGATCGTTGCCGGAGCCTTCCCTGCATCCCCCAGCATTTCCAGCACCGCCAATATGTGGTGCCGCCTCATTGAGCTCCATGCACAGTCACGAAGGTTCTGAAACCCGATCATCTTGGCGACAATGTTGAG
This sequence comes from Providencia sp. PROV073, assembly GCF_033688125.1. NCBI lineage: Bacteria > Pseudomonadati > Pseudomonadota > Gammaproteobacteria > Enterobacterales > Morganellaceae > Providencia > Providencia sp. PROV073. The sequence continues at coordinate 82,282 of NZ_CP096355.1, read as the reverse complement.
GAATGAGCTCATGGTCTGCCTGCTTCGCTTTGACCCGAGGCTCACCAGATAGGCGACGGCGGGGTTGTCCTGGATGTTCCGGAGCGAGCTCGATGACGGCAATAGCTCACCGCGAATGCTTTGTTCTGCCGGAACATTTACTTTCGCATGTGAAACTAGCTCTTCCTTGTCATTGTTTGTGTCGTGCAAAGTCACCTCCTAAGCCCGACCGCAACGAGAAGAAAATCCCATATTTTGAGGTGAAGAGGTAGTTCCTCCTCCATATGTTGCGTTTCGTAGCTTTGTATCAGTGGTTCAAACTTGGTTGGATTGCACAGCAATTCGTAAACTGTTCGGTTGGGCTTGGTGATCGGCTTATTCGGAGTGAATCCATGTTTGTTCTGGAGGTGCAGCGCTACCGCGCCACTTCTGGATTCTCCGTAATAGCAATGAACGAAGATCTGATCGATACCGCTACCAACCAATCCATCCAGGAAGGTGGACAGCTTTTCAGCCTGGGATGAGTCAATGTAAGAGGCGTAATTCATCCGGAACGCTGCCTTCATCGTGTGGATGGTGTTCTCAGAATAGCCGCCGTCATAGAAGCTATCGCGGTACAACTGCCCCCACTGTCCGAGAGCGGCAGGGGACTTGTCTGGGTCAGTTATGGAGATCATGGCCGCACCGGGAACCGGCTCCAGTCTTTCGGCCTCCGCTTGACTAATGAAAAAGACTTTTTTGCTAAGCATGTCCCATCATCCCCTTACAAGGATGTGTTGCGAGCAGCTCACGCGCCTGACTTTGCCCCTCTTGAGTGTCTACAGGAGCGGTCGTATACACACCTCCATGCCGCAAGTCCACAATACTGGTCCGACAGCAAGAACCTACGTTCTGAACTTTATTGTCCGAATCCAAACCAGCAAAAGTATGGCACGGTCCAGGGAATGGTTTCCTGCAAATAGAGCAGCGCTCAAAGTTCTTATCGAGGATTCTCTTTAAAACTTTCTCAAATTTGTTTTTGTTTAACATCGAGTTCTCCACACAAAGTTACTGGCCGAGCATCCCAGCCAAGGTGGTCTGCTGGCCTTCGCTACAAGGTGCAAATCCGGCAAAAGCACCGGCATTAACCTTGAGCTCATCAAAGCGTCCATCGGTGTCCCGGTAGTACACCTTACGTTTTCCAATTCCACCTTCGAGGTTTGCGGCCAACCAGGCGATCACTGCATCAGCATCGTTCGTAACTGATGCTCCCTGATCCAGATCGATAAGTACCAGGTGGGTGTCCGTCTGGAGTGCCACTTCAAAGGTCGCTCTTACATCAAAAATCACTGGTCGCGCTCCTTGTAAAAAGTGGGCATTCAGCACCACCTATCCTATTCCAAAAACTCTACTTTTTCAAAGATACATTTTAATAAGTAGAACAACAACAGGGGAATTCAAAACTATTTACCGTAATTATCATAATTACGGTAATACGATACTTTTACAGATTTAGATGGAATGGTATAAGATGTCTCGCTGGAACATACTTGCTGAAAAAACGCTTAACAACGATAGTGAACACATCATGTGCAGGTGCGAGAAATAATATGTATAAGAGCCTTGAAGATCTGATGGCCGGTATTTACGAGATGGCCGCGCCAGACGGCGTAATCTATAACGAAGTTTCCAAGTTCCTTGCGGCCAATCAGGTTAAGACAGAAGAAATAAACTCAGGAATTTGGTTTTTTCTTTGGCTTAAATCAGCCCCCAAAAAAGCAAAACCCATTCAAAAGAAGATCCCGGGGTTTGGTGTTGTTCTTAATATTCCGACGCATGGCGGAATGCTCAATGAAGCGATTACTAGCCTAATTGAAAAGGAATGCCGACAAATACAACTGGCTGAGGAACATGAAAGCCTTGAGGAATGGGTAGAGTCAGTGTTAACCAGTAGGGAAGACGATGAGGAAAATGAGGCTGCGGCCAGTATTGTTGATCTTCTTAATGGATGTCACGACCTACTGGACACAGCTATAATCAATTACCTTTTCAAGGTGGGTAAAATCAATGAGCAAGAGATTTTGTCGCTGATCTATTATGGAGAGCTGTGTGACCACTCTCTTGTCGGTACGCCTTTTTCAACGTTACATATCCCGAGTGAAAATAACGTCCACGAACGTAACATCATCCCCATTAAAAAAGGAGCCAGTTAGGCTCCATTTTATTATTCAAGGCTTGCTCTGCGAAACCACCTCGTCCCACGTATGCAAAACCTTTGATAGGTGCTGATGCTTTCTGGTGAAGTCTTTATCATCCAAGAGTGCTTTAAATGGCGCGTTCAGGTCACTGCATGTGACGTTCTTGCCGATCACAGACAGGGTATCCTGGAGTGATCCACCAGCAGCATCAAGCCCCATTCTATCGACGGTCTCACTACTCACCATTGCCTGGACAACATTGGTGAATGCCTTTGAGTTGAGCTGCTCAACGCTCAGGGCTGTATTGCATTTCTGCTCAACCGCTTGCTTGTACTGGATGGTGTACTTTGCAGTGATAGGTGACATGGTGTTCATCGCAAGTATGTATGCGTCCACCTCACTGGTCGGTAATGTCGCGGCGTAGACTGACGAGCATGATGCGGCTGCGGCCATTATCAAAGCTATTACCTTCTTATTCTTCATTTCTCTGAAATTCCCCTTTTAAAATATGGAGCTACAACTCATTTGTACCAATCATAATACTATTGATTTCCAAAAGTATCTCTCTCTACTGACTCTATGATGGCTCGCCTTCCAAACACTTGGCCGCTGACGTCGGTCAGTGCCTTCGGGGTGCCCAGGTGATAGACGTGGACTTGGTAGGGCTGTCCTGATTGAAAAACGCCAGAGATGGATCCGTAAATTTGAACAACTCCTATAAGTGATATTCTGCTCCTCAAATGATGTTATAAACATCAATATATGGAGTATTTTATGGCACGTAGACCAAAAAGAAATCATTCAAATGATTTTAAAGCTAAGGTAGCACTTGCTGCGATTAAAGCAGAAAAAACACTTGCTGAATTGAGTGCTGAATTTGATGTTCATCAAAACCAAATTATTGACTGGAAAAATCAATTGATCTCAGCTTCCTCGCAAGCTTTCGATCAATCAAAAGCTCCATCAGAACCCCCCATTGATCTTAAAAAGTTACATGCAAAAATCGGTGAGCAGGCATTAGAAATTGATTTTTTAGAAGGTGTGTTGAAGAAACTGGGCCGCTTCAACCACAAAAGTTAATCGACGACTCACTTCAGATTTCAGTATCTAAGCAAGCTAAGCTGCTGAAAGTCTCCCGTGGTTGTTATTATTATCGCCCAAAACCTGTTAGCTCATCAGATCTGAAGCTGATGCGATGTATTGATGAATTACATATGCAATATCCTTTTGCAGGCAGTCGTATGATGCGTGATTTGTTGAATCGTCAAGGGCATCATATAGGACGACGTCATACACGTACTTTAATGAAGAAAATGGGTATTCAGGCGTTATATTGCAAACCAAATTTAAGCCAGGCTAATCAAGCTCACCGTAAATATCCATATCTGCTCAAAGGGTTGGCTATTCAGCGCAGTAATCAAGTGTGGTCTACGGATATAACGTATATCCCTATGGCAAAAGGCTTTGTTTATTTATGTGCTGTGATTGATTGGCATAGCCGCAAGGTACTTGCGCATAGGGTATCGATTAGTATGGAGGTGGATTTTTGTATTTCGGTTTTAAATGAAGCGATTGAAAAATATGGATCACCTGAAATATTGAATACAGACCAAGGCAGTCAGTTCACCAGTGATGCATTTATTGATGTATTGAAATCAAATGGCATTCAAATCAGTATGGATGGTAAAGGTCGATGGGTAGATAATGTGATGGTTGAACGATTATGGCGGAGCGTTAAATATGAAGAGGTGTATCTCAAAGCTTATAGCAGTGTCACAGATGCGAAAAAGCAATTAAGTGCATATTTTGAGTTTTATAATTTGAAACGACCTCATTCGAGTCTAGACAAAATGACACCAAATGATTTTTACTATGATCAGCTACCCCAACAAAACAAGGTGGCTTAACTAGAGCGGAATATCACTTATAAATACGCTTTTAGTTGTTCAAACAAGTGGGACCACCTCTGATATTATAATTAACAGCAGAATTATCGATAAAATCAAATAAGTATTGATATTATTAAAGCTCTTAAGATAATTTAACATTCGTCATTTCCCATAAGAATTTAATAAAATACTATATGGTTGACGGATAGATAAAAGACTAGGAAAAGAAAAGCAGACAAAAAAATACCATCGATAATAAAATTGGTTAAAAATGTTGCACGATGAAATTTAAATAAACTTGTAAAGCTAATAAATTAACAATTTTATATTCAAAAAAACTTAAATCACAAGTTAAGCTAATAAACAGCTTTAGCTATTTTAAATAAGTTCATTTTAAAAACCAAAATTTAGATTTATTGGCTATATAAAACTTTAAATCAGTAGTTCCACTAACTTTTTTCACTTATTTATTTAAAAATTAGCAACTTAAAAATACAGCTAAGTATTTTTAGATATTGCTTGGAGTTAATTCAATTCATCAAGTTTTAAAAAATAATTCCTTTTGTCAGGCATATCGTTTTTTAAATGCTTTAAAAATATTTTAGCAGTTTCCTCAGATACATCCTCTCTTAGGCAACGTTCAACAAAAGATATATCTACAAATTCATCTGCTAATCCAGCACGACCAAGATCTAAAAAGTAAATTTCACCAGATTTATCTATAAAAATATTACTATCCGTGATATCGCCATGAGAAAAAACCAATCTTTCTTCAACACGAGTCTCATTTAACTCATTCCAAAGACTTAGGTAAGTTTTATGGTCTCCCCATAATTCAGCCTCAAAATCATCTTGATCTATCTCGTCAAGGAGTTGGTTATCAATAAAAAATTTTGACTCTTTTAACCGATGATCAATGCTTGAAATAAATGGGCAATCAAAAATAGCAACTGCATTTAACTGATTGAGTGTTTCCTTATAGATAGAAAGCAATTCTTGCTCTGTTAAAAAAAGCGCTGAAATTGGTTTTGCATTGATCGCTTTAGTGATCATGAATTCAAACTGCTCATCCTGAAAAGTCATGATGAGTTCAGGCACCTTTAATTTATCAGAGAGCCAACTCATCATTTTCGCTTCACGAGAGACACTGTATGTGGTCTCTGTATATAAAGTGCTAGATCGCTTAAGAAAAAAAGTTTCATTATTTCGATTAAAAGAATAAACATCCGATGGCGACTGACCAATTTTATTTGGCTCTAAAACGCTGTTTCCAATAAATTGTTGAATAATATTAGGCAATTCCATCAAGTTTTCCTTTTATTCAGCATTAAAAACCTCGCAAATGCGAGGCCTAGTAAATAGATGATCTTAATTAGGTTCACTGTAGCAAAAATATGGCTTATTGTCTATAGAGGGTCAATGCATCAAACTTTTGTCATTACCTCTCAATTGCATAAATAGCGCTAGGCTTAAGGAAAATGGGTTGCTGTATTTCTCTGTCTCAAATCTCAAGAATAAGCTAGAGCAGAATATTAGACAGCAGCAAGACCTCAGGATGCAGACAAATCGCGGAGTAGTTGCTCCAAATCCTGTTCGCCCACTTTTGTTTGAGCACCTGCCTGCAAGCCGCCACGAATGAGTTTTTCAGCAGCCGGACGCGCAAACAGACCAGCCCATGCCTTGTGCTCTCGAAGGAAGTCTTCACTTAAATCCGTTGGTGGGATTGCTTTCTTTGCAGCGGCGATGACCCCTTCAGGTAAAGCTGCAATATTTGTGGCGATGCGATGAACAAAAGCGTCTAACTCATTTGCCGGAAGCGCACGATTTACCCAACCATATCGTTCGGCTAGCAAAGCGTCAATAAGGTCAGCACCAAGAATTACCTCTAATGCACGCCCCCGTGTCATACGCTGTGAAAGATATTGAGTACCACCACCGCCAGGAATAATCCCCATCAATGCCTCACATTGGGCGAGACCAGCGCGCCCAATAGCAGCAAATGCCATGTCCACTGCTGCCACAAATTCAGCACCGCCACCACGCGCCAAGCCTTCGAGCTTAACAATTGTCACTTGCGGCTGTGCCTGAATCATCTCTCCCAAAGCCTGAAATGGATTCAATCCATTAGGTACATCTTTTGCGAACTGGTCAAAAGCGTTTGGCTCATCAATTAAGGTCATGTCTACATGAGCGATGAAAAACTCAGGATCGGCGCTTTGGAACACGATTACACGTGTTTGTGGGTCATCACGTACCTGAGTGAGAAAAGCTCGAATATCACTCATCAATGCAACATCCAATACATTAACTGGTGGATTGTTAATGCTGACAGTCGCCACGCCTTGATCATGCTCAATGTGAAGTGTGGAATAAGTTGGAATGGTCATCATATACCCTTGATTTTAGCTGTGTGCAATCATGGTATCTTATGTATACTTAGTGTCAATTACGCACCTTAAGCATCCTAAGTATCTTGGAGCATACCTATGAACCCTGATCACGATCCAATCTACCGTGCCGACTGCCCAAGCCGTGCCATTCTCGATCAAATCGCAGATAAATGGTCAATGCTGGTTTTGATGGTGTTACATGAACCACGCCGCTTCAACGCCATCAAACGGCGTCTTGATGGTATTACCCAACGTGTATTGACACAGACACTTCGCAAGTTAGAACGCAATGGTATGGTGACACGCACCGTTATAGATGGGAAAACGCTAGGGGTGGAATATGCCTTGACGCCACTTGGTCAATCACTCAAATTGCCTTTTAACGCGCTCTACGACTGGACCGTCGAGAATATGGATACCATTCAGGTGTGCCAATCTCACTATGACCAATCTGATGATATTATTCGCACAGCTACCACCCAGCAATCAGGCATAACACTGAAATAACGTGTGTAGTCGCTAGCTAAAAATATGAGAACTTGGCTTGCTCGTCCAAAATCTGATGAATATGGAAAAGATTATTTAGGTTTTAAAACTACCACCTGTTTTGCTTACTTAATTTTGTTCCACTTTCATCTATACAATAAAAACCACCGCAAAGGTGGTTCATATCTTGAATTTGATGTGGTTCTAGGATTTTAGACCACGTCTATAAGTGATAATCTACTCCCCAATAAGCATGGGAAATGCTTGTTTTTGGAGTCAACCATGACACGAAGAAAACGTCGTAATCATTCAGCAGAGTTTAAAGTTAAAGTTGCTCTCGCAGCAATTAAAGGCGACCACACACTCGCTGAACTTTCTACTCAATTCGATTTACATCAAAACCAAATCATCGATTGGAAAAATCAACTGCTTGAGCAATCAATCAATATTTTTTCACGACCAACAGCACAACAAGAACCTGAGATTGACCTCAAAGCTTTACATGCCAAGATAGGACATCAGGCATTGCAAATTGATTTTTTAGAAGGTGCGCTCAGAAAAATAGGGCAGCTGAGCGGCAAAAAATGATCGATAAGACCCATCAACTTTCGGTACGACAACAATCGCAATTGATTCAAATCAATCGCAGTACGTTGTATTACAAGCCCAAAGAGATTTCATCAACTGATTTGAGTTTGATGCGTCTAATCGATGAAATTCATCTCGACTACCCATTTATGGGCAGTCGAATGATACGAGATATGCTACAGCGTCAAGGGCATCAAATAGGTCGGCGTAAAGTCCGACGTTTAATGCGCTTGATGGGAATACATGCTTTGTATCCAAAACCCAATACCAGTAAGCCTAATCTTGCACACCGTATTTTCCCATATCTGTTGAAAAACATGGTCATCGATCACTCTAATCAAGTCTGGTGTACAGATATCACGTACATTCCTATGGCTAAAGGCTTTGTCTATCTGTGTGCAATTATAGATTGGCATAGTCGTAAAGTACTGGCTCATCGAGTATCGATCAGTATGGAAACAGACTTTTGCATAGATGCGTTGCAAGAAGCAATTGTGAAATATGGTTGTCCAGAGGTATTTAATACAGACCAAGGCAGTCAATTCACAAGCGAGGCATTTTTGAATGAGTTAAAATTGCGAAATATCCGTATCAGTATGGATGGGAAAGGACGATGGATGGATAATGTAATGATTGAGCGTTTATGGCGCAGTGTGAAGCATGAGGAAGTCTATTTGAAGGCTTACGATACGGTTAAACAAGCAAAACAATCAATTGCTGAATATTTGGATTTTTATAACACGATACGTCCTCATTCAAGCTTGAATAAGGCAACACCAAATGAATTTTATGATCGACATTTACCAAAAGTAATGGCAGCATAATTTAAATATTTAGAGCGGATTTATCACTTATAAAACTAGATTGAGTGGTCTAATTAACGGAACCACATCAGCCCAAGGGTGTTCCATCGAGCCAGATATACTCCGCCAGCACGTCTCCAGTGGCCGCGTCTAGTCATAGCCCCACCTCAAAGCACATGAATGTCGTCAATTGAAATTACAAAGTTCCCAGAGTCGCCCTTTCGCACATCAGCGGATAGCGTTAAGTCACTTTCATATCCATCTTAGGGTATGAATACGTGATTTGGAGAGGTTGTGTATTCAGAACAAATGAGAAGCAGGTTAAGACTCACCAAACAGGTTACTCATTTCGCTCAAACACCGTGACAAGAACACGTTTTTGGTTGTCGTCGTTGATTACCATCAGGTACTTGAACTTGGAATCTCTATGGCCCCAGACTTCCACATTATCTACGCGGCCATACTTTCTGGCTTTATGGCGAGCCACTTTCTCGTCAAAGGGCTGAACCTGTAACTCTGGATGCTGGAGGCGGCCAACAAGTGAGGCCCACGGTTTTTTAGGATCTCCAGAGGTTATCCGGGCCTGATACTGATCGATGGCATGTTGAGTAACCAGGACGGGGCCAATGGCCGGTGTAGATATTTCGTCATGGGTCTGGGTATAGGCTTGCTTGTCCACATCGAGGAGCTCAATGTTGCCCTCTCCCGGCTCATCCATAAACTCCATGCTCTGCGAGACTTCAATAGTAGCGCCCTTTAAACGCCCAGTGAGGCAAGCCGCAAACTTGAAAGCAAAAGCCTTGGTGGATTTGCCCAGCGCCAGCTTCTTGATCGCACCTTTGGATACCACCAGCTTGTAACCAGCACCAGCACCTGGCTCTCTGCAAAAAACCTGTTTGTCCAGCGCCAGATAGCGAATTGCTACGAGCTCAGCCAAAAGATCCGCTTCTTCGTGGTCAAAATCAATATGGACATCAAGGATGCCTTTCCGTTTTGTACCAACGCGCCAGAATACAAGGGCTGAATTATTTGAAGTTTTCTTCGAGACGGTAGTCAATGTCATCATGGTCTATTTCTCCATTGTCGGGATAATGGTCGGCATCGCCGCCAGCAACCCTATTCGTTTGGGTTCATTTAGATGCTATCACGGGTTTTAGAAATGCAACCCCTCGTGTCACTCTATTTATGGTCCCATGTATTTTTATAAGCTCGGGCTAGGCGATTCTCGATCACTTCTGACAAACTGCAACCATCGACTTCTGACAACCGCTTCAAGATCCTGTGAGCGTTATCGCTTATAGTTATGCTTTTACCAACACCATATCCCCTTCTGCGACGTTGCCTAATAGATGTCCCGAGCTTATTAATTTGCTCTGCTGTCAGATATTTATTAATCCATTCGGTAAGTTCTGAGGGTGAACGTCCTATGCTATTCAGACTATTGACAGCTTCAAGTTTCTTATCGAATGGAACGTCACGCCAAAACGCTGGACGTGAAGCGGCTCTGAGGAGGTAGATTGACGTCGAATGAGCGTCTTCATTGGATACTTTCAAAAAATCACCTTTTCCGTTACATGTCACACTTACCTTATCGTGACATGTAACACCTCAAACTTCAAGTATAAAAAAAGGCCAGCTATTGCTGGCCTTTTCGTTCATTTTCGCAGTTATTCTTTAGGCATTGTGATGCTTTTTTTCTTTCTGTTTCTCATGGTAGAGATACAGACTGCCGCCAGTGACGACAGTGAAAAATAAAAGCAACCCTAACATACCTAATGTGAAAGCGTCCATTTGACCCCCTTAGGAATTGCTGACCTTGGTTAAGATTATACCATAGATCCACAGTATAACCCCAACAAACAACACTAAACCGGCTTCTTTGACGGTAATAGTGTCCCCAGATACAGCCAATCCTATAATACCAACACCGATGGCTGTTACGGCGACCTTACGCAGGTCTTCACCGATAGCTCCCAGAGTCTTCTTGTCAGGAGAGAAAAGACGCACAAACCACGTCTTAATACGCAAAAACTTTTTCATAATTACCTCCACAGTTGAAGAGGAGGCGAATCATGCCCGAGAGGGCATGAACACCCCCTCAGGGTTAAAGTTTTAAGCAGACAAAGCCGATGGCGGCTTTGCCTTGTTCATTTTCATTGAGTTAATGATCTTAGTCGCTTCGTCAGCAAAAGGACCAGTAACTTGGATGGACTCCCTTCTTGCGAAAGAAGCCGTCACCATCATTCTCTGGCAGTGCATCAGATTACGATACCGAGACCGCATAAGCTCAATGTAAGCCGCAGAGTCACCCTCCCACCCCTCAGGGGGTGAGAAGGAGCACACTTCGTCGTTACCAGGCGTGGTATCAACCTTTGAGACATCAATGACGGGCATACTCATCTCTCCTTCTCGCAATAAAATCGCGCAGGTAGCGAGCATTTGGAAAGCCGAGGCTTCCCTGACTCATCAGGACATCGTTCCAGTCAATCCCTTTCGCTCTGGGCGGGATAGGGAGCTTAGGCAGCAGGATGTACACACGAATGCCGCGCTTCTCCAGCTTGGCTTTCAGCACATTCGCTGACTTCTCACCAGTCACAGACTTATCTTTGTCAGCCCAGATCAGTACGGTGTGAACACCTTCCGGAACCTCGAAGGACTCCATCAGGGTCGCATTGACCGTTGACCAAACCGGGATTTGAGTGACTCGATAAGCGGATAGAGCTGTTTCCAACCCTTCTGCAACACCCAGGATACCCTCAGTCGGTTCACCAAGGCGGATGGCCGCACCATTGACATCCAAACCTTCCGGAATGGGCATCATTTTCTTGGCGTTGCCGACCTTAGCTTTCTTACCGTTTGGGGTGAGATAGGTGCGGTGGAGCGTTACCAGATTGCCTTCCACATCTCGGATAGCGCAGACTATAGCCGGGAACTTCCCAACTTCATTGCCATCTTCGTCGTAGTAGGCCATAGCCGGATTGAACCGCAGACAGTCTGTTTTTTCTACTTCATCGACCTTGAACAGAAGCTCACGGTTTTTGAAGTACAGACGCATTGGCTCAGTCACATGACTGGAGAACGGTAAACACTCGTTCCATGCCTTCTCGATTTTCTCACGGAGACGAGCACTGTAAGCGCGTTCGCGCTCCATTCTCTTCTCCATTTCCTCTTGGAGCTCAAGCAGCCAAGGCTTAGGTTGTTCACGAAACATCGGAACAACTTTCGGCTTATTTTCGCTGCTTTGCTCTTCCGGTTGTGTGGCCGCAGGTTGTACTTGCGGTGCCGGAGCTTCTACCGTGCGGTTGACCACAGGGGCCGACTCTACATGGTGACTCACCGGCTCAACACCACCGTTCGAGCGAGCGCGGAACTGCGTTACCGTAGCGCCGCGACGTTCCACCAGCCAGGAGTTGCGATGCGTTTGCATAGGTTGTTCTCTCACAACATTCCCCTGCTCGTCCTTAACTTCAACGACGACAGTTACAGGCTCGCGCCCGAGGTTTGTCATGACGATCTCATCCCCATACTTGGCTTCACTTTCACCAATGGCTCTTTCAAGATCCACGCCCCAGATGGTGCGTTCCAAACCGCTCTTGTCACGGATGAAGGCAAAGTAGCTGAGCTCGTTGTCTTCGTTATGCTCATAAGGAGCTTTACCGTGGGCAATCAGAGTACCGGCAATGGATTTTTTACGATTCTTGGAATCGAGAACCTTGTTATTCACCTTCATAGGCTCTTGCTGAACAGGCGCTTTGGCCTGGACAGGAGCTCGTGTCGGTGCAGCGGCTTGTTGATACTGGGGTTGCTCTTTCTCAACGCCTAGATAATCACCAACCTCGCTCAGGCACTGTTTAAAGTCCCAGTTATTGAGCCACATCAGCAGCTCAAAACCATCATGATTGGCACCGCATGTATTGCATACGCCGCCACCAGTCAGGTGGGCATCCTTGAACAGTCGGAAGCCATCTTTCCCGCCGTGGATAGGACAAGAAACATGACGACCAGGTTTACGGAGAGCTGGTTCAAGATGGGGCGCTAGGGCCGCCAGGATGAATAGCCAGTTTCCGTTTGCAGCTTCACGAACGGTGTCAGCTTTGTAGTAAGACATAGGTTTTCTCCTTAGCGTGAACCCCAGCATCGAGGCTTCCTTAAACCCCCGTCGCCAGGGTTTTAAGGAAACCCCGACACCGGGAGAATGTGCCAAGGAGGCTCCCCAGCCGGGGAGAACTCCCCGGCGAGGGGTTTAAAAAGGTCGCCCCCGAAACGGAGGCGAATTTTGTGAATATCACAAGCACAAATGAGTGCCCTCTTCCGAGGCCATCATGATTGTGACATCTGCGGTTACAGGATCTGACTTAATCACAACCTCAGTGGGTTTGAAAAAGCCATCTACAGTGGGCATGGGGTAATAAAGACGAATCTTTCCCCAATTCTTGTTGTCGGTAAAAGCGACCTTTGTTTGAGCAACACAAAGCTGCAAAAACATAAAAAGGAAGTCTTCTACCGAGTGCTTACCATCTGCACCAAATACTCCATCGACAATTGCCGGGGTCACTGCCACATTGGTCAGGAAACCAGCTTGTTTACCGATGGAAGATTGGTCCACCAGCAGACCATCATTGATGGCTTGTTGACGGATTTGGGCGAGGTCCAATTTAGCTACTTGGTTCATAAGGTGTACTCCAAAGTTAATGGGTACACCTACCCCGTGCGGGGAAGTGTACCCGCATGGGTTATTGAAAGGTCACGGCCAAAGCCGAGCTTTAAGGTTCCGAGTTTTACGCTGGCTGAATGCGCCAAAGAACGGTCGGAGGAAACGAGTCAGCGACACGCTTCACATTCGCGTAAAGAGTGTCCGTAAAGACACGCTCTAAGCGACGACCACCTTGACGATAAACCAACTTAAAGTCTTGGAATTTGTTCATGGATACCTCCAGAAATAACGGGAGGTATCTCCAGCAGGAGATAGACTCCCGCAGGGATTAATAAATTAACGTTAATTTGCTGTTTGTTTTTGGCGACCAGCTATCGCACTTTTCGCTCTCCGAAGAGAACAAAATCTGCTTACTGATGGTATTCACCATGAGTAAGAAGACTTGGGAAGTAAAGCAGGGGTTTCCCCCTGCCTTGTTATGCCGCTTTGAGGTGGCGAGAGAAAAAGTCCCTGGTTTGCTGGATAGCGCCCCGGAGAAGTTCTCGTCTGTAGCCAGCGTAGCTCTTGTCATCACTGGCAACGGTCAAGCCGTGCAGACTCTCTTCACCCAGGACAATCTCGTTTTCACGAGAGAGTACCTCAACACGTAGGCCAAGCACTCGCTCTTTCCCTTCCAGGATAGAACAAATTGTTTGGTCTCTTACTTCGTCATCCCAGTGGCCCATATCGAAATCCCGCTCAGGGAGTTCAGTCACACGCACCAGGTAGTTTTCAGTGGTCCGTTCCCAAACCACCTCTTCTTCGCATGGAGATGCCTCTATCAGCGAGTATCCGTCGGATTCGAGCTTCTTGGAAATGCTTTTCACATCATCCGCCAGCTCCAACACAAAACGATCCCAGATGTCTTGCCAACGCTCGATCATATCCTGGTTAATCGCTTCAATGCCGGTTCCTAGCATGGTGTCATCATCAGGGAAGATCCCTGTAAAGTCCACGTTGTCGTCGATGTTCATGCAGTTCCAGTGGCTGTAGTGATGCCCATAACTGTTCCGGGTAATGGACAAGTCACAGGAACCATACTCACGGAGGACAAAAAGCATATTCTCAATGTCTTTCTGTGCCATCAGGTTCTTCACGCGACTGACAGCATCTACTTGGCCGAGCTCAGTGCTGAATAGGCGCTTCATGAGTGCTTTTACGTCATCAACGCCCAAGTCTCCATAGAATGCCATTCCATCGCCCTGGCAGTACCCGAGACTGTACTCAATTTTCAGATCATCCGGGTATCCGCACTTAACCAGTTCGTTTTGAAAATGCTGTTTAATCATTGGTATCTCCTTAGTTTCAGAGGGAGACACCACCCCCGCAGGGACTAATGTCCCCCGTGGGGTTAATATTTGGGTTTAAGAAGCCTTGCGGCTTAATTCAGCATCGAATCGAGGTCCTTTGATAACCGCAGTTTTCATAACCTCGAAGTTTCTTGGGTAACGCAGCTTTGAAACTGCGCCAACACGGATGTCGGCAGCCTCACTTGGAGATACAAGCCTAAACCCTTCGCTAGTTTCAGCGTAGAACCAACCGGCGTAACGCTCATAGGCATACTGCTGGTATTGTTCAGTCGCTATGTTCTTCTGGATCGCCTCATTTAACGCCTCAACAACACTGTCATCTTTCGTGATGATGTTGAAAACATGAGAGACCGTAAGAAAGTTCCCAAAGAAACAAGCTGCTCCCAGCCAAGGCTGGAATATCTTATCATTGCGCCCCGTCTTAATCAGGGGTTCAAACGGATAAGAACGGTAGCAGTGATACTGCTCAAACATTGGATCAAGAACGTTGTTGCCGAGAACATCCAGCAAAGTCTGAATGTTATCCGGGTCTTGGCCTGCCCACTTACTCCCGTTGCTGAGAATCAGTGTCTTGCCGTCAGTACGTTCCAGAGCTTGTTCAAAGTTAGACATAGTGCATTCCTTATAGTTAGGACGCACCACACCCTCTCGGGATGATGCGCCCGAGTGAGGGTTAACTTATTAAGACAGATTTTGATTGGCGAACTGTTGCAACTCAAATAGAGCTTCTATCACACAATCGTAGCCATCAATCTCAGACGACAAATCAATACCTAGTTCACTTAAATCGGAGAGTAATTCAGTATCTTCGGCCAAATGCCTTTGAATTTCCCCTAACTTACATGCCAGTGTATTAACCTGCTCTTTTGATAAGGATTTTAGTGATGCTTTCATAGCATTTCACCAAAAAGGTCATCTTTGATGGCAGAAAAATCGACTGGAGACTGGTCCCCATAGGTTCGATTCACGCCACCAGCATCATCGACACTGACAAAAACCGTGCGGAGTAAACCGCTGGGCTTTGCAGGGTAAACGATGCTGACATGCTGACCTTTGTACTGTTCAGACAAAGTGCTTTGAAGCTCATCAACCGAACGGAATTTCCGGTCGCGGCCAAAGTCCTTAATCTTGATGTCGCCAGGTTGTAGGTTAGTCATCGTTACCCCCTGACAGCAGTTTATCTACTGAATGGCCGAGTCCGTTACCAAACCATTTATCCAGAGCGTCGATTTCCGGAAAGTCCAATTTCACCTGAGCAACAACACGTTCCATTTTGCTGAGAGCATCTTGGAACTCAAGGCCATTACCTGCGGCCACCTCAAGTTTGCACTTGATGTAAGCGGAGTAGGTATCACAGGCCTTAACCAGTGATTGTTCATAGCCACCGGGAGCGAAGGCTATGGCGACTGCATCCTGGAGTTCTTTGGGAAGAGTCTGGATGAGTTTGTCCTCTGCGGCCTTTTCCAGTCGTTCAAACTCACGCTGCAAAACAGCGTTTGCTTTCTTGACCGGTGTTACAACATCCGAACAGAGAACCTCGGCTGCATCATGCAACGAAGCATGAGCAAGCATGACTGCCAGATCCACCGACTTGCCTTGCTGAATGGCAATATTGCCCGCCAGGTAGGAAAGCAGGGTAACAACAGCGCTGTGTTCCAACACAGACTCCGGTTGAACAGAGTGCATCAGTGACCAGCGTTTGATCAGGCGTTGGCGCAAGGCCAGAGCTAAAAAGCCGAAATTTGAATTAGACATAGTGCCTCCAAAATTGGTTGGAGGTACACCAAAGCCGACCGGGCCTTGGTGTACCCGGTTGGGTTACTTAGTTATCTCGGGTCAAGCTGCTTTGCTATAGCGAGTAAAAACGGATGGAATGGATGATCTTGCGGGACACACCCAACAAGCTCACGGGCTAAACCGACTGAGTTTGTAGCCAACACCTCTTTGACGGCCAGAATGATTTCATGGTCGATTTCATCCTGGGTCTTTCGCTGTTGGTCCACCAGCCGACTTAACTTGTCTAGGCTCATGCTTCTCTCCTTTGTTTGTGGGAGAGAACCCAGGAGGGGTTGCCTCCCGAGGGGTTAGGTTATTGCTGTTTTGGGCCAGCTACCGTTATAGCCAGCAAGCGCTGACAATGAGCAAAGAGTATGACAGCCACCTAAAAGGGTAAAACGCTGTAATTGCCCTTTTGGGGTGATCGAGTAGGAGGCGGGATTACTCCCGCCGTCCTCTCACACCACCGTACGTGCGGTTCCGCATACGGCGGTTCATGTTAACACTGGAACTGTCGATGACTTTCCAGCAGTGAAACCAGTCCCAGCATGTCGAACCAGCTCTTCTTTAAAGCCTGATTCATATGACTGGCACCAGAGTTCCACCAAGCGCCACGCTGGTTACAAGCTGACGCCCATGCCCTGACTTCATTAAGTCCTGCTTTCATCAGTTGTTTGGCTCGGGTAAAAGGTCGCTTCCATTGTCGCCAGTACAGGCAACGCAGTTTACGTCTTATCCAGCCGTCCAGCTCTTCTAGCACGCCTTTGATTTGGGTCAGTCGGAAGTAGCTTATCCACCCACGCAGTATCGGTGTCAGTTCGCTGATAGCTTTTGCTACTGATTTTGAACCATTTCCCGTGGTCAGGCTTCTGATTTTGTCTTTCAGCCTGCCTACGCTGCTTGGTGCTATTTTCAGTCGGGCCACTTTGTGCCATGTGAAGCTGTAACCAAGGAACTTACGTTCCGATGGTCTTGCCACTGCACTCTTCTGTGCATTCACCTTCAGTTTCAGCGTTTTCGCTAAGAATTCACTAATGTCTTTCAGTAAATGTTCGCCCGCCTTTTGGCTGCTGACATAAATGTTGCAGTCATCGGCGTAGCGGCAGAAGCTGTGACCTCGTCGCTCCAGCTCTTTATCCAGTTCATCCAGCAGGATATTCGATAGCAACGGGGACAATGGGCCGCCTTGCGGCATGCCTTTATCGCGTTTTAAGACCTCTTTTCCATCCACCATTTCTGCTTCCAGATAACGGCGGATAAGTTTGAGCAGCCGCTCATCTTTGATAGTCCGTGCCAGTCTCGACATCAGAATATCGTGGTCGACACGGTCAAAGAATTTCTCCAAATCCATGTCTACAACCCAGCGTTTGCCGCTTTGAATGAACTGCTGTGCTTGTCGCACCGCTTGCCACGCATTGCGGTTGGGTCTGAAGCCGTAGCTGGACTTCGAGAATGTCGGTTCCACGTAGGGTGTTAATGCTTGTGCTATCGCCTGTTGGATAAATCGGTCTGCCACGGTTGGGATACCCAGTGTTCTCACATCGCCATTTGGCTTTGGGATATCCACTTTGCGGATTGCCCGTGGCAGATAACTGCCCGCCATCAGTGTACTTTTGACGCTCGGCCAATACTGTTTCAGCCATGGTTTTAACTCCAGCACACTGAGGTTATCCACCCCCGCCGCACCTTTGTTTTCTACCACCCGCTGATACGCCAGCATCAGGTTCTCGCGGCTTATCACTGCGTCCATCGTCAACGACATTTCCGCTTTCGTTCGCCCACTGGCCACCGTATCAATTTCAACACCATCAACCAGCCCCGGCGAATTCTGTTCGCTTCCTCTGTTCATGGCCGCAGTCGCCTGCGCTTGTGCATCATCAATCAACATCGAGGTCCAGAGTCCTAATCGCGGTTAACTATGTTCAGCCCTTCGTGCTGTTGGTTAAGAGCACTACTACGGCCTCGGCTGACTTCTGAGCATCCATCCCAACACCTCCCGATGTCAGTAGCACTCTGGCAGACACTCAGACCTCCCGGGGTAATTCGCGCGACCTTCCTGCTTATACCTGTCGACTCTACGTTGTAACATTCCGTGCAAGTATTGGGCTTTGGTGATATTGGCCACCTTACCCTGCTACAGCGCCTAAATCGCTTCCTGTTCGTCAGGCCAGCATTTTGCTTTCGGCTTCCTTCAGATTTAACCTCACGGTGAACACCCTTGCCGTTCAGCTAACACTTCCCCTTGCCGGGTGTGTAGAGGACTTGCACCTCCAAGTCACCGGTTTGACTACCTCAGTCAACCCAGTTGCGCTTACGCGCAACGCGCCGTGCCCGGCGCACCAAAAGAAAAAGCCCTCCCGAAGGAGGGCCTTTTATGCGGCCAAGGACAAGCCTTGCTGTCCTCTTTGCAGCTCCGTGTCGTCGCGGCGATGTAAGCGTTGAGCCGCCTTGATCATCGTTCTGACATGTCGCTCCAAAGAGGCTGGATGACGTTTTGACAGTAGGTTGATCCAGTCGAGATAGATAGCAAGCGCGGAACCTTCGGTTAGAGCTGCCTGTATCGCCTCATACTGCCCTACGGCACCCTGGACAACATCATTCACCCACAGGGCGTCAGTGTTGTCCAAGAGCTCGCAGAGGGCCGTATAAGCCTTCCTTCTGGTCGCGGCCATGTAACGACGAATGTTGGCGTTTCCGCTCCCCTCTCGCCCTTCCATGACGCTCATACAGAATGCGCTGGAGTAACAAAGCATAGCGTCAGTCACGTAGTTAAACCATCGCGCCTGATGCCGTTTCTGTTCTTCCATTGCTTCCTGGTTAAGTTGCTTCTCGATGAACAACCCCGTCGGAGTCCGGTGGTGCAGATGGTACTTGAACGTTAAGTGCAAGTTGACCCACCAGCGTACCGTTGCCAGTCTTCCCTTGATTTTTCGCTTCACCAGATCTTTGTACTTAGCATCGCTAAGCACTTTGACATCCTTGCGCTGTTGGATTCCTTCCATCGTCTGTAGCCCTGTAAGGCCCATCTGGTGGTAGGTTTGACCTCTTTGCATCATACGGTGATACAAAGCGCCTTTTCCCTTCGCAAGCTGGATTGCTCCGAACCGAAGGTAGAACTGCGCTGCACTACCGGGCGTATAATGTCCCTTTAGTACAGACTCCCTTAGTCGCGGGTATTCGTTCCAGATGATGAACGCAGCGGAGTCGGGATCGACTTTCACTTCATCATCTTCTGCGAAGCAAACCACCCTTCTCTTTCCGTCTGCGGTATTGATCACTTGCGCTGCCAACGGGTCATCCCCGCCGTCAAAGTAAGCCATTTCCGCTAACGGATCGGCCAAGCCATCAGAAAGCGAACCATCTCCCCAGCGACCAACCTTCAACCACAATGGCTTCGGAATTGGTGACTGAGGAACGGTTTCACACTGCGGCTCGTCTTCCAGCAAGTCCAGATCACCCATCGACCAAACCCTGTGGTAAATCTCCAGGGCATGGAAAGGCTTATCATTGAAATGATGGAAGGCCCACATGAAGTCGATATGGACTAAAGCCTCTTCCGATATGATCCGGAATTGTGGCTCTGCCATTCGACGGTTCCAGTCGTTATCCTCTGCTTGACCAGTAGCCAGCTTGTATGCCAGCTCATCAGCTCTCTTTTGCTCCATGTAGTCCATGCTGCAACAGACATGAAGCAATCGTTCAAGGAAAACAGGACTGTAAACGTCCGGCTGTATTTTGATGTATCCGCCCTCGTAAATCGTTCGACCTACGGGATGGCGGTCTTCCCATGCGTACCGGCGTTTTGCCAAGTAGCGCTGGATGCGGTTCAGCCCCGACATATAGCCATGCCTTTCAGGGTCCGTGGCAAGCAACGTCTCCATTGACTTATCCAACCCAACAGCCTGGCAAGCCCAGCAACCGAAGCGAGCGCCACAGGCGTCACTGGCCTTCTTCTCTGTTGCCGACCACACGCACTCCCCTGTTGCCGCCTTGTAAAGCTCTGCCGTAGTGACATTGCTCTCCAAGTAACTTGGCAGAGGATATGCTGAGCCCATGCCAGCGGATAGTAAGAACTCCCAGACATCACTCGCCAACCAGTTTTTCACCACATACAGCTCCCCCCCATCTTTCGTCTTAATGACGCGATCTGAGCTTCCTCGCTGTTTTGCAATGTTGGCCGCACGAATAGTGCTTTCAGCATCACGACTGCCCAGCAAAAGGCAGACTTTCTGTCGAACCTCTTTGGGAAGCTCTCGCATATAAGCTGCCTTCGCTCTTTTGGCAGAGGTGATTTTTAAATCCTGGCTACACTGGCGGGCCGTGGAGTTGGAAAACGTAGGCAACCCCCTCCCAGTAAGGATTCGGCCCGTCCAACTCTGCGAGATCCCAGGCTTTGCTAGAACGATGGTCAGAGGAAGGTTTTCCTTCGCAATGAAACGCTCCAGCTCGGCCAGTTTCTGATCCGCCAGCCACCTTACCTCTGGGCTTTCGATCAGTGTGTCAGTGTGCAAGATGAAGTGGTGCTGGCTGATGGTCGCCCCACTCCTTACAGCCCGGATCAGGGCCATCAGGAACAGGTGCAAGACCGTTTCAGAATCTTTACCACTGGAATAGCCGATCATCATGGTCCACCCATCAATTAAGGCCGTGTGAATGGACTCAACCGATGACGTGATCAACGATGACAGACTGGTTCCTCTACTGGCATCAACGAAGTTCAAATCCTCGTTATCAGTCAGTTCTGACCAAACAGAATCCCACTTATCCCCACGCAAAAGCACTGGGATGGGTTGTTCTGATAGATCAAAGTTTAATGTTTGTTGCATAGGGCCTCCTGGATTAGCAGGGTGCCCATCCCTTCCGGGATAAAGCACCCCGGTAGGGTTGAAATTGAAACTGCCTATCAGAACCTCACTAGCTTGTACTCGACATTTGATTGTCGTCGTATTGCCGCTTGGCCTGTTTAACCAGATCAATGTCACCGTCTTGCAGCTTCTGAATATCAAGCTGTAGACGAGCCTTGTGTTTCAACAACTCAGCAACCGCATTATCAATGTGATCAATGAGCGATTGGTTTTTTTGGATGGTGTAACTGTTGAGCTCATCGATCAGGGGCCATGCAACACTCGAATGAGTGTTGAGCAATGGGTACTCTGCTTCGATCTCACAAACCACACCGTTTGCTCCTTCTCGGTAATGAGGGAACCCGACACGCAGACCGATACGACGATCCAGCGCTGCATTCACAGTACATTTCAAAGAAGTTCGGTTTGAAAAAACATCGTTGACGTTTTTAGACATGCTATATCTCCATTCAGTTTATGACGGAGACCCCCTAACAGGAGGTGCTCCCGTCAGGGTTGATGATTTGCTGTTTGTTTTTGGCAGCCAGCTACCGCACTTGAGCGCCTAAGGCACTTTCCGAAGCCTCCAAGAAATCCGAGAGGCTTGGGAAAGCGCGGGGTTTCCCCCTGCGCTGATTACCCTTTTTAAGGGGCCGGTACACCGATTTCTCGGCGCACTCAGGTTGAACCTACACAGTCAAGAACCAACGCTTCATAGGAACGGTGATCTCTATCAACCCATTTCCACATGGATTCTGACCCCAAAATCTGTAGGTCGTCTCATAAAAGTCAAACTCAGACAACGACTGAATCTGCGATTCTGAGATCGGCTCAAATGGGCCACCGCAACCAATGTGCATATCGAGCCCATAATCTCGAAGCTCTAATTCTCCGAGGTTCAGCGTTTTTCCACCTACACAAGCAATTAGGTTCTGGTTTCTGACTTCCCCTTCTTTGATCAACAAAGCAGACTCATCGTAGCTCCCATATTGATTGGTAAACTTCACAATATGTCCGTGCTTGGGTAAGGTTTGTTCCGACAACTGTTTCAGCAATCGCTTTACGCTTTGAAATCTTGCGTACAAAGTTGGCGTGAATTGCCCAGAGTAGTTTAAGTTCGGGCAGATCATTTCAAGCATCTCATCAGGTACTGATTCAAGTCCCATTTGCGCGGCCAACGGCTTCGCCTTTTTCAGCCCATCCTCAAGTACCATCTGATCTACAAGTTGTTTTAACATATTCATTTAACTCTCCACTTTCGAGAGAGCAATGCAAGCCGTCTCCGGACTTACATTGCCCGTTAACGGCTTTATTGGTTTATCCCAAGAGGTACGGAGCTACGCCAGTCAGGAAGCCCATGACTCCCAACACAGCGCCAACCACGCCCAATTTGATTGACAGTTGGACACTTTGATCCGGATGGTTCCAGAACCACTGCCAGACTTCCCAGCGCCTGGCTCTGCGAACCTCAAGATTTACAGTGTCTTTAAAACGAACACCCAGAGCATCTACCGCATCGTAATCCAGCGCGACCGCCAGCTTTGTGATGGATAAATTCCCAGGGTTGCCCATCGCATACCGGAGAACCTTTGCTTTGGTCTCTGGGTTTACGATCATAACCGGCTCCCTCCTGAAAAAACGGGTCTTGTCTTTTCGCTTGGAATCCATGTTGCGGTTATGGAACCTGGCAATGCAGTGTTGAAGGCCTGAATCCTCGGGAGGTAAAGGCACAACAGTTTCGATTTTCATGATTACTCTCCTTTCGGATAGGCCGGAGCAAAGGCCCTTCGGCATTGCCCCGGTAAGTTACTAATGAACCAAAGATGAAGTGACCATGATTGCGTCTCCGGACATCATTACCGGGAGATATTCGCAAGGCTCATGGCCGCAGCTCTTTTTAGTTCCGTTAGGTGAATAGACAGCCAATTGACCGTCCATAATGTTGAAGGGCATCCCCTGTTTTTTCGCTGCCGGTGACAGCTTGAGAGTGCCCTTTGCGTCAACCAGTGCCGTTGCCCAATGGAAGTCTTCACCACCGATCACCGGCTGTGATTCATCCACGACTTCGACCATGATTGGCATCATTCCAACCCAGCTCCACAGGCTGTTCCCTAATGCGAGGGCTAAAGCCTCGAACGCGGGAAAGACTACCGATTGCCCGAGAATCTGGTGGGCAATAGTGTCCGACAGACCTTGGATGAGTTCCTCTGGTATCCCTTTCACTCGACAATGTTCTGTCGGTGTAAAGATGCGAGATAACTCCGGCTGTTCTGGATGAACAATGAAAGGTTCGGTACTTCTGCATTTTGCATAGTCCTTACCTATGGTGCCGCAAAACTCATCGTCGCCAGTCAGAAGCTGGCGAGAGAACCCCTTGCCAGCAGCTTTGTCTCTCAACTCCTTCTCAGCCAGATAATCAAATGACTTCCAACGTTCAGAATCGAGCGGAACTGGCTCCAGGATGTCCTGTATGCGACTTTCCTTGGTGCGAACAGGCTGAACCTTCTCAAGTTCAAACCCGTCGATCCCGTGGGAAAGCGCAACAACACAAAGACGCTTGCGGCGCTCAATAACCCCAAACTCATTGCCGTCGAGAATGCGCTCTTGTAGGGAGTAACCCAACGAAGAGAGCACCGAACGAATCACTTCCATCGAAGCGGTGTTCTGGTACTCAGGCACGTTCTCAATCAGCACAACGGCTGGGTTTAGCGCTTCTACGAATTGCAGGAAGTTGAAGAACATGGCACCTGCCGCCTCATGCGATTCGGCAAACTCCAACTTGTTCTTACTGCGACCTGACTTTGACGCGCCGGTACACGGTATGCCCCCCATCAAAACATCCACCTGTGGTGGGCGTTTGCTGAGATTCACAGCCTGGATTGGCGATTCGATAACAATAGAATCTTCGTTCCAAAGCTCCGGGTTATTTGCCAAAGACGAATCGAGATATTTCCCTTCCATCTCCACGGCCACAGATATGGCACTGGCAATTCCCGCCTTGTGAAAACCGGCGTGAATCGCTTTATCAAGCACACCACCCCCATGAAAGAGGCTGCATACCGAAAGCGATTCTCCATTCTCCAGCTTACTGATAAGCCGGTTGACGCGCTCGATCACTCGCTCTTGTTGATGGTGAGCAGAGATCACAATTGCGCCGTTACGGATGAACACGCGGAGCATCTCTACACCGTCAAAAACGGTAGCAAGCTCCTGCACGGTCAGATCGATGATTGGAGACACCCGGCCATTGCGCTCACGCTTACTGATGGTGAACTTACCCTCCTCTTTGACGCGAAGCACAACCTGGGAATCTTTCAGCTCCAGATCGTACTTCATGCCAGGATAGTAACCTTCACGCAGTAGCTTTTGGCCTTCCAGCCAGACGCGCTTCTTGCCTCGATGTTCTCCTAACTTGGTGTTTACGATAGTAGCCATGAGCTCTCTCCTTTCGGTTGAGAGGCCACTACCGTCCCAATCGGGAAGTAATGGCCCCGATGGGTTTAAAGTGGTTCTCAGTTCACAGCGATGCCGTGAGACTGAATGGCATTAGCAAAGCCAGCCATTTGTTCAGGGAAGGTGTAGCGGTTGATGTCCTGGCTGCGAGCCAGATTGACATGCACCTTCTTCACCTTCGTTTCGTCAGAGTCGTACTTTTCAAGCGCCAGCTTCTCAGCTTCTTCCGGATCTCGGCCCAGCGAGTAGGCGTAAATCACAGAGGTGAAGCCAAGTCCTGAGCCGAATGCGTAGACTTGTTTCTCGAAATGGACGTCAGCGAAATAGATGCTGAATCCGGATTTGAGGTTATGTTTTTCCATGATGCACTCCAAATAGTTTGGGGGCGCACCACGTCCCGAACCGGGCGGATGCACCCGGTTTAGGGTTAGTAGATTGCTCAAGCTGTTACGCCAGCCTGAGCCTTTATTGCTTCAAGCACGATCTCTGCTTCCTTGATAGAACCAGTGCTGTACAGCTTATGCAGCACCCGGCCAAGGTTCACAGAGTTCTTTTCTTTCACTTGGAGATACTTGACATAGAAGTCATACAGTTTCTCCGCCTGCTCAAGGTGGGACATGCTCTCAACGGGAATGGTATTCCCTGGATTGCAGTACCACTTTCCGAGCACCTTTTGTACAAATCCCTCTTTGTCTCCTACGAACTGATTTGTGCCAAACACCCCACTGGTTGGTGAGCGTTGAATAACAGAAATCGGATTCGCAAAGCTGGCAAGAGTAGTCATAGTTGTGGCTCCATGTTTGTCAGGGAACCACCAGCCCGAGGGGCAATGATCCCCCAAGGGTTATGTAGAATGCTGTTTGTTTGGGGAGGCCAGCTACCTCACTATTCACTCTCGTCAGAGAGCAAAATCTCGCTTTCCAAGTTATTTAACTTCTCACGGCTTAAACATAAACAACTTGGGAAACAGTTTTTCATATTACCCCAGAAAAATAGATCTGACACACGGCAAGCGTCACTTTAATGTAGTGAGTAAAAATCCTGCCCAGGAGGGCAGGATTGGTTTCTCAATTAGCTCCAGCCGACAATCCGCTATACGCGCCAGCAGGCAGTATCCACGGTTGTTTTTCTGGAACAAAGATTGGCAGCTTATACTCTTTGCAGATCGATTGACGTAGCGCCAACTCATCAGCAATTTCTAATGGCTCTGCCATCGCAGCTCTCTCGATGACTGTTTTACCATTCCGGCTGATTGCTGTCCCAAACTCTTCCTCGTACTGAGAAATAGCAAGGGCTCGTTCAGGCCAGTAATGCGCTATGGTTGCCCATATACGATCACCGTTAAAGATGCAAGTCTGGCAACTAGAGCGTCCCCATCCAAGCCGATACGGCACAGGTGGATTAATGCGCCAGTCACAGAGCATCTGCCATACTTCCTCTTCGCTCAGGTGTAACACTGGTCTCCACGCATCAACATGACGCGGTTTCAATGGTTTTGCACTTTTGCGAACAGTGTCAGTTGAATGAGGTTCCAACTGATTGTACTTGGCTCGATTACTTGATTCCTCACGACGCTCACCCGTAACGAATAACACCTTTTTGTCGATGAATCGTTCTTGGCAAGTGACCGCTCTACGGCCAACATCAATCTTCAAGGCACTAGAGCACCAGCGAGTTTGAAGACTTGCCGCCTGTTGTGGGAATTTGCGTCGAGTCGCTTCCTTTGCTGCATCTCGGGCTAACTCAACAATACCATTCGGCGTACCAACCATGTGCGGATGACTCCGAGAGTTATTCTTGAGCATCTCTCCCTTGAAGCCATGCTTCAACCATGAGAAGTACAATGGCATGTTCAGCGCATCTGCCAGTTTTACGCAGTAGTCGTCAATAAACGGCCAGTCCATAAAACTCTCAACGGCTTCTTGCCCATCAACCAAGTGGTGCCACAATTCTATCCGAGATGCAGGAAATCCTCGGTCCAAAAGGTATTTGAGCGCAGCCAAAGAGTCTTTACCACCAGACATGCAAACTACTGCGATGTCATAATCAAGCTCAATGTCAGGAGCGTTGAAATACACCCCTGGCATAGCTGGTTGGCGCGCTATTATATCTTTCGGTTCGAGACCAAATAAGGTCATTTGTGCGCCAGGTACTATTATGCGGTCATCGTATTGATCTGATGATGCTTTATTCATATATGCCTCCATGAGTAGGTCCACAAACTCCCGTCAGGGGCCAATGGACTAGCGTTAATTTCTCCGTAAGGAGAAATGATCTAAGGGGCTTTCACCTTTTGGAGAAAGCAGTTAACCAAGATGGGTTCACTGGGCCTTGTAGCCGCAGAGATATGTGATAGATGCTGTTTGTTTTTGGCGACCAGCTATCGCACGTTTTCGCCCTCGGAGAGGACAAAATCTTGCTTTCCGAGTGGCACAAAACTTTCACATGTGAAAGTAGATGCCACTGGGAAAGCAGGGGGTTAACCCCCCGCCTTAACCCGCGCTAAGCGGTTTAGGATAGACTTCACGCCTTCCCTTATTCCAGATGGATCGTAACCGGCTTCACCGCAGCAAGCCAAAAATGAGAAAGGATGCACCTCGTCGGACATCATCCATTCCATCGTTTCCTGCTTGATTTCACTTCCAGCTCGACCATCAGCAAGGACTCTAAGGCTATGCCATAAAAGCCCATCACGTAACTGCCTTACCTCATCATCAGTCCATTCGGGCTTTGGCTCAAATAGAATGACTTCTGCGGTCTTCGGTTCTTCATCCAGGAAGAAAAGCGGCAGCTCAAGCTGGTTTTCCTTCTGGATCATCTTCACTGCATTCATGGTGACTCCTTTTACGGGCACCATGCCCCCACAGGGGCATGAAGCCCCCAGTGGGGTTACAGTCATAGTTACTTCACGCCTGCCAGTTGAGAATTGATGTTCTCTTCCAGCCAGCCTTGAAGCGATTCAAGGTCACGTTTGTCTTCCGTATTGCTGGCTTTACGTGCATCTTCCGACACAGCGCTCAACATGGCGTTAGCCTCAGTAAGTGATTCAACATTGTTCCCAGGGAACACAATCGTTTGACTGTGATCTTTCATGGTCTTCTCCTTTGAGAATGGAGGACCGTCTCCCATCAGGAAGAGCAGCCCCGTGGGTTAAAAGTAAAAATCCTCCAGCTCTTCATGGTCAGGCTTTCGCTCAACTGGTCGAAGCAACTCAGCTTCATCAGCGAACTCAAGCTCAGGATGAAAAGCAGGATGAAATCCTCGATGCCAGACTGGACGGTCATTATCGAGGTCTAAGTAGCAGTGCCTCCCACTGACTGGGTGATAGCAGTAAAGCCACTGTCTACCACTAACGGTAAACGGCTTCTCTGCACCTCCACATGCCGGTACAAGGTTATCTGCTGCTATATGCGCTACAGCATCCATAGGCTCAGTCCTCATCTTCGTCATCACGAACACAAAGATCACGAGCAACTATTTCCGCAGCTATCAACGCATAATCGTTGCCCTGCCAGAACCACCGCTCCGCCAGCTCATAGGCTTCGCTGGAAGGTTCGCCATGACCATGAGCTACCACGTAGTCGTGGAAAGTTTCATGATCAAAAGCCTTTGCATCTGCCTCAATGAACCAACCAACTGGGCACTCCAGAATGCGATGCCTCACGACATCTCGCTCTGAATACGCCTCTCTGACAGCTTGCTCTAGCATTTCCCTCGACATACCAGGGGGAGTGATGATCTCAAGACCAATTCCATCATTCCCAGAAAGGTTTTCTTCGTATGGAAGACCAGCAAGTGTAAGATGGTTGCGTTTACACCAGCCTATTGCTCTGAGCACTCGGTTTTTATCTGAAAACTTTGCAGAATAGCGATTTATCAACATACTACCTCCTCAATGCTCATCATAAAAAAAGCCTTGTGCAGGACAGTTTTCTGATGCTTGAAGTTGTTCATAAACCGCTTTTTCATCAAAGCTAAACTTGAGAGGATATGGGAGACCTTTCACTGCTTTGATTTCAAGCACTTCAAATCGTCCATTCTCCACAAGCTCATTAGCCGAAGCCCCAAGCTCTGGTATTTCTTGGCTCCATGTGCCTAGAAAGCATTTTCCAGCCACCAGCTCCCGCGCATCTGAAAAGATGTGCCAGAAGTCACCTGTATGCGTATCTTTGCATACCTCACCAAGATCAATTGACAACCCCAAACTTCGGAGTTTTTCAATGTCCATTCCATTTGGATTAAATCCAAAATGTTCTGCGTTTCTACGAGCCAACCATACATAGGCATCTACATCACCAAAAACGCCATAACCTTGATATGCGTGTTCAGCAATGTGCTTCTTACCTCGTGGTTGGAGTAAATAAACAGTTTTCACTTCGCGGTTAGAATGAGCATTAGGAATGCTTTTCTTTGTATCCGCAGTTAGCCAGCTAAAAAAGCCCATAACAATCTCCTATTTACAGAGAAGAGGGCTCACCCGCAGGAAGAGCCCCCTCCGGGTGGGTTAAATTTCTAAGGTCACATCGGTTTTTGCTTTAGCGCAGCAAACCAACACTTCCCCTTCTTTGACAAATGCGATGGGCGTCTCGTCATAGGCCACTTGACCTTCGAGTAGACGAACCCGGCACATGCCACAAAAGCCACTGCGACAATGCGTTTCAACAGTGAGGCCTTTGTTTTCGATTTGCGCCAACAGCACATTGTTGCTGGCTTGAAGTTGTACGTTCATGGTCACGCTCCTTTGTTGTTGATGAGCGCGACCAATCCCCTCCGGGATGTCACGCCCCGGTTGGGCTACTCGGCAAGTGCATAGACACCTACCTCGATGCGAATAAAGAACCTGGCATCTTGAAGAACTTGCCTGACCTTTGCTTGCCAGTGGTTGTTCTCTCGATGCTTTGCGTAGGGTTCAATTTCTTTGTAAATCTGCTCCAGCTTCAACGCTTTCCCCTGTAGGGTTCGGCGTATTGCAGCTTTCCACGTAGTCGAAACCATATTGGTTGCGCGACGGTGCACGGCAGCAAGAAGACAGAGCGATGAGGCAACGTCGTTACGACGAAACACCAACAGCTTTTCATGGGCGATACGCACCAGCTTCCCGGAATACTGAGTTCGGTCACTCACACAGTTGTGCTGTGTTTTGATGATCTCATCCACCAGCTTTCCAGGTGCGATACGTTCCACAAGGCTGGACAGGTTGAAATAATCCCCATCGCGCCTCAGGTTTCCCATGAGGATTCCGTAATGCCCTCCTCGCTCACAGGCGTCATGAATATTCATAACGGCCAGCTCAAGGGCTTCAACGAACTCAGGCAAATTCATGCGGCTCATATCCCATTTGTTGGGCTCGCCCCACTGCTTACCTGAATACTGGATCATGTCCCAGTAAGGAGGGTGCCACCAGATCAGGTGTGCAGGCTCTCCGAGGAACGAAAGGAAGTCATCCCGCAACAGATTGAATCCCTGATGCAAGTCTGTCCCTTTGAAACGGATACCAAGTTCATTGGCAACGTCGATGCTAGAGCCACCACCAACACTGGGGTCTGCCACCAGCCCGTTCGGCTTTCTCATGTAAGACTCAATGAAGTCTTTAACGATAAAGCCCGAGCAGTTGCCTCGGTACTTATTGTTTCCGTAAGGCCCCCTATTTTCGTAGGAGCATACTGATGATTTGAACATGGCGTCCTCCATCATAGATGGGGCGCACCATGCTCCCATCAGGGGCCGGTTCGCCCCTGGTTAGGGATTAAAATCAAGCTTTATCTGCATACCACCAGAAAAGGCGATTGCAATCTTTATCGAGGGTTCGTGAATCGAATGGCTTTACCAATGAAATCGGCCATCAGTCGATTCCCAGTAGAACTGAAATAGCTCTGCCACTCTTTCCAACCACCAACGGAATCCACCGAGCTTGGAGACTCGAAGATACCCCAGATACGCATTTCACAGCCTCGTTGCAAAACTCGGTTTACCTGGTCAACCAGGTGTTCCTTGTTCTGCAATGAAGAGATGTTGCAAGGCATCTGCATGATCAGCTTTTCAGCTTGCTCGATGTCGATTTTTTCAATCAACCCCGTGCGGGTATCCACAGAGAATGGGACCACCTGCTGACCGTGGTTAGTCCACAACCAATGAGTGATATAGATCGGATTAACGCCAACTTCCGTTGGCACCAATACGCTGCCGCAAGACCGCAACAGCCAGACCAGACGTAAACCATCGAATCGATCCAGAGACTCCACATCGGTAGTGATGTCATCCTGGTAGATTTCAGGCAGCTTATGTTCGGCGGCGAGAGAGATCATTACGGATTTGAGATTGTTCAGATGAGACATGTGTGCTCCTTAAAATAACTTGGGCACACAGAGCCTGTCAGGCGCAGTGCGCCCTTAGGCTGAGGTTGAATGCTGTTTGTTTTTGGCGACCAGCTATCGCACGTTTTCGCCCTCTGGGAGGACAAAAT
The DNA here is from genome assembly GCF_033688125.1 of Providencia sp. PROV073. Taxonomy (NCBI): domain Bacteria; kingdom Pseudomonadati; phylum Pseudomonadota; class Gammaproteobacteria; order Enterobacterales; family Morganellaceae; genus Providencia; species Providencia sp. PROV073. The sequence goes on along the minus strand of NZ_CP096355.1, from coordinate 51,431 downwards.
TCACTTTCTTAGCAACCCTCAATGAAGGCCTCTGAGAAAGTGGGAGGGTATTCCCTCCTCACTTTGATTGTTCCACGAGAGCTGTGCGAACAGGAACGCTCAAACTGCCCTTTTCGGGTGCAAAGCTCAAAGACGCATCAACTGCCCCGTCTTTTCAGTTCTTCGACCAGATGTTCAGGCACCTTACTCGCAGTACAGGCCAACAATACATCGAGGCCTACCGGCTTGTGAAAGCGCTTATTTGACCAGGAATCGCCAACTGATGACTTTGCCCAGTCGATTGCTTGCCCAAGACTGTGGAACTGCCGCCTGCCTGTGTATCCCATACGACTATCCAAAGTAACACCCTGGAACAGTCTCCAGTACATCGGAGGAATGCGCTTAGCAAGCAGTAAAAAAGGCGTCTCCGGCACTGTAGCCCTTCTACCTTTGTTCCGTTGATACAAATCCAAAGATGAATGGAATTGGTTCATAGACTCTCCAAATAAAAACGGCCACCCCCGAAGGGATAGCCGTTTGTCGTTTCACTTCCTGTTAAGCTGCAAAAGCAGTCAATGACCGCTCCATCAACTTAAACAGTGTGCGTTGCAGAGCTGCCGCATCATCAATGACAATGTTCTTTTGGAACAGTCCTGACACTGCTGTAGTCTCTACCCCTATGCCGATCACCTCAACATCGCTTCGTTCACAGAGGTCAATCACTGAGCGACATGCCGGGGCGCTTTGAGGCTGTCCGTCAGTCACTACGATCAACATTTTTCGCTCTTCACGGGTCTTGGTGAGTTCAAAAGCTGCATACCACATAGCTTCCGCCATAGGCGTACCGCCAGTTGCTTTGAACCCAAACCGACCGGCCCGATTCTGAACCGTATCTCCATGCTTCACGACACTGAACACTGGCTGGTTCCGGTTGCCACCAAAAAAGGTGACTGCCGGATTTACGCCGGGTATTGCTTCCAGAGCCATCGAAATAGCCAAGGACGCTTCCCGCGCAATGTCTTGACGCTCCTTTCCATTAGCGGCTTTGTAGGCCATCGAGGAGCTCATATCAACCAGGATGTGAACCGCCGTATTAGGGCGTTTCTTGGCTTCCGGCTTGAGGAACACGCGGGTATCACCCGTCACTACACGATGTAGTTTCCGAGCATCCACACGCTTCCCTGATCGTTGGTTACGGTGAGCAACTCGCTGGCTGGCCTGGACCAATCCGTAAAGCTGCGTTCTTATCTTTGAAGTGGTGCTCTTCACATCCCCTACCAGGCTTTTGCCAACAGCAGGGTTGTCCTGGGTGTTCACAGCAGAGCGAACAGTCATATAGCTACTGTCCCCCTTATCTTGAGCCACCCGGTTGAGCTCGGCTTTAAGTGCATCATGCGCGTCACCACGCAAGTCACCAGCACCGGCATTCAGAACCTGCTGGAGCATTTTGGCCGCGTCTTGTTTCGCCGCGTCAGAATTGCCACCAGCCTGGCTTTGTCCTGCCTTGCTGCCACCATCAGTATCCGACTTGCCTTGGTCGCCCTGTCCTTTCGGATCAGATTTCCCGTTAGCATCGTCTTGCTTCTGGTCTTTACCTTGCTGATCACCACCATTGGCGTCAGGCCCTTGGTTTTGATCGTTACCACTTCCGCCCTGACTGTTTTGAGGCTGGTTGCCACCAGCATTCTGCTGATTGTTACCATCCTGACCATTCTGGGGCTTTTGCTCTTCTTTCTCCTTTTCCTCCTCGATCATCTTGATGATTTGGTCGGCCAAGGATGTCACCTCTGCTGTTGACTTCGTGTTCACAGCCTTACGCAGTAAAGCGTTCAGCCGAACAACAACACCCTGAGGGAACACGCGCTCGAATACGGGGGTAGCCGAATCGAGATAGGGTTGAAGGACGGATTGCCCTACAGCCTTGGTTTGCAACCAGTACAAACAAAACCCTGTCAGAATGGAGGCAGGGGCCTCTTTGTCTGTGACGTGCTCGTAATGACCAGCTTGAGCCATATAGCGAGCAACCTCATTCAGGGTCTGCGACGTACCGGGGAAGAGTTCCATCATGGCCCGTTCTATGCGGCAGTCTTCCAAAACGTTGGACAACTCAGCATGAAGACCTCTGCGGCGCTCAACACCAAAGTCCGTAAACCGGACATGGGCTGCTTCATGGGCCAAATACCCCCAGACAGCATCCATGTGAGGATAGTCGTCGGGGATATTCGGAACCACGATGGTCTTACCATCGGTGTATGCGTCATCGTTACCGATGGCGACTTTGACACCGAGTTTTTCACCATAGGCTGCGGCCACGATTGGTAGAGCGCTGTAAATGGTGCGTTTTTTGGACATATCTTTTCTCCTGGTAGGGAAGGAGATAGTCCACCCCTGGAGGGAATGGCTATCCCCTCCGGGTCGGTTTAGTTGAAGTGACTATTAAAAGAACAAGTCATCATCGTCAGTTTTAGGCGGCTCCTGGTTGAGAGGCCCCTCTTGGACAGGCTCTTGCTCTACCGGAGTTTCCTCAGGCAAAACAGGCTCATCCTCAACATCAACGCGCTCTTCTTGAACCACATCACCGGCATTGGATTCATCTTCCGATTCACCCTCGCCTCGTTCTGCAAAATTCTTGAAGAAGTTGTCGATGTCTTCATCCAGGTCAACAGCGTTACCACCGCTGTTAGTCTGTTCGGATTGAACAGAGTCAGTACCACCTATCTGTTGCTGCTTGGTTTCGCCCCCCTCTGTTGCAAGAGTAAGCTCACCGGCTTTATCGCTTTTCTGTTCGGCCTTTTCATCTTTAGAACGGTCCCCCATCTGGGCTTCCGAACCGCCAATGTCATTAGCCATGCCCTCTACAGTAATCGAGCCATTGGCATACTGCTCGATGCGGTCCCTCTCGCTCATGATCAGCACTGCGGCCACGACCTGATAAAAGAAAGGCGCAACGATGTTTCGGCCATCGGCATGTTGCTCGTATCCCCGGAGGGTTTGGTCGAGCAGCTTGACCAGAGGGTTAAAAGCGCTGTTCAGGAAGCTAAGCCCATCCACCTTGTCGCGGATGTTACGGAGTGTCTGCCGAGTAGTGACCGCACATTGGTCTCGACCGGCCAAACGTTCCATATAGAACTTATTCGCTTCCTGAACCACTTCGGAGATGAGATCGTCACCCAGGCGCTCAACCTTGCGGTTAAGGCGTTTGGCGTTGGCCTCATCTTCGTTCACAGGCTGGATCATGAACACCTGGTACTCAAAGCCAATCCGCTCCTCGACCGTTTCCTTTGGAAGGGCTCCGGCACGGATAGCTCGTTCATACTCAGGGTTCTCCTGACACCATTCATCCACGGCTTTGTTGTAACCTTTGATGAAATCCTGTTTCAGTTGGTTAAACTGAAAGTTTATGTCATTCAGCTTGTTACAGATTTCATCGGTCTTGCTGACGGGTACGGCAAATCCGTTCATGAACGGCATACCGAATTTCAGCAGGAGGCGACGAGTTTCTGTTTTCAGGCGATGAAAGCCTTTCAGCTTAGCCGGATCACAGATCTTCTTACTTCCCAGTTGAGCTACTTTCTCAGGTGGAATTTCACCACCCTCGCCCAGCTTGAGATCAGATGCAGACAAACGGGTTTGTCCACTCCAGATGTCAAAGTCTACGTGGATAACACAGAGGCTTTGTAGATGGTTCACTTTAGTCATGATGCACTCCAAAAAGTTGGGGGCGCACCACGTCCCGAACCGGGCGGATGCGCCCGGTTGGGCTAGTAAATTAACGTTAATTTGCTGTTTGTTTTTGGCGACCAGCTATCGCACTTTTCGCTCTCCGAAGAGAACAAAATCTTGCTTTCCGTTGGAGACTCCCAGAATCCCCAAGGGAAAGCGGGGGAAAATCCCCCACTCACCAGTAGAACGTCTCTACTTCTTCCGGCAAATCATCAAGAGGAGCAAGCACGTCCTCATCAACAATGTACCGTGGCTTCACAGAGCCAGTAACCGTTACACGGCACCGCTCTGATGACTTCTCTCTGTACTGGTCAACATCCTCAGGCTTCACGCCTGACGCCTTATCAGCCAACAGCTTTTTGTAGTCTACCCGGCCAGCCGCTTTGTATCTCGTTACCATCACACCGCAGTAGTCGGCATGGAAGTATTCCCCCATGAGGGACTTCATGGTGTCGAGATGAGGCTTTTGCCTTTCTTGAAGCTCAGACAGTCGCTGTTTCAGCTCCTGAATCTCAGCATCATAGAGGCGGTATTCCTCAGCAGCAGCAATCCAACGGTTGACCTCTTCACCTTGCGGTATGTACAGGTCTCTCTCTGGATCTTTGTCGGGCTCCTTCTTGTCTACTACCTGTTGCCAGAACTTTTTAGCCTCGGCCAAGATTTCTTGAATCATGGCTTCGTCTCGGAGTATTGGAAACTCCTGAATCTGACCTTCAAAGTAGAAGACTAACCAGCCTTGCTTGGCCCCCGTTACCAGGAGCTGGTGTTGCACCTGCGGGTAATAAAGCTGGTATGCCTTGCTGTTTGCTTTCTCAGCACAAACATCTTCCCAGACAGTCGCACTCGGGCTTTTCAGCTCGACGGGCTCCCCGTTATCTCTCAGGCCATCCAGGGAGGCCCTCATGAGCGGGTATTGAACCGATTCGACACAGGCGGGGAGCAGCATGTCATCATACTTCTCCTCGAAAGCGCGTCTTGCAGCATCTTCGTTTTCTATCCCCCGGCGAACCAGCGGATTAAGACTCAGATCGACTTCACGCGCATACCCAGTCTTCTCGGCCCACAGTCTCCATCGTGTTTTGTACGGAGACCGATTGAGCAGGATAGTGGCGTCAGTGGCTGTTACACCTTGACGCCGCCAATCAAGCCAATCTTCCTCGCGTTGCGATAGGTTGACTATTTTCATGGACCTCTCTCCAATGGTTAGGAGGGAGATCTCCCCCAGCGGGGGAGTCCCCCCCGTTGGGGTTAGTAGTAACTGCCTTCCGCGCCCTCCTCTTCTGTAACAGGGATCATGTCCTCGTCACTCAAAGGCGGCATTTCTTCGGCACCAGGTTCAGCATTTGCAGAACCACCAGCGACGGACTCTTGCTCGTGCGCTTCCTGGTAGTCAGGTTTCGGAGGCTCCATTTGATCCATCTCCTTGTCACGAAGGAATTGAGTCGCATATTGCAGTTCCGAACCTTCATACCGTCCTTTCACATACTCATGCGCCGCAGACCATGCGTTTTCAGCAATGGCGCGATTTGCGAGTTTGGTTAGGATCGGGTCAAGCTCTTTGTGCTCAATAGCCAAAGGCTCTTGGCTTTGAACTTGAGATGGTGAAGGGAGATTGGCAATAGCCGGGTTAATGGCCGATGCCTGCTCCATTTCACGGATGCGTTCAGCTTCATCCTGGTCATAAATACCAGAGAAACCAAATGCGACACGAGAACACTGGATCAGCGACTTGTGCCGGAGTTGACGCTTGGTGTGCGTTTGCCAGGGGCCATCAACAGTGTAAGCACCATTGCGACCTTGACCCTGAAACGGTTCACGGTACACCTCATCAATGAACTCCTTGATGCGGATAGGGCGAGATCTGTCCTTACGGTAAATCACGCATTCAATCCACTCAGGGCAGTCAACTTTCGCCCCCTGCATTCTGACCATCTTGTCCGAATACACGAACTCGACGCCATCATACTGGGGATGCTCGTTGATGATGCGGCTCCAACCATCAACACCTACTACCGGAATGATCCCATTTTGCTTGTCAGGAAACGCATAGATTTCCCGAGTGAAAGGGTTCAAACCGTACTGTTCAGCCACGATCAGGAGCGTCATCATCTGCTCATCGGTCGGGGCACTTCCATCTCGCTGCTTGAATGCGGTCGCCTTCAAAGTTTCATAGAACTTTCGGGTGTCCACGCCAAACCGGCTTGCGATACGGGTTACAAGAGATTTGTTATCAGACATGGTGTTTCTCCAATTCACGAATGAACGGTTTGAGGACACCATGACCCCCTCGGGGCATGAGTGCCCCCGTGGGGTTTAGTAAGAGTTGGCGGTGTTACCCGCCAGCCAAGTGGTGCAGCCGCATGAACGGGATGTCATCATCCCAGCCATCAGGAGCGGGACCATAGCCTCCGCCCATACCACCTTGCGGTGCTGATTGCTGCACAGGAGCAGATTGCGTACCGGCTCCTGTACGTTGCCCTTTTTGGGGCGCTGCACGTTGAGAGTTGTCCTGAGGTGCATTTCCACGACCACCAAGCATCTGCATTTCAACGCAGTGTACTTCGGTGGTGTAGCGCTCGATTTGTTGGCTATCAGTCCACTTCCGGGTGCGGTTGCTCCCTTCGAGATAGACTTGGGAGCCCTTTTTCAGGTACTCACCAGCGACTTCCGCCAAACGACCTTTAAGCACAACACGGTGCCACTCAGTATGCTCTCTTTGCTCGCCAGACTGCTTATCGCGCCACGTATCCGTTGTTGCAACGTTGAAGTTGGCAACGGCAGTGCCGCTTGGCATGTAGCGAATTTCCGGGTCAGAACCGAGATTACCGACCAGAATTACTTTGTTGACGCCTTTAGACATCATGACCTCCAAGTTATTTGGAGAGGGCCAACGCCCCTTTCGGGGAGCAAGCCCCCGTAAGGGTTAAAAAAAGTGATCCTCTTGTTCGGCGTCGATCTCTGCCAGGCGAATCAGCTCAGATACAAGGCCAAGCCTTTCTGCATCTGCTCTTACTTCGTCGTAACTGAAACCAAACCGTTCAATGAGGGGTTTTAGTGAATCAAAACGTTCGTAGTCGAAGGTATCACCCTGTTCATCACAGAATGCCACCAGCGGCTTCTCTACGTTTGAAAAGTCATCCGCGAAACGCTGTTGCAGGTAAACCAACATCAGCAGGGGTTTGTGACCATGTTCCGGGCGGAGTTCACCAGCGCCTTCCAGCGTAGCTGGATGGATAGTGTTTTCGCCTAGTCCAGTGTTAACCCCAAGCTCATAACCGCTGTCAGTACGCATCAGCACACTGGGTAGCAAGTCATTTGAGCCTTCGCTCCGAGCAACCTCAAAGCCGATTAAACCGGCTCCTTTGGCAAAAACCCCAGCAACAAAACCTTTGAAGAGGTTTATGTCACCTGGAGGTAACTCAGAGGGCGGAGATAACAGCCAGTTGAGAGATCCCAAGTTGGCTGTTTGTCCGGCTGAAACATTCCCCCCTTCCAGCACCGTCTGTGTCTCTGCGTTTACCAGCACCTCATCCAGAAAGGTGTACCCCTGGCTGAGAAACTGTGACACATACTGGCTTTCTTTGTCCTTGTAGGACATTGGGATCGTGTCCGGGCCGTTAGCTTCAAAAGGTCCTTCGAGCATTGTCTCAGACCAATTTTCAGCTTTCCCATCAATGACGGTTCGGCGTAGCTCGACCATCGTGAATTGGCCTGGCTCCGAGGAGCTGGGCTCCCGGAGCAATTTGTAGCCAATGAAGACTTCTATTGTGGTTTCGTCATTACCCCACTCTTTAGCAGTGTAACGACGGCACAAACAGTCATTTTTCTTCATGCGTCACCCCTTAGCGCCATTGGTCCCCGAACACATCCTTCGCAACACGCAGGATGGCTTCACGCTCCTCTTTGGCCGCACGGATAAGCAGAGCTTGATCCAGGGCGTATTCAAGAGCATTTGGGGCACCACGGAACGCTAGAGACAGTTTCGCCCAACGCACCAACGTCCGAGTAGACATGGTGACGCTGATCTGACCATCTTCACCGTTTTCGCCAAGAAACAGTTTGCGGACCTGATTAGCAATCCGAACCATTCCCTTCCGCACATTTTCCGGAAGTTTCGGAGTAACACGGCCAAGAATGCTGAGTTCAGCTTCCTCATCCGCATACCCTACTTTGGTGAAACGATAGCGATCCATAGCTGCGAGGTTCTGCATCATCACCCCCTGGTACAAACCAGAAGCATCACCGGACCCCGTAGAGTTACCAGTAACGACCACACGAAACATCGGGTGCGGCTTGATGATTTCCCCGCCATTCTGAGCGATCACAAGGGGACGCCCTTCAAGGACATCGTTGAGACCAGCCAGCTCGGCAGGGTCGGCCAAATCCACCTCGTTGATGAGGAGCAGATGACCTTCACGCATAGCGACTGCCAGAGGTCCATACATGAACTTCATGACAGGTGGTTGACCAGGCTTTTCCGCGACCAGAGCGTGATGTCCAATTAGATCTGTGAGCTCCATCCGCCCGTGGGCAGTGATTTGCTGAACAGGCCAGTTGAGACGACCAGCGATCTCGGTGATACCTGAGGTTTTGCCAGACCCGGTAGGGCCGGTTACGAACAATGCGTCACCGCCAGGCTCTTTGAGATAGGCCAAGACCTCTCGCAGAAACTCTTTGCGGAAAACGTAGTTGGTATCAGTGGCAGGGATGAAAGGGTTTGAACCGTCAGCGTAGCCGATGGCCGTTACCTTCTCCGGAATGCTGGGCATACCGAAAACCTTGCTTACTGAGAATTGATAGTATTGAGACATAGGTGCGCTCCTATTGTGACAGGCGCACCACGTCCCGAACCGGGCGGATGCGCCCGGTTGGGCTAGTAAATTAACGTTAATTTGCTGTTTGTTTTTGGCGACCAGCTATCGCACTTTTCGCTCTCCGAAGAGAACAAAATCTGCTTACTGATGGTATTCACCATGAGTAAGAAGACTTTTAAGGAGCGAGGAGAGTAGCCTCTCCTGGAGGCTACTCCCTCAATGGACGAACATCACCACATCGTCGTTTTGACCAATGACCCCGGTTTCTTTGGCCCACTTCACTGCTTCACTGTGCGCCTGGTAGGAGCTGGAATACAGTTTCGGATCAAATTTCACCTCGCGTCCATCAGCCAGATAGATGATGCCTGCGTGATCGTCGTAAACATGAAGATTCTGTTGCATTCGACATTCCCCCTGTAGCTTGTCGTCAAAGCCAACTGACACCAGAAGACTTTGAGGACAAGCCACAGAGGCTTGACCAGAAAGAGAGGGGTTGCCCCCTCCCTTTGCGTTGACTATCAGCAGTAACCGAACGATTCAGCGATTCTCACGAAAGGACGAGAGATTGCCCAACCAGTAGGGATACACAAAGCGATGATAGCGATTTCCATGATGTTGCTCCTAAGCAAAAAGGGGCAACATCCCCGTCGGGGTATGGTTGCCCCGATGGGTTTGAAAGTGTCGAAGATTACTCAGCGACAGTTATTACCAAACAAGTTCCTTGCCCTTACGAAGGTAAGTCGGGATTTCGAGATAATCCCAGTCAGGTTCTTGTTTAGCGACTTCTTGAACTTGAGTTACCTCAGGTTCAACGACTGCTTTGGCTTGTTCAGCCTTGGCAGCACGTTCTTTGATGACGGCCTGTACAGACCGCATTGCAGGAACTGCGAATTTGTTCCAAAGGAACAAACCGATACGCTGGAACACTTTAGCGAGAACGATGAAGGAAAAAGCAAATGCCTTCGCGCCTACGTACAGTGCGCCCAGAGATGCAAGCAGAACTACAATGAAAGTGATGATGTGCATGGTGTTGCTCCTATGTAAAAAAACAGGGGCAACACCCGGAAACCGGGAGAAGCCCCCGGCTTGGGGTTAAGTAATGCCATACGGCATAAGACTAGATGCTGTTTGTTTTCGGAGACCAGCTATCTCACCTATAGCCGCAGAGCGACTAAGATGATTCAAATATAGCTCACCTTTGCTAAACAGAAAACGCTGTAACTGTCCATTTTGGGCACTTCGAGAGGTCAGGTTACAGATTGACCGCATTTATCCTTTCCAGTGCGTTTATCTGTACCTCAAATTTAGGAGTATCTCTAATGGCAGAAGCACAAGTAGCACTGGACACAAACAACGACCGCGGCAACCACTACTCTCGCCCTGTTTTCAAGCAAGTTCTGAAAGTAAACAGCCTCCAAGCTCAGCGCGTCATGGAACGCAGCTTTGAGCGAGTTTCCAACTCCCTGTTCTCCATCGACGTGATCCTTCGCATCATCGGTGAGCAGGAGGAAATTGACCAGGTTGAAACCGTCATCCTGGAACATATCTCCAAGGTCTCCGAAGATCTGGACAAAGCGACCGCTCAGCTCAACAAGCTGATGGAAGATAACGGCATCGACATGATGCCCGGCTACACTAACCCGAACGAATACACCATCGAGATCAACTCTCCTCAGGTTGCTCAGTTTGCACACCTGATCCGCAAACTGGATACCCTGATGGGGATCGTTGACACTCTCTGGCTGAACACCGTACTGACCAGCAAGCAGCGCACCGACGCCACTTACCAATGGCAGCAACGCCTCATCAAGCTGGCCGGTCGAATCATAGGCATCGAGAAACGGGCTCGCATTTCCGCCCACAGCAAAGGCAAAGAAGGTGAAGTGGCCGAAGCCGCTCCGGAATCTGCAACCGGCGACAAGGAAATCGCAGACGAAGCCGAGAAAACAAAAGCAGCATAACCCAGCCCAAACCTTTGCCCCTCGCCCGAGGGGCTTTTTTTTGTCTTTTATGGTTGCATTTTTTGATGCTGTGATATTATCGAAGTAAATCAGATTCAACTCAGGTAAGAACGGAGAACAACATGAAAAAGGCTTTAATCACCACCGTGGCTCTGGCTGTAGCAGCTCTATCTGGCTGTGCATCCACCAGCAGTTACGAACCCACAGCGTACAAAACCAATCACAGTCGCGCTTACAACATCGCGGAGGCCGGTGGCTTGGTAACAGGCATCCAAGACGCTTCTGTTCCGCGTGACAAGCTGGAGCGTCTGACCGACACCAAAACGTTTGGGGCAGCCTACGTGCTGTCTGGCTACATGTCACCTCAGCTCGGAATGACCGACTGGCAAGGTGGCTTGGTCAACCTTGCGAACTGGGCTATCGGCCCCAAACAGCATGGCGCTCGCAATAGCTTGATCGCTTGGATGCCTGGTAACGAAGCAGTTTCACCGGTAGACGCTCAGGCCAAATTTCTTTCACATGTGAAAGTTTCCATTGAGTCAGCGCTGACTGATTTGGGTGCCAATTTCACGCTTCTGTATGACAAAGACGGTCGCCTAACCTATCAGTTCTACAAGAATGAATGGGGTTGCCCGACGTGGGTGAACGGACAAAGTAAGGTAGCTGACATGTGTTCCGTTAAGGTGAAAATCGTGGAGCCTCGCCTAGGGTCAGCTCCTAATTTTGTCTCTGGCGTTCAAGGTACAGCGTATGCCTTCACATCAGGCCATGAGACCGCATACAACTTTGTGAATGTCGGTAATGGGGCGGCAAGCCATGCTCCTCAGCAAGCGATCTACGCAGCTATTAGCAAACAGCTACCAGCTTGGGCCTACCTCTACCTTGCTCCAAAATCGGTTGAGCTGGATAATGGCGAAAAAGTTGCTTTCCCTTACCTTCTTGATCAGGGAAAAGCAGAGCTATTTGTTTACCCAGAAGCGTAATCAATCTACATGAGAAAGGGGCCGAAAGGCCCCTTTTTTTATCCACCACCACCAGTTGGCGCGCCTGTTTGAGGGTCTATGCTGTTTGTCGCCTCTTTTCGCTTCGCGTCAATATCAATCCCTTCCAACCGCTCCAACGCCCTTTCCTGAGCATTCTTCCGCGTCCCGTCAATATTGAAGTCATTCCCTGCTCCAGTCAGCGAGTCGAGATTTATTGAGGCCGGATCAGGGAATTTACCGTTCTGCTGTAATATCCCAAGCCACTCATCCAAATTAATTTTGCTCCAATCAATTTCGGCAATTTTATCTAGTGGAATCCCTTCACACTGAGGATTTTTTGGGTCTCCAAAGTTCTGCCCCAATTGAGGGCGAACCTGTTCTTGTATAATACGAGAGAGCGGAGAATTGAAGCAGCAATACGCTTCTCTTTTTTCAATACAAGCACCTAACACCTTAGATTTACAATAAGAGCCTACATAGGTGCAATTCTTGAGCGCTCTTTTGGCGTTCATAGTGAACTCTTCTTCCTCGCACTTATAAATCATCTGGATCATCACCATCGCAACGACATAGACGGTATATATCGTCATGGCAGTGCTAAGCCATGTTGTCGCAGTCTCCATCATCGCTTCGGCAGCTTGTTCAGATGCTGCGGCAGCCGCCTGCTCTGTTGCTGCATCTTGGCCTGCTGATTTCATGACATCCATCATCACTTCTTTGACTTGCTCTTTGAGTTGGTCAATGAGTTGATCAACAAACTGCTCTACAGGCTGAAAGAACGAATCAACAGCACCTGAAACGTTCTCTATATAACTTGTGAACGGTTTTGTGACTTCTGTCCACCCTTGAAGGGCAGGTTCCCTAAGTACCTGATAAGCCCCTTTAAGCGCATTACCATCAGTCAGCCCCATCACTGCGCCATCGAGCTTTGGAACGGCCATTATTAGGGTCAGATAATCGGCAAGAGATATATTGGTTGGCTTTTCACAGCAATCAGAAACTCCCCCAACAGCTATCTTGCATTCGCCAGCTTCCCCTGCAAAAGCAGAGCAAATAACGTTTTCATCCCCGGTAGGATTGTCATCCCCATCTTGGCCTGTGCAGCTCATATCCTGCGTCATGAATTGGGCTGCATTGAGCAACGCAGTAGCGCGAGCAAAATCAGTGCTTTGTGTTTTGGTCAAATCAAGGCAGTCATCTCCCATGCAGCGTATAGGCCCACCGCACTGGTACTCAGTTTCCTTTTCCAAGGTCGGAACAGAAACATCTGTACCACAGTCATAAGTATCCTCGTGGACGTAGCACGTACCAGAACTTCCCTGAGCACCATCAACACATTTGGAACTGATGAAGCCGCACTGAGGGTTTTCTTCATATTTCTGACAGCTATCGAGATTCCCGCCCGTGTTTACCGGACAGTGCGTTTCACCTTGAGGGTCTGTCCAGCAGTCCATTTGCCCCTTATAGAAGTCATAGTCAGCTTTAACTCGAACCTTTTTGCATAGTTTGGGAATACCAGGCAAAGGTGACGGCTTGAGTTGAGATTCGCAAACTTTGATCCCATTGATGACTGTGCAGCCAGTAGCATCAGTCGGGTCATCTATACATGTGATCTCGCCTTCCGCAAAACCATCTACCACCCCTTTGGCTGAATCCATGCAGCTCTGTGGAGCCCACTCATCCTTGGTAATGGCTTTCGATGGGTCATAGCGGAGTTTTATGCGGCCAAAACCCTCACCTTCACCGGTCACTGAAACACGGATCTTGAATGTAACAACATCACCATCTTTCACGTTCTTAAAATAGGGAGTGACATCAACATTAGGGTTTCGCTCCCAACTCGTGGAGAGCTCACATCTACCGGCTGTTTCTGGAGGGAAGTTGCCATCTGGGCCAGACCACACTTTAGTCTCTTGGCCGGACTTACCGACCCACACTTGCATGTAATCATCCCACTTAACATATTCAAGTGTTGCGGAAACGATAGCATCCGGGTTACTAACCTGGACTCTTGTGTACTCTTCATAGATTTTACAGTTACCGGACCAGTAATCGTCCCCAACCTTACCAATCCAGAGTTCCGTGCATCCGTCACCACAGGACTTGAGGTTGTATGGGCCATCATAGTGCTTCACCACAGAGGCGTCGTAGTCATGGACAACCTCACAGTCCGCGCTTTGATCTACAACACGCTGACACCGTTCATACTCTGGAATGTGGGCGTTGATAGTATTCTGATTGATGGTTGTTTCGGCAGAACAATCCCCAAAGCCACCTGCGATGAGGTCCATATCCTCATAGGTCTTTTTGCTTAGATTTAGTACCGGGTCATTACTGAAATCAGGGCGTGATCGATTAGAGGCATCGAGAAGAACCTTGTATGCCGCACCAGAAATTGATGGATTAGCACTATTGGCATCACTCCACAGCGACCCTTTTGCATTATTCCCCACGCTGTCCATGTCATCGCCAGAGTCGTAAATGCCTTGCAGACCGCCCACATCAGGTTTATTGGCATCAGGGAAGTAATAACTATCAGGTTTATTGTTGGTCCCGCTCGTTCCGGGGAATAGATCATTGACATTAATCTGACTCCCCCCGTTCATTTGGAATTGACCGTCTTTCAACGTCGGCATAGAGATTGTGCCATCTTGCACAGTCCCCGAGCTCGACTTGAATGAGTTTGAGAGGTTTTGTCCGAAAGCCTGGGCCTCTTTACCCACCGCTGTGATGTCCTGGTCTTGGCTACCGTTAGCGTAGGAATGTATCGGCAGCGCAGACATGGTTACTGTCAACAGCGAGGCCACAGCTTTCATAAAGTAATTATGACTTCGCATTGTGTTCTCCATTTCAACCTTCCCATGCTATCTGAGAAGACAAGGGCCACCTGTACGTGTAGTGGCCCTTTTGGGGCATAATCTAAAATGCCCGTGCAAATTCGTTAGGGTCTGCTCAATTGTTACAGCAATCATTCCATCGCCAGATGGTGTAAATAGGGTCTTGCCCAATTGCCGGTATAGTTCGCGCCAGACCCCACGTAAGAGTGGATTCGCCAATTACGTGAGATGAGTTTGTCTCTGGAACCGGATGCAATAGCGTGAATTTGTACTGCGTTTTGGGTAGTGTTGGGCTAATAACGCCTCTACACATAGCCTCAGAACCCATTGTCTTCCACGCTAACCCCCGGCGATGCAAAGCAGCCAGAACCCTTGTGCTAAGAAGACTGCTATCGCGGATAACACCTTTTCCACCATTCTGGTTGCCACTAAATGGATACAGGGTGCCCCATGAACCAGCACACCAGAAAAGCTGTTTTAAAGGTTTTCCAGCGGTTGATGAGACAGCATCAGCAGTACACGCAGCCGCCGCAATTGGGTTTGCTACTGCCGCCGCCTCTGGATTGGTAAAAAAAGCGAGCTCATCATTGTTCCAGGTCGGGTCGAGCTCCGACATGTACATGATGTCGAGATCCATATACCCATCAGCATTACAGGTCTGCTTAATAAATAAATCGAGCATCACCAACAGAGGAAACGCATAGTAGTGATAGTGCATAAAAGAACCATCACCACCATCCATGTCTCCCATGCCATGATGCCCTTGGTTAGTCCTATCAAACGGGAACCTGACACCATTCAAGACTGATGAGCAGCCAGGCACTCTCTGAAATTCAACGAGCCGTGCTGGCTCCCACATAGAAGTGGTGACTCCAGGCCGAGGGACCCCTAGATTATCCTCGCACATACACAGAGGGTTGCTTACGGCTTCACTCGGGAATGATCCGCCTCCACCACTTATAGGAACCCCTGCTACTTTGATAGGGAAAATACAGCTCCAGCAGATGTCAGTAATCAGTTTTCCGCCGATCACTTCCGCATTCTGGCACCCAGGGTCAGCCGATACCGAACCAACCCAAAAGACCGCGCTAACGGCCATGATCCGTAGAATTTTTTGCATCATGGTAAGGCCTTTACGTAATTCAAATTTTTCTCCATGACAGCAGGCTTCCCGTGATAGAAACCTTGTTGCCATGACAGTCCAAGTAATTTGGCGTTCTCCCCCAATGGGAAGCTCTCCACCTGCTCAGCAATGAGCTGTATGCCTTTTCGGCGGCAGTGGAGGATGGCCGGGTAGTCTTCAAGCGACCGCAGTCTTCTCGCGTCAAACTTGCAATAGTGCCAGTCATAACGGCTCAGGCGATCCAGAGAAGAGTTTTTGTCTCCATAGTCATCCAGCGCCAGCTCAACCCCTATTTCGGTCAGAGCCTCCCATCTCGATGCGAGAGAGGCGTCCTGAATGCCCTCTGTAATCTCGATGACAAGCCGTGATGAGTGATTTTTAGCAATGTCGCGGACAACCCTACACCACGCCTTGAAGATGACGTCTGATTGCAAAGTTTGTTCGGAGACATTCAGAAAGAGAGCCGGGTACAGATCCAAGCAATAATGAAGGTTGTCCTGAACGAACCGTGCCATCTCCATATCCACCAGTCCCCAATAAGGAGGAGATGACAGAGAGGATGGTGTAAGAACCCGGCCTTCGTCGTACCAACGAGCCAGTACCTCAGCAGCGACAAACGAACCTGTGCCGACGTCTTTAATTGGTTGGAAAGCCGGGGCAAAAATCATTCACCGCCCTCCTCAGCAAGTTCGCGGACAACAAACTTCTTGCCTCTGGCAGTAATGACGCTCGGTGTGTGCTCCAGCTCGAACCGGGTAATCAGATCTGGCGTCAGCAGATATACCGGCGCGTCAAAGTTGTCGGTGACACTCTTGTAGGAATCCCAGCCTTTGTCTTTGTCGAACTCTGTGGCGATATAGGTGATCCGTTGTACGCCAGGCTCCAGCTTGATTTCAGGCAGCTTCTTGGCGAGTAGTTCCATTTGCTTTTTATCCAGAGGGTCGAAAACTACGACCGCTTGGGTAAATGGCCGCGTTCCAGGCTTGCAAACTTCCTTCGGATCGCACAATGGGTTGATCACGTCACCCGCGTGAGCGAACACAGTGCCATCCGGAGTGCTGATGTCACTGGTGATCATGACGCTAGGGTCAATTTCTCGTGTTCGAGATTTTGGCGCTCTGGGCAGCTCATTGAAATTCTGCTTGGTCCAGAAGCGCTCTATAGCCTGTTTCTTCTTCTCTTCCCAGTCGATATTGGCAAGGCGTTTCTTGGCAACATCAATAAGGTCTGGCTCACTGATTTTCTCCACCGGCCCCTTAACGCCGAGATCGCCTTTTTCTCCGTTATCCACTTCCCGAGCCAACCATAGCGGGTCGGACAACCCGGATACCTGGGCGACGACGTTTGGTTGTTCGCCAGGCAGCGGCTCATCCTCCAGCATCACAATCGTGGGAACGGCTGTGATGTTGTACGTTTTGAACAACGTAGGGTTGATGATGATGTTCGGCACTGGGTCTTTTTTGGCCGCGAGCGCCTGAATAGCTTTAACTCCCTGCCCCAAGTTCATTCCTTCCGGGATGCCACGGAACACAATTACAGAATCAGGCTGGCCTGACACCGCCGTTAGGACGTCATCTAACCCCTGTTCGCCAAGAGACAACGAGGCGAAAACCAGTATCCGATGGTCAGAGTAGATGCCCTTTTCAGCCTGTTTCCGGTGCATCTCCTTGAGCGTTGGGTTAGTAGTTTGGAGCTGCTTGAAAAATGCCTTGGCTTCGGCCTGAGCCTCGTCCATGTGTTGGTTTTGCAACAGAGATGGCATTTCCATCTTCTGGGTCTTTTGGGCAATTTGCTTTCCTTGCTCAATAAGCGCCTTATCCTGCTCTGTGAGCGGAGACTCTTGAGCGTATGCCCCGCCAGCCACAGAGAACATCAACGCCACCAGAACGCTCTTAGAACAGGGGATATGCGCGGCCAATGATCTGATCATTTTTCACAGTCCCCCAGTAACGTGAGTCGAAGCTGAATGGGCTTTTGCCCATAAACCAGTAGTTGTTCTCTTTCAGCGTGGTCTTGCCGTAAAAGTGGCTCTCTGGCAGATGTAGTTTCCCTGCGAGCTGGAGCCCCTCTCCGACGACATCACCATTGACGGTGATCTTCCACTTATCGTTGATCTCGACTTTATCCCCCGGCATACCGGTGAGGATTTTGACCATGCGAGTCCCGTCCTTGTAGAAAGGCTGCATGTTCTTGGCTTGGAAGGCGTAAACAGCTCCCCTCTCCAGAGTTTGGTCGTTCAGATCAATGAGGAAGAAGGTGTAACCCGGCAGGCACTTCTCCTGTTGTGGATCAATGCCAATACGGTAGCGGCTGGCAAAGGCCGCACCAGCAGCCCAAAGAACCAGTAGTGTCACACCAGCCTTAACCCCGAAGCGCTTCCAGGATTCCTTTTTGACGAAATACTTCTTGAGTGGAAAATTCATTTCAGCACCTCATCAGGGAGGTACACGTCACTTGGAGCCCCGACGACAGCACTTGCGTCAAGGACCAAATAACCTGCGTCTTTCAACTTCAAAATTGCGTCATTGGTCTTGACCATCAGCCTTTCAACTTCCTCCTGAGAGGCACCAGCGGGATACGCCGACGCCACTTTAGCGAAGTCAACCACGACCACTGGCGGGGTTTGATTCAAACGCTGATGGATGCTTGCCGTTTGTTCACTCATCACGTAGTAGCTACCGCCGAAGCCACCAGCGGCACCGAGAATGGCGGCGATTGCGATTGATTTAATGTCCATTACTGTCTCCCTGGTTATGCAGCCTGCCGACGGCTTCGCATTACGGCCTTGATTGCCTCAGGTATGCTCATGCCTTGTTTCACAAACTGGTCGATGGCGTTAACGTCCACCGGATCGGTCGAATAAAGTAGCTTCTGGAAGTCGCCCACTATCAAGCGACCGACGCCCATACCGCTCTTCGATTTGATAAAGATTTCTGAGTACACGCCTTGGATGGTGTGTACCGTCTTGAGGGTGTGGAACCCGCCCTCTGAAAGGGTCAGACGACCGCTACGTTTAACAGATTCCACGGTTTCTTCGGTTTGGCCGAGCAAGTACATGCTGGCCGAGTTCTCCGCGATGGCGCGGCCCACTGCGTTCTCATAGAGGTCGTTGATGGACTGCGTTGCAATGACAACGGAGCCACCGTACTTACGGAATTTGCGGTAGGCATGTTCCATGAAGACCGAGACCTCGCCTTCTTTGAGCAGGTCCCAGGCCTCATCCACGATGACGACTTTCTTGCGGTTACGTTCACCCAGGAATACTTCTTGTTGGATCTGGTAAATAAGCTGGAGTAGTACAACCTGACGCAAGTGCTTACGCCCTTGCAGTTCATCGAGCTCCAGTACAGTGAACTGGTTCTGGAAGCTGACGTTGTTCTTGCGAGAGAAGTATTTCCCGTAGCTGCCCTGCGACGTAAAGGCGTAGAGCTGCTGACCAATATCCTTGAGGCGCTGGTCATTTTCTTCTTCCAGGCAGCGCTCAGCGATGTCGTCAACCTTCATCTCTTTACCTTTCTCTTCCCACAGGCGAGAAAGGACCTGTTTCAACGCAGAGATTTGCCATTCATCCAGCAAGCCCTTAGCCGAAGCCATCGCACAAACGAGGCTGACTATCGCGTCTTCTTCGTCCTCGTAGTTCTGTATGAGCTCAAACGGGTTGAGGCAGACGTGCGTTCCTTCTTCAAAGTGAACGAAGTCGCCATTGAGCATTTCCGACAACTTCTGGTAGGACTTACCGGCATCAATAACCCAGACCTGAGCCCCCTCGGACAAGTAGGAAAAAATCAGTTCGTTGGTAAGGAACGATTTACCCGAGCCGGATTCGGCTGCGATCACCAGGTTCTTGTTGGTATTACTGTCGTGAAGAGACAGACTCATGAGCTGGCCGTTGCGGGAAATCAGCGCTGCATGATAGGTCCCGGTCCCCTTCCATTCCCCAAACACCGGCAGGACCACAGCAGCCTGCTCGGTTGTCATGGTCTTGTAGCGGAATAGGTCTCGCACTGCATCCCGGTCGGTACAGAATGGCAGGCAGTTGAGGAACATCGGCAGAGCAACGAACTTGTCCTCCATCAGCTCGAACCGAGATTCACGCCAGATGTTTCGTGCGGCCATCGCCGCCGCTTCAACACGTTCTTTGGTTGGAGCAAATAAAACCACCGAGTAGGTGATCTTGACTGGCTTAGCCCCCTCTTTCATGGACTCATAGAGAGTGTCGAAGCTCTCCTTTTTGTCCGCCAGCACCGGCACGAATTTGAGCATCGGCCCGTAGGCTTGGTTTACAGTGAACTGGCGTTTGCGCTCCAGAGTGTTTTTCGTGCTTTCTGCCTCAGGAAAAAAAACATTGGTCACGACCATGTAGTTTTCTTTGATGCTGGAATTGCCGCCGCTGAGATCCCCGACATAGGTCAACGCATCACCAAAGTAGAAAACGTCAGGCAGCTTTTTCGCTGACATGACTTTCGCGTGGTAGTCACCCAGCCTGATGCCATTCTTGCTGACTTCCACGTCGGTGCCGTAATCGAAGATTTGCTCGCAGATGGGCTTATCCATCTCCCAATCCACAGAGTCATGTCGCCATGAAGCATCCGGCCCCCAATTCAGGATGGTGCTCATGATCCGGATGTAGTTCACCGCCGTCATTGTGCGAGGACGCAGACCAACGGTTTGAAGCGATGATTCGACCTTCGTGCGAAGCTGTGCGAGCTGCTGGAGTTCGCTTTCAGTCGGGTTATTGTTCTTGATGGGGACTTTGCACGTAACGAACAGCTTGAGGTCTTGGATCAAGCCATTGTCGTAGATACCTTTGTTGGTCTTGGCAAATATACGATCTGTCGTGTGGTGCTGGAGGAAGTTAATCCGTTCCTTGATAACAGATGTCAGCAGCTCGTGACGGAAGCCATCACGCAAACCCATCATCCGGTACATCTCCTGATTGATGTCCGGGGAGCGGAACAGGACAAACTGGAGCGTAGTCTTCGACGGGAACTCCTGATTCAGGAAACCGTTCATTCGCTCCTGAACTTTTTCATCGGCACCACACAGGGGCTCGCACATGAAACCAAAGCCTGCACTGTGATCATCCATAAGGAAGACATGATCGTCTTCATCATAGGCAAGGACAGGAATAATCCCGGCAGCTCGCAAGTGCTCCGGTATCAACGTTTCTTCGAGTTTCTTTTTGATGGTTACGATCATTCAGCACTCTCCAACCATGATTTCAGGTTCTTCGGACGTCCTTTGCTGACACGACCATCCGGAGCAACAACGAACGGAACGCCCTCAATCCCAATGAAATGAGCTGTCAGCAGCGTTTGGTCGTATTGGCCGGGGTCGCAGGTTTCTTTTGAAGGAAGGGAACCCAGGGTGTTGTTCATCAGCGCATCGAGCGCGTGGGTTTTGTCTTTCGCGCAGTACAAGTTTTTTGCCAGGCGGTTGGACTCAGCACCCAGAGCTGGAATCACGATAAATTTAAAGGTGTAATCATCCACCAGCGATTTGGCATCACCCATGAGCTGATGACAAACCGCGCACCTAGGATCAACAAAGACCACCACCTCTTTGTCACCACGCCCCATCGACACAGTGTTCAGCGTGTCCACATCCATGCCCATGCTCTTGAAGTGGATACGCTCCGCTACATCCCTCATTTGGGACATCGTGTTGAGGGGCTTCTTGCTCCACAGGTCGTAGATTTGTCCTGAAATAACAAATCGTCCGTTTTCAGAGAGGAACATGATCTGCCCATCACTTTGGACGGCTCGAACCCCTTTGATGGGTAGCTCTACAATGTCCTCTATCTTCGCCGCTCTGGGATCGGTGATTTCCAATTTCGATGACGCATGAGCCGTGCCGGTAATAATCCCGAACACCATCAGCGCCCCAAGTAATTTTGTCCGCATGTCTATCCCCTAAGATTGGATTACTGGATGCTGGGCAGTGTATCCGGGGGATGGAAATAGACTCGCCTCTGTAATAGCCCAATTTGGACAATTCCAGCTCGATACAAAAAAAAGCCCGGTCTGAACCGGGCTTTGAGAGGAATGAACCTTAGTTCATGGTAACAGCTTCGGATTTGCCACCAGAGTCATCGACCCCAACCAGAGAGATGGTCGGCATCGTTTTATAGGTGCCCTTGCTGATAGTCACTCGATCAGAGCTGATGCTCTGCAACTCACCGGCAATGGTCCATTCGTAGGACTTCATGCGGCCATCGGTATCTTCGCAGTTCGCATAGACGATCCACGACCCAACGGTCTCTCGTGAGCTCAGGCTACATGCAGGCAACTTGTTCTCTGCAACATTGATGTTCACCTCGCCCTCAGCTTCATGCCCCATTTCTGAGGTTATTTTCAGCTTGATGCTGTGCTCACCAGCGCCCAGAGTTGCTCTGCCGTAGTAACCACTGCTTTCCAACGGTGTACCATCTACCGAATAAACACGAGTCGAAATACGGTCGCGTGGGTGGCCGCCAGAAATGTACGGTCGCAACAGCACATCCAGAGGCTCACGCTCGTATTTGTTCGAGCCAGAGTATTGCAAGTCAATGGCATAGGGCGCTGCCTGGCCGATCTTGAGCGGTTGCTCGATCACGGTCTCATGGCCGCGAGCATCACGGACAGTGACCTTGATGTTGTAATCACCCGGCTCATTGATCACAAAGGACCGGACAATATCCTGCCGCTGATCCTGAATCACAGCGCCTTCCGGCAACTCCCACTCGTAGGTCGGCTCTTCCAACTTGCCGTTGAAGGCAATTGGCCGCACTGACGCGGTGATCGTCGCAGGAGCCACGTCTGCGTTCTTCCCAACCTGCATTCCGAAGCTCGGCCATACATACTGCCAAACGCGGGAGCGTAGGCTATGCGAAGCCTCTGCACCCTGATCTCGGTATCCTTCGATCCAGGTGGTGTACTTCGTTTCTACAGTAGCCTGATTGAGGTCAGTGTCAGAGGGTTCGTACTCAGCAGTATCACCCTGCACAATCGAGCCATCAGGCAGCGTGAAGAACCCGTTCAGCTTCACGTCCATCCCACGGTAAGGCAGGCTGGTTTCGGCTTTGAACACATACTTCTTGCCGGTCTCAATAACTCGCGGCCCTGTCACGTAAGGACGAGGTGCCTTCACTGCTCGGAAGTCAACCGCCGTTTTCGCAACTTCATAGGCATAGCCGTCATCAGCCGGTGCCGTGGCAGAGCGCACACGAGCCCACAGGCGGTATCGGGTTTCTTCATCGCTCGAAAGCGTGATGCTATCCCCTGTCTGCGCGTAGGTTTTGCCACCGTCAGTAGACCACTCAACAATGGCATTGCCACCGGAGATTGGCTCATCGTTCAACGTCAGGTTCGCTGTGTACTTGCCTTCACTTCCGACAAACAACGTGGTCGGGCCGATAACAGCAATATCAGGTTTGTCGTAAGCGACAACACTGACCGCTTCGGTGTACTTTTCCGCACCTGAGTTGACGTTCACCACCTTGGCCCGAACCTGGTACTCCCCCTTGTCGAAGGTCTTCACAAGCTGATACTTGTATCGATCTTCTGGGATGAACTGCTCCCAGGTTTTACCGTCGTCCTTACTGGTTTCCCATACAACCTGGCCGGTAGCCCGGAGATCCTGACGGTCGTCCAAAGATAGCTTGAACACAGCAGTGAACGGAGCTTCACCAGACAACTTGCGAGCCTCCACGCCAGCACCGATGGCACCACCACGAAGCATTGTCAAGAAGGCAGGTCTGATAGACAACTCTGTGCGGTTGTAACCCTCAACAGGGCTTTCCAGAACAGCCTCAGCAGCGATACGGACGGAGGAAGTATCCACACCAGACAGGTCTACTGAGAACTGAGCTTCACCGTTCGATGCTTCCGCATAATCAGTGAGCGCAACCGTCTCGTTGTAGGCCTTTTGCTGGATCAGGCGTACTTTCCACACCCCCATCGTGTTAGCGTCATAGTCACCATCAGGTTTGTACTGATCACGGATGAGAACCCTAACCGGCAATGCCTGGGTGTCAATCGCGGTATCACCTTTAACTTCAACGATAGGACGGATACTGTCAGAAGGTGCAGAGATAGTCCGGTAGACAACCTCAGTCTTCACATCAGGCACCTTGTTGTAGGCCGCGTTCACCTTGTAGGTGGTCTCCTCCCACAACGCTCGCTCATCGGTATTGATGCGGCGATACACCTTATTGGTGGCACCCCATCCCGGAGTGAAGGTCTCAGACTCAAGAACATCAGAGTTGCGCGATATGGCAATATCCAGATCAGCTCGTTCAGAGTTGATAATGGCATCACCCAGGTAGTTACCTGTCATCGGCACCAAGTAGATGTTGTCTTTGAAGTTGTAGTCGGAGGCTAGTTCAACGGTCGGAGCTGGTGGGTCAACCGCTTCGACATTGAAAGTCTCGTCGTTCAACGTCACTCTAGTGCCGTTACGGGTGAAAATACTTACCCGCCACCCCAGTGGATGAACGCCGTTGGAGGCCAATGAACCAGAGAGCGAAGGTGATTCCGATAACGGGTCTTGGACCAATCCATCGGGGATCTGCTGCCACTCGAACAGACAGGCACGGCTTGCACTACCAACAGCCTTGTTCGCGGCCTCTTTTTTCGCACGGTCTGCGCTGAGGGTTATAGAACAGTCTGGCCCCTTGCTCTGCTTGAAGTTCACATCAAAATCTTCAATGACGCGATTCACCTGAGCAATGTCATCAATCGGGGTGTAGCCAACAGAGCCATAGGCAGTAGTTACCGTCAGGTTCTGAGAGCCAGAACCAACTTTTACCTTGGAACCGTCACCACTGAACAGGTACAGGCTGTATTCGACAGGTTGTTCACCAATACTCACAGCCTGCCCCACCAGCCCAGCAACTTTCATCCCGTTGTTGTCCTGCGTAGTTTGTTCAGCCTCATCTGGAGTTCTGTCCCACTGGAGCAAACACACCGGGTCACGAATTGGGTCTGCGGCCATAGCCACATCCTCTTTCGTGGTGAACCGGCAAGGCACACCCGACTCTGGCAGGGCATAGATTTTCACTGGGTCAATGACCTGGCGAATTGTCCATGATTCAGCAGAGAGCTTAGCCGTCCCTTTCCAGGTATTGATGTCTACAACCAAGATGGGTGAGTTCGGCGCGGAGGTCATGACAAGAAGGCTGGAAGAGCCGACCACATCAGGAACAGCAGGTTTAACCGGAATGCTCAAACGACCACCTGACGCACCGAAATCATGTTGGCTCATGATCCCCATTGTCTGGCCTGGCTCGATACGCACCCCATTAACCACCAGCGGTACTTTCGCATCAGAACGTAGGGTCGCAAACACATCGTATGAACCTGTCACGACAGCACCATCACTGAGCGTCAGCGGCTTGGTTTCGATGATCCGTTTTCCATCTGCATGAACAAATTCATGAGTGACAGCGGGGACCATGACCTTGCCATCCATCCCATCCGCCAGCATTACCTGACGAGGTTTGTACTCGAAGCCAACAGCCTTTTGAACCGCATTGCCTTGTGCATCCTCACCGGAAACAGTCAGCGTGTAAGATTCCCCTTCCTTCAAAGAAGGGAACATTACCGGGTACTCAAGGCGGAATCGACCTTTCGACTCCTCACGCCAAGACAACTGCACCTTGTCATTGGCAGGCCCCCCTACAAGGGCAATAGAGGTCAATTTAGGTGAAGGGTCGATAGCATCAGCCAAGGTAATAACAACATCATCCAGAGTCTGGATAGCTGCTCCATCTGCCACACTGAGTGTCATGGTTGGTGGCGTTCTATCAGACGTTATCTGGAACATTGGTTGTCGCGTTAAAGGCCCGTGCATCTCCTCTGCTGCGGCAACAAGACTGTATTGCCCCTCAGGGAGAGTTTTAAGATCCCACTGGTAAGTGTAGTTCTCCCAGTTGTTGGCTATTAATCCACCAGTTGGAGACAGCTTGTTGCCTTTGCTATCTTCAATCCATGCACTTCGCAGACGCAGCCTATCAAAGTAAGCGCCTCGTCCTGGCTGGTTAACGAATAAGGTAAATACCTTGCTATTTTGATCGAACTGCTGACTTAGCAGAGGGTAGTGCTGATCGTTCCAGTTAACCTCTGCCCAAAGAGGATTCGAGCGAAGAGATTTATCCGGATTGAAAACTGTCGCATTATCGTGGACGTACCCTGTTGTGCCTTTAGCCATTGTGAAGCTATTTGCAATCTCGCAGCTATCTTGACCAACAGGAATTTCACAGCTTCCCATGTGAACGGCAGTTTGAACGTAAGGCCTTGGTTCAACTTTGACACGGATACTGCTAACAGTGACAGGAAGAACAGAATTGTTCACCCAGTAGCGGTAAAAACTAGACCATCCTATATCACTGTAATTGTAGTCCACACCCAAAAGTCTGGGACTTTTAGGCGCTGATGGAGAGAGTGTGAGGTTATAAGCAATACCGCCTCCACCCCACTGGCCGAAGTTCACCCAACGCCAATAATTGCCGTCAGTATTGCCATAAGGTGCGGTTGTGACGAGATAAACATAGCTGGCATCTTCTCCTACCTTGGACATCTCTCCCAAGGCATTGGTCATATTTATCCCACCTTCTCTGTACTCATGCCAGTTATCACGCGGAACACGCCAAGCTAACTTGATTGGGTTAGTTTTAACTGTCATGCCCTCAGTGTAAGCAACAAATCCGGTTAATCCAGGGCCTAAGTTGTTTGTACTTGAAGGATCATAAACACCAAAAGGCGCAGACGGAGCATTGGCTATGTTATCAAACATCACTTTTTGGCGAGGCGTAAGATAGCTATTCCCAGCGCTATCACTTATCTCAAACTGAAGTGTAAACACCTCATCTAAGTCCGAATCGGGGAAAAATCCAGACTGGTAAGACTGTCTAGCTTGTCCATTTGCGTCATCGTAATTCACAGCCACATCTTTGTAGAGTGAACCATCCTGACGGTAGAGTTTCGCTTTAACTCCTTTGATGGGTGACTCATCAGAAATACCTGATAGTAAAAAGGCATTATCCTGAGAACCACCTAGACCTAATTTCCAAACATCGCCACTAATGACCTGTCCATAACCGCCATAAACAGGTGCAAGCGAAGAGTATGTCGGTGATGTAACATCGACAGTAAAGGGATATTCATCCGTCTGTACTGTAGAACCATCAGAGGCAAGAATTTCCGCCCTGATAGTGTATGCCCCACCAACTGGAGCTGGTAGTTGAAGTTCCGCACCATAGTAGGATTTTCCACCCACTGTGATGCGATCAGTAGCCCCAAGAAGGTGACTGGTCGCTGTCGAAACCACTGTTCCATCCGACCGAAGCACCGAAATCTTTACCTTTCGGTCGATACCGGCACTCAAGGCAAACGAGATATTGCCCGTTGGGTTGGCATAGTTGGCATTCGGAGTCAGAGACCGTTGCGTACCATCTGGAGCCTTAAAGTTGTATTCCAGCAGCTCTGCATGAGCAGCACCAGCGGTAAGAACCGCCAGAGCCCCAAGCATCGCCGGAATTTTAGGCTTGAAATTGATCATCGCATTCTCCATTCGTTTTGAGTTACAAGAACCCAATGCTGGAGGTTACGGGAGGGAGTGCATAAACATGGGCTGTGGAAGTGCCCTTTTTGAGCAAATAAGGAAATAGTTTGAATTTGTTATGACTGGACTTTTTGCCAAAAAATAAGGGCAGCTTTTAGGCTGCCCCTATCACCCGTTGATTAACGGCAAGGTGTCTTTTACACCCCCAGGCCATTGCTGAGTTGCACAACAGCCGGGATGACCTTCTCTGCATGTTCCAGAGTAGCAGACATGATGGATTCCACTACGGTCGGAGAGTTGTACAGGCCCATACCGCCACCGATACCCATAGCGAAAGCCATGAGGCTCTGGCGAGCGATACCACCAACAACACCGACCAGGATCATCGCACCCGCAACGATTCGACCCAAAGTACCTTGGGTCCAATCCTTGAGAGTTACCCATACGTCGTCAAACGCTGTACCACCAGTACCAGCGTGGGCCTGATCCGGCACGAGCAGGAAGGCTACCACCATCAACCCCAGGAAGAGGAAGAGTGCGTTGTTTTTACTTGAGGCATTCGCCAACTGATTTGCGTTCATCAAGAACATCTCCTATTTGGTTGTTTCAGACTTCGGTTCGTGTTGTACCGTTTGCAGCGGTCTCAAAACTGGCTCACTTTGCGGTGTGCCATCCCCAATCACCCACCTGCGCGGTTCGATTTCGGTATAGACATACCCTGTCACGATGAGATCACCATTGGTGTCCTCCCAGGGAGCTACCCAAATCCGCATAACCTGTGCTGGTGTACGAATTGGAATCGGGCGATCCGGAAGACGCGGTGCGACATAGTTGTCAATCACTGGGTCTCCGGAGCTAGATGAGTTCGCTGAAACGTTTGAGGAACCTTCGCCATCCGCTTCCGCTTTGGCCTCGACTTCCTCTGGTTTCATTGGACGCGGGACATTTCCGTCATTGGTTGCGGCGTAAACGTCTCGCGCTGACATACACTGAACACCATTCGGCATTCCCGGACAGCTATACTCATCCTTGCCGATGTTGAACGTCGAACAGCCCGACAAAATAAGTAGCGCTGCACCCACCCCCAACATCTTTGCGGATCTTACTGCCTGTTCCTTTTGAGCCTCGCCTCTGGAACTGCCCTTTCTGGTCAAAATGTTCATATTTTTCATTTCTTGGTTCCCCCGGTGGAACGAATTTGTAGCTTGGTTCCTTTGGTCACGATGATGTCTACCTGACGGCCAGCATCGACCTCGATAACAGGGAAGATGCCTTCGGCCATGTCGATATAGAACTGAGCGATGCGATCTAGCGCCTTACTGGCTCCCTTCACTGCTGCTCCCTGCAACATCTGGTCGGAGAACACAGACTGGTACTGGGTATTTGAGCCAGGGTTAGTGTTGACGACCGGCACCGGATTGACGTCAAAGGCTTCGGACGCGCCACCAAGGAAGCCCGCCATCAAGCTCTTGGCGATGATTTGCCCCTGCTTCGATACGACGCGACCACGGACACCGGCCTTACCGTCTTCACCCACTGCATAGGAATCCAGCTTCGCTTCTATGACACCCCCATCATCCCGAACGCACGAGAAGGTCTCGCCACGCAGGTACGCTCGCTCTGAACTGAGATCTCCATAGCCTGAAACAATCAGGAAGCACTCACGAACATCCGCACGGAAGCGGTTAGGCAAAATAGCCTCTTTCTGAATCCTGAGGGTCGAAGGGAACGGATCTCGACGAGCACCTTGAGATGTTGGTGCGTCCATACCGTTGATGAGCACCCCTGTCAGGATGGAGCCAGAAGGTAGGTAGATAGACTCATCATCCTTGTTGTCCTTATCTTCAACTTCTGGCGATTTCTGCGAGTAGCTCACTATTTGGATGCCTGGTTTAGTTGCATCACGACCGTCTCCCTTGCCAGTTGCAGGAGCCCCACCCTTCGCGTCAGGAAGCGGTGCGTCCCGAAAAAAGGATGCAGGATCTTTGTAGTCGAGCTTTTTCTCCATGAACTGACCATCACCACCAGATGCACCATTAACATCGGCTCTGGCATCCTCTGATGAAGAGGATGTTTTTCCACCAGCAGCGCCGGTTTCGACTTTCTTAGCCAATTCCATGTTCTTCTGGGTTAGGCGGTCCAAATCTTGACGAAGGCGGGTCATCTCACGGCCAACATCACTGGATTTCCCGGCAGTGGTTTTGGTTTCCTCCAGCTCTTTCTTGACTCGTTCCAGCTCCTTTTTCAGGTCGGAGTTTTCACGAGACACCATCTTCACATCGGCAGACAACGAATCTATCCCGATCTCACGGGTGTTTTTGTCTGTGAGAACGTGCTTGATGGTTTCTTGGCGACCGCGCTTCTCTTCTTTCTTGGGTTCACCAGAGAACATTGTCACGACCGCAAAAAGAACGAAGACGCCGCCAGCGATAGACACCCAACGCTTCTTGTTGGGGTCTAACTGTGTCCAAAATCGCTTAATCATTGGGCACCTCCCAGCAGCGATGGACGCTTAGACGTTGGTGCGAGACCACGCTTCTGCTTCTTTGCCACATAGATCTCCGTCTTCTGGCCGGGCTCAAGCACGTTAAGCGGCCACGTAGTCACCGCAGCCACATCCCAGCTCCCACACAACGCCTCTTTGAACTCAATAGGCTGATCAGAGACGTTCAGGGCGACACCGATGAACACGTTAAGGTGGTGGCCCATCATGTATTGCCCCTTGCTGAAATCCACCTTTACCCCAGGATGAGTGCAGCTCGGCACCGCAGCACCAGCAGGGATGCGGTTCAACGTGTAACCTTGAGGGACTTCACCAAGAGCAATCTTGCGGAATACCGACCGGATGGTTTCGACATAAGGCTGGCTCTGTTCCCAGGTCTCAGCCTTGGTATTGGCAAAAGCACCAGTGATACCTACACCACCATCGAGCTTGAGAAAGACTTCTCTGGGCGGAATACGACGGGGAACCATCGTCAGGCTGAGAGCTTGGGCTTCCGAGCCTTTTTCAGTAATGAACATAGTCACCGGATACTGCTTATCCGTGGCGACATAGACCACATTCTCTTTGATGCAGACCTCACCACACTGGCCGTTATCCGTCGCCCCGGTCAGAGATGTTGAAACGATCTCAGGATTGCTGAAAGGCGTGACGATTCGGTTCGGATGACCAACGGCTATCGGGATGATCTGGTTAACCCCCGGCTTCATCGTCAGTAAGGGGTTTTCATTCATGCTGCCCACAACCTCATGGGAGCTTTGTCCTGACGTCACAGGGGCAGGAACATCCTTTTTCATAACACTGGCCGGGACAACAGGAATGTCATCCGAGGCATAGGCCATTGAAGTTCCAAGCGCCAAGGACAGCGCCAGGAGCGAAAGTTTAGCGTTGTTCTTCATGCTTTCTCCGGTTTTCTTCTTTGCGCTGGAGTTGCTCCAAAACAGTTTTGGTGCGTGGCTTTCCTACATAGGTGTCGATGTAGTCCAGCACGGGCGCGTAGTTTGAAATCTTGATGGCGAACTCGTAGGAGCGTTCGCTACGCTCTTCGTTAGAAGAAGCCCCTTTGACGTAGGAATATCCGTAGACAAACACCTTGTCGCTCTTGGGCTCGTACTCAACAAAACGCGGCTCAAACCGCATTGTTACGCGGTCGTTCTTGATCTGTTGAGCTTGAATTTCGATGGCATCAATCACGTCCTGATAGATGCTCGGGGAGAGAAGCGGGGTGATCCGCTCTTTCACAAAGTCAACGGTTCCTGGCGTCACATTGCCAAGGAGCTGAGCAAAAGCGAAACCCCAAGCCTCTTTATAGGACTGAGAGGCGTTACTTTTCGTCACCCAGGCTTCTTCCGTGAGCGTGAAAGGCTGGATAGTGACGATGGTTTCCTTGCTGAATACTTGGACCACCAGCAGGAAAACGATAGCAATAAGACCACCCTGGAAGATTCGCCCCCACTTATTTTCTGTTTGGGTCCCTTCCCAAGTCTTGAGATACTTTTTCAGGTTCAAGGCAAATACCTCCGGACAAACGGGTTCTTGAGAGATTTGGCCTTGGTCATGATGAACCCGGCCCAGTAGAGCATGTGGAGCAGGTATCCATCCGGATGGTTATCCCTGAATCGGCGATAAAGGTTGGTTACAAGTAACCCCCCCAGAAAGCAGATCAGAGCCTTACCGATGATGACCCCTATCGTTAGCCCCAAAAGCATCGGGGCCAACTCATCTGCGCTCCACAACAGCAGATGCGGGGGCTCATCGACCCGGCGCGGTATCTTTACAGGCTTCATAGCAACCCTCTTCTTTTCCTAGTGGCCTGTATTCTCATTCAGGGTCACTGATTTTCTGCCACGGCTTCGCGCCCTTTTCGGGCACTTCCAGCGACAAATAAAAAAAGGCGGCCTAAGCCGCCTTTTTTGCGTTTACTGGATCGGTTATTGATTTTGAGGAACCGCTTCCGAATGTTTTTCCGAAGCCGCAACGCTAACTTCATTGGCCGGTCGGGCCACCCCCAGAGTTTTCACTTCCTTGTTAGCATTGGCTTTAAACTTGAACATCAGACTGTACGCCGCCAGCAGGAAGAAGCTGAGAATGCCCCAGTAGGTCTGAACCGTGCCCAGAGCCTTGGCCGGGTCACTTGCAGCTCTGTTGGCCGTATCAGCAGCCAACTTAACCCACTGACTCCAGTCAAAACCTGCCGCAAAAGCAGACAGCCAAAACGCGACGGCCACTGGAACGATGAAGATGCACATCAGCACCGCGTTCATCAAAAACCAGAAAAATTGTTTATTAAGGTTCACACTTCCTCCCATTAACCTAGAAAATTGAATGCGTGTTCCAGGTTCATCCCTGCAACAACACCTATAACGAACATCACCTGCCAGACAAGGAACTGCCAGGAGATGAATGAACCAGATGAGCTTTCGCTTTCTCTGACGTGAGTTTGTGCGGACATAGACCCTCCAAATAACTTGTCGTCATCACGGAGTAATCGTCTCTTAATTGATCAATCTAGGAACAGTGCTGTTACGGCCCATTTTGGGCACTTTATGGAGGTTTATTCGAGGAGATGATAAGAGCGGGAGGCGAAAAACTTTCACATGTGAAAGTTCAAAGCGGCCAATGGCCGCTTGTTTCACACTGTTCTATTGTAACGGAGTTCTCGATAAGCATCCCATGCTTGCTCTGATGAGACACCTCGACGACCAACATCTGTGGCGCACTCAAGGTCCATCTTGTACTGCTTAACCTTCTGGTCTGCTGTATCGCCCCAGCTCATGGCTGATGGGTACTTGGAAACACTAAACACATTTTCAAGTTCAGCCTGATAGTCGTCGTTTTGTAACAGAGGTTCGGTTTCACCATCATCCCAGCGAATGTAAGCCTTACCCTGGAGAGCCTTCAAATGCAAAGGCACCAGTAAGGTGGAAATCACTTCGTCAGCCCTGATGTCTTTGTAAGCACACCAGTGAGGTTTAACGGTGATCACACCATTTACCAAAACGATGTCACACGCCAGTGTCGCTTCAACATTATCGTTAACATCCTGCCGAGCGTAGATCTCCACGAAACCAACCTGCTCTGGATCAACCTTGTCGATGAAGCTCCAAAATCTGGGGTACGACGTTCCATCGCTGAGCGTCAACTGACCGTCATGCTCTTTCAGTATACGGTTCAGTTGTGCAGTGAAGAACTCTGCCGACACTTTTCTTGCCAATGGTTCCATATCACTCAGTCGTAGAGTGGCTCCTCCACTCCCCTCATACACCTCTCCAAAAAAGAAATCTCTCTTACGCATTAGACTTTGCCTCCTTTAATCGCTTGCTGGGTCAGCTTGATCCAGTTCAACGGGTTTTCACAGTCAACATGGTTGCCAGCGGCACCAACTACCGTTTTGTATGCCTCCGAGCCTGCCGCTGTGTGTACTGCCAGCATAAACGAAAACATAGGGTCATTTTGCATGGTGCCAATCATCATTGCACTGGAAGTGTCTTTGAGCTGGCAGTTTTCAACCCGCAGATTGAGTACATCTTTTGCCACCATCTGACAGTCGGGACACACCTTCTCAAGGTTCTTGAGCTTTGCGTCGTCATTGAGCACATCAGGAGCCGCGATGGCAGTACCGGCCATACACAGCCCCAGTGCCAGCAGTTGGAGTCTATTAGTTACTTTCATGGTTCCTCTCTATATCGTTCCAATTTCGTTTCGGTAAAAGAACAGTGGCCCAGTGACTGTTCTGAGTTCCGGCGTTACTTGCTTTACTCTTGAGCAAATATGCTGCTTGAAAAAGTTGTGGTATCCGTACAACGCTGGGCGTGTAAATACGGAAAAGATAATGAGGGTGATGGCCGCACCAGCGGCCCACCCGATCACGTCCGGAGAGATAAGTCCTGACACGTCTGAGATACGTTCTGGTTCAACCAAGCGGCACACCACCAGCACCCAGAACCACATTACCGGCATCACAAAGATCATCTTTCCGACGCAAGCAATGAGCACCTTCACCAAATTCAAGCTCTGCGCCCAGTAAAGCCACAACGCAGACAAGGATTGGCGACGTATCACCTGGTAGACGTTCAATGGGATGTCGCACAGATGCACCCCATCTTGATTTATAACGGAGTAGCTCATCCTCCCTCCCTATACCCGTTTCTGGAGGTTGCCGAACGTCAGGCCAACCAGGACACAGCACGTCATCATTGTTATCGGGATGACAACCGGATCGAGCGCTATGGGGATGAAGAACGCGATGAACAATCCGGCCATCAGGTACAGCGTTCCGCGAACGCTGTAACGATGGAGAACCGGACTCGCATAATCGAAGTTGGTCCGCTTAATTCGCCATGTCATCATCCCGTCATATACCGCAGGTACGAACAGGATCAGCATATAGGGAGCCCACGCGGCTAACAGTGCCAACCTTGTGTAGAACTGGTAAATGACGTTGACAAAGGCTTCCATGCGGCCTTTGACCCACACAAACCAGCCCTTGCCCATGTCCTGCATCCCCTTGGACTTCTGGCGCTCCTCTTCTGATGGGATCAGCGTTTGGTGCATCCCCTCATAAAATCCTGAATCAATAACGCTCGACCTGAACCAGGTAGATGCTTTGTTCTGTATCCAGTCTCTTGCTTCGACACCAAGACTCTGTTCCACCAGCTCGGATTCCCTTTTGATGGCTCTGTCTGTCCAGTCGCCAGGGATCAGCAGCAATATTGCCAGCAACTCAATAACCAGCAGCCATGCGACCAGCAACCACGGCTTCTTCATAGTCGGTTCTCCTTAAAACAGTTTTCACGCTCTCACAGGTGATGAGCTCATACAGCAAGCCACGCAAAGAGGTCTCATCCTCATGGGGCTGCGGGTTAATGGATAGTTCTCCTGGATGGGAAGAAAGCCACAGTGAGAACGACTCTCCTGAATCGACAGACCATGAATCACCGCAACTATCGACAATTTGCACTTCCAACGCCCGGCAGGTTTCGGTGATCAGGGTTTCCAGAAATGCCCCAATTCTGGCCGGGTCTTCATATTTCTCTCTCTGCTCATGAAACACGAGCTGGCTGTAGCGATGCAGAGCTTCTTCAATGATCGGGTAAATCACGGGCTCCTGATTAGCCTTAATCCCGTCTGTGATGTAGCAGCTCAGCTTCTCGATGATGGCCTCCGATGCAGGCCAGTCGAATTGGAGGATGCTCAGGATGTGAGCGTTCTTGCGGCCACGACTTTTCAATTCATTCATAACCCTGTCGAAAGGGTTCACATCGACCATGATGGCTACCTCGTAATTTCTATACTTCTTGTCACACATAGCTCTGCTCTTACTGGGTCAATATGGGCAGACGGCCTTTTACGATTGTTCCGCCTGAAATTTTGGCTATGTATTCCAGGTTCGGAAGCATTCCCAATAACTGGGCTGGGAACAGATCAGCTTCCTCCTCCATCAAACGCTCGCCTTGGTTGCCTCCGTGCATAATGGGCTCCTTGCCATCCGAGTTCTGGCCTTGAGTCCGCATGACGTACTTGAGCCGGGTCTTCGGCAAGTTATCTGCGATATACTCCTGTGTTTCTCCATCGACGATACGCAGAGCAAACGTGTTGTTGATGTTCCCCAACACTTGGAGCGCTTTGTCTTTGCTACCCAGTCGAGCTGCGAAGTCAGCAAAAGTCTGAGTTGCAACGAAAAGACGAAGTTTCGCACCGCGACCTTTGTTCAGGAGCTGGATGAACGGATCGTTGATCACCTCAGCAGCCTCATCAACAAAGATATTTACGGGTCTGTTGTTGACGCCGTAGTTGTATCTGTCACCGGCAACCGCTGTCAGGTCTGACAGGAAGATGGACCCCATAGCACTACCAACCATGTTGTCGGTCAGGGAGTCGAGCCCCAGATAAGCAACTTGAGCGTTGTTGATGATTTTTGCGGAATCAGTGATCTGGCGTTCGTCGCTCAAATCAGATGAGTCTGGAGACAGCAGAGGGCCTAGCTCCCCGGACGTCAGCATATTCATGATCGGCAGGAGGTTCGCCACCATCTTGGAGAAGTGGGTTTGGTCGTGCTGGAACATCGACAGCAAGCCTTCCAGATCAGAGTTTGGGTGCTCAGGTTGGATGATGTCGTAGTAGAACTTCATCAACGCGAAAGCGATCTTCTCACGCGAACCGTTTTTGACTTTCTCCAAATAAGCCGCTGCTTCTGCCTCCCAGTCGGGCATAACTCGCTCTGAGTAAGCCTGAACTGCC
Source organism: Providencia sp. PROV073 (assembly GCF_033688125.1). Taxonomy (NCBI): domain Bacteria; kingdom Pseudomonadati; phylum Pseudomonadota; class Gammaproteobacteria; order Enterobacterales; family Morganellaceae; genus Providencia; species Providencia sp. PROV073. Next base: position 15,730 of record NZ_CP096355.1, on the reverse strand, counting down.
TTGATGACCAAGCCAGCAGCGCCACCTTCAAGGAATCGGCGGAGCTTTGTCAGGTTGGGACGATCATGAGTGATGACCAAGCCCTGAGCGATGTTGTTCAGTGCCTGCCATCCAAATGATTTGAACGGGTCGGCCCCTGCTTCGGACGGGATCAACGCTGCCAAACGACTTGCAATTTCAGTCACGCGGGTGAAGTTACGCAGAGGGTCGATACGCACCGACTCTTCCGGGAATGCTGGATGAAATGAGACGAATCTTTCCGGCTGCCCCATAGCTTCACAGGCACGTCGTGCATTGTCCCGCATCTCCTTGTCCCCTTTCGGGTCTATGATGATCACGGCTTCCCCACGCAGAATGGCCTGTGAAATCAGGATGTCGAACATACGGGTCTTGCCCGAGCCGGTGGTCCCAACGATCAGCGAATGCCCCTCAGTGTGCTTGAGTGGCTGCATCAGCTTCTCTTCTTTGGGCTCTACCCCGTGAATCCAGGGCTGGCCGATTGGCAGCTCCTTTTTCTTACCCTGTATCTTCCGGACAACCTTTTTGACCGTGGACTCTCTCCCTACGATGGAAGTCCAGTCGCGTTTCAGGATCTCAAACACGCGCTGGGCATGGCGGTTTTCCCACAGGAACCCACTACCAAGCCACATATCGTCCGGCGTGTCCTTGATGTACTTTTGGAGCTCCGCAATAGAAATAAACTCCAGATCACGCCCCTTCAAATGCTTTTGGAGCAGGTGAAGTTTGATAGCCTTTGGCAAACGAGCCATCGCCATCACGCCACAGATCCCCGTCATCCAATAGAAGGGCTCCGGAGGCATCGTGCTGACTTGCTCTACGGCCAAAGCCGCGCCGGAGGCGGCAAGCCAGCCTGCTACAGCATTTTTTTCATAGTTGGGCCGCCACGGCATCTCGTAGGCGAGCGGGTCATAACTCATTGTCATGTTTCATTTACCTCTAAATATAATTTTCCCTGACGTTTCTTGAGCAAAGGCCGTCTCTGTGCCCGGCTCAGCATCCCGCAGAGGATGTGTTTGCTGATGCCGATGTTTTCACCGGCAATCATGTCGAAGGCTTTGTCACTTGTTACTAAGCAGCCATCCTCTTCCAGGACTGGTGTCACGAGCCATCTGCCCGAGCGTTTTTGGATCATGTCCTTGAGCATCTGGAGTGCTTTCTGAGGCGTAACACCAGACGGCAAGAAATCTTCCGCGTTGATGTCTTTCGGGTTTGTTTTCGCCTTAGGCGGCTCAAACTCCCTAACCTCTGGCTCTTCCCTTTCTCGCACCTCGACGTGTCCCAATTCCTTCTCACGCTCAACTTTGGGCTCAGGAGCCACTGGTTGAACCTCCCGCTTAGGAAGGCGAGCCACGTTCTGTTTTTCTTGGACCGGCTTGCGCTGCGGCTCTTCAACCGGAGAAGTAACATCGACCTTCTTCTCCTTCGGCTGTGGCTGGGAGTCCTTACCTTTCGCCTTTTGTTCAGGCGAGGGTTTACCGGCGTTAACCTCAGGCTTCTGCTGCTGCGCCTTTTTTCGGCTTTGTTGTTTCGGTGCAGACTTATTCTTGTTTGCATCCAAGCGAGGGGGAGAGACGAGCTCAAAGGCATCCTGGTATCCACCCATTGACGCCTCGGCATCCTTAATGGCCGCCACGACTGCATCTGAAAGCTGCTCCGCCAGTACAATTGCCTTCACTCCGCTGAAATCACGAACTTTGCGACCTGGCATAATCGGGTCTGGAACAATCGCGTTGGCGTGGGACAGCTTCGAGAGAACCTCTGACGGCGCACCCAGCGACCGAGCGCCATCCGGGTACAAAATGACGGCTTGACCCTTCATCAGGCATAGGACTTCGCCCAGCGTCGTTTTACCTTCCAAAACAGGCATGATCGCTTGTTCAAGCAACGCCGATGCTTCTCCGTACCCGGCTAACATCTCAACGAGTAAGGTCTTTGCGTCTTTCTCATGCAGATTAGGTTTGTCCGTAGGTGGCATTGCTGGCGCTGGTGTTGTTTGTTCTGGTGCGTCAGTCAGCATAGGGAGCGGCTCAATCGCCCATGATGGCGGTTCATCAGAACTACCGAACATTGGAAAGTCATCGCCCTGCAGGGAGTTTTGTTCTTGTGGAACGAAGTCCTGTTTTGGCTGCTTCTCTTGCTTTCCGGGCATTGCCACATCTGGGATTTCTGAGTTTGTTGCGTCAGTGCTGGCTGTCTCTGCCGATGCGCTGAATGCGTCAAACGGAAAGTCGATGTCCCCCAGTCCACCCCCAACATCCTTGAGTGCTTGTAACGGATTGTCGTTTGCCAAAGGTGGTGCGTTTTTGGCAATGTCCTGAGGGGACAAATCCTCTTTTGCCTCTGGTTTGTGGGGTTGTTTCTCTGTATCACTCTTCGGTTTTGCTTTGCCCGGTTTGCTCTGCGGCTTACCCTTCTTGCCAGCGTCAGGCTTAGATGATTCCGTTGATCCCGCATCTTTTTGCTCTGGTTTCTCCTCGACAGCATCTGAGGTGCTTTTCAGCATCTCCATCGCATCACCAAAGCCAAGACCAGCTAGAGCTTTCTCTGCTTCCTGCTCTGCGGCCAACATGTCATCGTTCAGAGCTGACACATCTTCCTCTTGGTCGTCATCGACTTCCTCAGGATCAACGAACTCAATCTCAGCGTCCTCAACATCACCAACAACTTCCGCAGCAACAGCCGCAGGAGGCTCAGTCGTAAACACCAGGTCGTTTGATTCGAGTCGGAGCATCAAGATCTTCACCGATCCCGCCGCCTCCTGGAGCATCTCAGGCAAAACTTCCCAGTAGCGGTAGTACGCACGTTCACCCTTCTCCTGCACCGTGTTTGGTACAGCAAAACCACGTTCGATGAGAATGTCGGCCAGTGTGTCAGGGTCTCGTGGAATACCGGGGATCTTGTCGTGGCTGATCAAGTCATAAAGGTCCCCAAGCTGTTTCCAGGCAATGAATACACCTTGGTTGAGGTGCCAGACTTTCGCGCCTGGCTCATTGACCTTCCATTTTCCGGTTTTAACCAGGCGGCGGATGGCATCGAACACGTACCGCTCGACAGGCACACCATAGGAGAACTCGTCCACATCGAGACGACTCTGGCGAAGGTCCCGTGAGACGCTCTCTTGGTCAGCGCGAAGCATCAGCTTGGTCACAGGCTGATTGACGCTGGTTCCTGAGATAGCTTCCAGCATCGCTTCCATGATGGACGGGCCAGACTTGGACAGAAACTCCCGAGTCTCAGCCGGAATAATTCGATCCACCGCCAGCAGCGAGAATTGCTCATGTCTTTTGTGTCGCTTGTCGCGCCACCGGATAAAGTAACGGTCGATTTCGTGACGGTGTGCCCAGTCATGAAGTGACTCCGAATACGGGTTCCATGTGATTGACCCGTCTTTGTCCGTAATGGACACATCCGAGAGCGGTTTACCCACATCATGCAGCAGCCCGGAGAAACAGCTCGCCAGTCTCCAACGCGGCTCATTGTCACGGCGTTCACGAGGCGTCCCCTCGATGGAAAAGATAACTGACTCAGATGCCTGAGCTGCCCAGAAGGCCACTTCAAGCCCATGTCGGAACAGACCACCAGCGCCACGGTGGTGGTGTGATTCGGAAGCTGGCAACAGGTGAACAAACGCGGCATACCGCTGGATCACCGGCAAAACAAGCCGGTTGAAGTCGTCCACAGTGAAACCGAGAGAGTTCCGCACTTTCTCAATCAGTTCAGCTTGGGTTGCCAGTATCTTGTCTAGTGGGGCCACTGGCAGGCCCTTGGCAAAAGGTGGGTATCGAGGGATTTCTTCATCTTCCACGTCTTTAAGCGGCAATACTCTGACGCTCGGCGCGGTCTCGATCACTCCACTTCGCCCACCAAATAACTTGTTAAGGGCTTTCAGCATGTAGGTTGACCATATTCCTATCGTATTTCTCGTCGCTACATGCTCTCAAAACACCTTTAGATCGCACACACGCCTATCTGTCCAATTTGGGCAGTTTGAGAAACCAGCTTTCCATCCCCCCCCTTTTAGAATGGGCTCATCGACAATTTTTTATGAGGAACGACACGATGAGACAACTGATAGCAATTCTGGGAGTGGCAATTCTGGCCGGGTGTGCCTCTAACGCCCCCGAGCAAAAGCCTCAGCCCCAGACTGCCCCTGCCGAAAATGACAAACCTGCCAGAGTTAGCCGGGAACTGTCGATGGCATGGGACAACATGGGGCGCGGTGGTGCTGCATTACGTCAACCTGGTTATATCCATGTGCTGGGCGACGGTAATGTCAGCGCAACGATGAACAAGGTCAAAGATGACTCCGCTGGTTCAGATAAAACTCCAGCAGGGATCAAACAGCACGGGGATGTCAACGAAGCCATCAATACCTTCAAGTCCATGAATAAAGGCAAAGGCTACTCGCTGTACGAGTTGTCACGCTGGGAACGCTATTGCGATGGTGGCAAAGGTATGGACGAGCACGATTGGCGCTTTGTGGAAGCCGAGGGAACCACAAACATCCCCAAGGACGTTGTAACCGGCTGCATACCACCTACCCACACCTATAAAGATTATCTGAATGCCTGGACGCACTTTTGCACCAGTCAGGCTGTAACTGACGCAGATCGCCGCATTGTGCGCGAGTCCGTGCGTCCCTATTCAGTGGTGAACCCATGCAAAGCTCTGAAATAAGAAACCAGACAGAGCTAGGCCGTAAGGCTGAGCTCTTCGACGCTTTATTAATCATGCTCCAGGAGGCCGGTTCGAGGGGTAATTCCAGCGAAGCGGCCTATGTCATTTCTGGAGTCCTCGAAAACCTCTCCAGAGACTACCCCGAAGTCAAAGGTCTGGCTCAAAGCTGGACTGAGCTGGCGAATCTGGAATCAAAGATGAGAGGAGCTGCTTAATGGACCTTTATATCTGCGAGAAGCCTTCTCAGGCAAAAGATTTGGCTGGCGTAATGAAGGCCTCCCAACAAGGTGATGGATTTCTCCATGATGGAGGAAACCGCGTTATTACGTGGGCGTTCGGCCACCTGCTGGAATTGTATATGCCAGACGATTATGACGAACGCTACAAGTCATGGTCACTGGAGACCCTCCCTATTGCACCAGAGTCATGGCGGTACAACGTTCGCAAGAGTGCGTTCAAACAGTACAAAATTGTTGAGGGACTGGTCAAAAAGGCGAGCACCATCTACATCTCAACGGACTACGACCGAGAAGGTGAGGCTATCGCCCGTTCGCTTCTGGATCGATTCCGCTACTCTGGCCCTATTCGCCGAGTTTGTTTGACGGCTCTCGATGAGTCAAGCATCAAGAAAGCGCTGAACAACGTAAAGGATGGCAAGGATACGGTCTCACTCTACTACGCCGCATTGGCACGGCAACGCGCTGACTGGTTGGTAGGCATGAACGTGAGCCGCCTCTACACAGTGCTGGCCCGAGATGTCGGCTTCAACCACACTCTTCACGTTGGCAGGGTTATCACCCCAACCGTCGCTCTTGTTTGTCAACGGGACCGAGAGATCGCCGGTTTCACCCCCTCACCATACTGGACTCTGGGTGTGAACGTGTCCGTACAGAATGGACAGTTTGCCGCCCAATGGATACCACCAGAAGAGTGCAGTGACGAGCAAGGCCGGTGCGTCAATAAGGCCTATGCCGAGCAGGTAGCCTCCCAGGTCAATGGTGCCAATGCTGTTATCAGCAAAGCAGAAACCAAACCAGGTAAAGAGTCAGCCCCCCTCCCCTTCGATCTAACGTCGCTGCAACAATACGCGAGCAAACGATGGGGATACACAGCTCAGCAGGTACTGGATGCAGCTCAAGCTCTGTACGAGACGCACAAAGCGACCACCTACCCTCGTACTGACAGTCGTTATCTACCCGAGAGCCAAAAGGAAGACATTCCGGACATTCTCCAGGCGCTCATTTTGTCCGATCAGAACGTCTCTGGGCTGGTGGCTGGCGCAGATCCTCATCGCAAGGCCAGGGTATTCAATGACGCCAAAGTGACCGCGCACCACGCGATCATTCCAACACCGGCCAGAACAGACATCAGTGCCATGTCTGAGATCGAGTTCAATCTTTACGACGCCATCCGTCGTTTCTACATCGCGCAGTTCTACAGCGAGTTCGAGTTCACCAAAACCTCCATCGAGGTGCAGTGTGGGCGTCACCTCTTTGCGTCCGCTGGTAAGACACCTACCAAACAAGGCTGGAAGGTTTTGTTTGCTTCTGATAGTGAAAGCAGTCCCAAGGACGAGGGGGAAGACACCGACGCGCCGGTTGAACAAGAGAAGCTCCCCAGGGTTAGCCAGGGCGAACCTGCCTTGCTAAATGGGGCCGAGCTGGCAAACAAAATGACGCGGCCAGCACCGCACTTCACCGAAGCCACATTGCTTGCCGCGATGGAGAACATTGCCCGGTTCGTGACTGAGGAGAAGTTCAAACAAATCCTCAAAGACACAGCCGGTTTAGGCACTCCAGCAACACGCGCAAGCATCATCCAGGGCGCTGTTGATAAAGGCTACTTCAAGCGTCAGAAAAAGGTACTGCTTGCAACTGATAAGGCTCATGCGCTTATAGCAGTGCTTCCACCAGCCATCAAATCACCCGGCATGACTGCGGCTTGGGAGCAGGAGCTTGAAAAAGTTGCCTCCGGCTCCGGGAACATGTCTGTCTTCATGAAGCAGATTTCCACCTGGATCTGCCAAATGGTTGAGCAGCTCAAAGTGGCCGCACCGGTTCTGACCAAAGAAGGTGGCGCGATGGCTAAAGCCTTCGAGGGCGCGAAGCCTCCTTCACACGAATGCTTCAACTGCGGTGGAGAGATGCACCGGATCAAAGGGAAGAACGGTTTTTTCTGGGGCTGCCAGAACGAGGCTTGCAAGAAGACGTTCCCAGACAACCGAGGGAAACCCGAGAAACGTATCGCGGCGGAGGATTGTCCAGACTGCCCAGATTGCGGTAGCCCGATGCGTCTCAGGAAAGGAAAAGCCCCTGGCAAGAAACGAGCCTCTAAGTTCTGGGGCTGCACAGCGTATCCCGATTGCAAAGGCACTATGCCCTTCAAAAAGTCGGACTTTATGGATTGATAGAGGAATTAAGTATGTTTGGAAAAATCATTTTAACTGCGATGCTCACAACCAGCTCTGCCACTGCCGAAGATGCCGGGAAGAACATCGCCTCAGGCTTGGCAACTGCATCTACCCGCCAAATAGGTCAGGCCATCATGCCAACTCTAGCTATCGGCTCGGCCATTGCAAAAAGCGCAGGAAAAGGCATGGTGTTAGGTTTCGCTGAGACATCTGCCAGCTATATTTCCCACGATGACCTGAGCGCCACTCGAAGCTATCAAAACCCTGAGGCTGTTGATATGGCAAAAGGCCTGGGGACCTTGAAAGACGTCCCTGATTTCCTCTACGTCATTACAGACGTAAATGCCAACATGGCTGACAAATGCAAGCGCGTCTGGGAGCCTCAATCACTGGCTTTAAGCCAATTGATTGTTGAGCTGGTGGCACTGCGTAAGACGAACAACAAAGGTAGCTTCACAAACTAAAACAATTAAGGGGCCGTCGGCCCCTTATCTTTAATTACCCAAGTTCCTTTGATACCTGAGCTACAATAGTTTTAAATCAGAATTCCAAAATCAATTCACATGGATGGCGAATACTTCAACCGGATAATCTCCAAAGTGCGGGTGCGTTATGACGCTCCTTGAGAAGCCACGCCAAGGACGAATCTCTATCCTGGACATATCTCCAGCCTTTGGGTAGCCACACTTAACATGGACTTCATCATACTCGCGCCCCTCTAGTCTTTTTATCCAGTAGTCTGTGACGAGGCGATATTCATCTGGTTTTTCTCCAGATTTGATCTGATCGAAGTAAATCTTTTTTACGGGCAGATGAAGTATTCTCTTTTTCATAATCACCACCTGATAGCTCATCAGACTATCTGGGTTCCCTCGCCGTAGTAAATGACTGCCATTATTTACCTTCCTTACTTCTGATACCGTGCTGCACCACGGTATGGCGACCGCAATTCACATTCAGGTGATCCCGAACTGCGGCCATGACCGCTGAATGCAATCTGTAATCCACACTCTGCCCAAGTGTTTCTGTCGCTTGTTCTTTTGCCATCCACGAAATATCAAAGCTATCAGGTATCGACATCAACTCCTGAACCAGATCGACCGATGGCTTGTAAATGCGGCCACCGTCTTGGATGTACACAGCATCCTTTATCCCACGATCCTGAGACTTGAGGATGGTCGGGCAACTGGTGCTTTCTCTCGTCAAGAACGCAGGCATCCTGCGAGAAGTTGACTCTCTGGCCTGAATTGACTTCAACGCTGTGACGTCTGTACAATCCCCGAGGTGCTTCTCGATCACCGGCCACAATCGTCCACCAGCTCTCTGCTCAGGTTTCGGTGGAACGAACCCAGGGAAGACCGACGCCACCATGTAATAGCGTTCTCGCCCCTGGTACGCGCCGAAATCCAGACCGTTCAAGACCATCTCAGTGAGGAAGTACCCCATCCGCCGCAGTGTCGTTCCCATCATCGCCCCGGCTCCGGATGCTTTGAAGTTCGGGACGTTTTCCACCAGCACGACGGCAGGGTTCACGACCTCGATCTGTTTTAGTGCCGGGTAAACCATGTCGAGCATGGTGGAGAGATCTTCAAGAGAACGCTCTTTGTCCCTTGGACTTTTGGCGTTTGAGTGGTCATCACACCCCAACGAGTAATGGGCCAAACCAATTGGTGGGCACTCCGCCAGCAAGGCTCCAAGGCGATCCAGCTCCAGGTGATGAATGTCTTCATTCAGCAGGATACGCGGGGAGCTGTTCACCAGCGTATTGAGCGCATGTACTTCACTCAGGTTCCGCCCGGATGCTCTGTCTCTGGCTTCAACTGGACGATGTTCCAAAACAATCTCAGCCTTCCAGCCAAGCGCTTCCATAACATGAATGTCTACCCCGCCAGTCAATGCCACAAAGGCACGGAAAGGGCTGGTTTTTCTGAACCGATCAGCAATGGCAAAGGCTCTGTTTGCGACGGGAGTGAAGACTACTCGACCTTTTCGCATTTCGACGTGGAAACGCTCTGTATAGCGAGGGAAGCACTTATCTATGAGCCCTTGTCCCGAAAACTCAATAACGGTTTCCAGCGGGTTGTTGGAGCGACTCTTTGGTTGATACCGGCGCTGATAAACTTGATGTGTCTGTAGTTCATCGGTCGCCAGGATCACCGAAAAACCGCCCATCCCCTCCCTTGGCTCAACGGCGATGCCCATACCTGGCTTGAACCCCATAACATCCAAAAAGTTGGACGAAACCCTAACCTTGCGGTTATCGCCTACTCGATTGAACGCAAGTTGTTTGGTTACTACGGAGGGGGAGACGATCGGTAACATTGGTCAACCTCTTTTCTTCTTGTTTTGCTCGCGCTTCACCATTGCTCCAGCAGCTTTCAGAAGTCTCTGGTTCTCCGCCAGCTCATCTTGGAGTTCCTGAGTATCCTCTTCTGTCTGAGGCTTTTTCAGCTCGGCCTCGCAATATTGGACCTCTTCCTGCAAGCTGACTTTCGCAAACTTGAGAGCGGCCAGTCGCGTCGTATAAACGCCAAAAGGCAATTCGCCACCTTCCCGGAACTGCTTCAAGCACCAGCTCGGTATAGATGGCAACCAACCAAAGTCCCCATTCTTCCGTGACCTTTTCCCCCACGTAATCCCATCTAACTTTTGGGTAAGATTGACATAGCGTTGATCGCTGGTTGAGTTACGTCGTTTCTGAATAGAGCGAACTATCCACTCTGTAACCTCAACCTTTGCTTTATCATCATCAGAGATGTAATAAAGGGCTTCGTACAACACAGCGCCTTTACGAATGACTGATGGTGGGTATGCCTGGGCTTTCATCTATCCCCCTATCGCTTTTTCTGTCCGACAAGACGGAGATGATCGGCGGCCAAGTCATACTGCTCGTTTTTGTCGCGGCGGCGGAATCTGTCAAAAAACTTCCCTCGTGGCAGGGTTTCTTCCATAGCGATCAGGCGGTTCAGCCACACTTCTTGAGGTAGCATCCCTGCTGGAGTCGGCCCGAGCTTACGTCCTTCCTTGACGTGCTCCATTGTTTGCGTGGCAGTAAAAATCGCACCACCAAACTTTCTCCACTTGAATTGCAGGGGCATATCTGGAGACTCATCCAGCATCAATTTCTTATTGGTTTGTTCTGTCACGACAATTACTCCACCATCCATTCTTCACTAAGCAGGAACGCCCAGCGCTCTTCTGCTTTTTCTGGGTTGTCTTTGGCCTGTTTGATCATGATCTCGGCGGCGTTAAAGCCTACCTCTCCACTGAACCGGCCCCATGAATGGCTATGCCACTCGCGCATCACACTTCGGCCAAGCGATGCAAGTTCTGGACTTACACCCTCATGGAGGGCATAGAGCTCCCAAGCGTCCCAACCGTATCGTAATAGGTTGTGCCCTGGGGCGTTAAAGGCCTGAGCAGCCTTGAACCGCTCTCCAGGCTCCTTCCCTCTAACATCCACCCCCTGGAGCACCAACCCCATTACCACTTCAATGACAGGCTCGCGCTGCTTCTTTGCCAGCTCGATGGCAGCCATCAGCATTGCTTTGGCGTCAGCAAATTTCCCATGCCCTTGGCACATACCGCAGGTTTCTTTGGAAGGGGAAATGTCATAAACACCGGAACCAGCACAGAGGCGGCATGTCAGGTCAATCATGGGCGCTTCTCTCCTCATACTTTTCGATGCGCTCTTTCAGACGCCGAACCACTGGCGCGAGCTCAGGGATAGCTTCCGCTTCCTCAAGCGTGTATCGCTTGTCTTCCTGGTAATCAACTATTTGAGGAGGCCTTGGCTGTTTCGGTAACTCAGCAAAGTCATTCAGCGGCATCGAGGTAGGAAGTCCTCCTTCTATCTCACCTTTTTCGTTGAGTGACTGGGTGACGATAAGCTGTGTTCCACCCACCTCGGTATCAAAGCGGTCATCAAAGCGCTCACCGATAGTCCAGCCGCCACGGCCAAGAACACAGGTCGTACTCATACGTAGGCGATTTAATGCTTTAGCGTCATCCCAGTTCAAACGATTTTCATCCATGAGGAAAAAAGGCGCTTCGTCCCGAACGGGCACCTTGGACTTGGCGTTATCGAAGATCGGCCCAAACATCCCCTGCTGGAGGTATGGTTCGACTTTCTCTGCAAGATCCTGGTGCCCTTGAGAACGCAGCGCCTCATAAAGCTGGGTGATTGTTTGTTTGTCGGTGTCAGGAAGGCAGGACAACACTGTCTGCTTTTCCTCGTCACTCAGGCTTACCATTCTGGACAAAAAGCTGACTACCAGCTCGTTGTGCCCATCGACCGTTTCAATGTTGAGCTTGTTCTCGTCCATCTTCTTCCTCAGTAATCGGTTCGATAAATTCAATGGAGTCCATGCTTACATGACTGATAATGGCTTTCAGGCCGCAGCAGTCGCATGGTTCAAAGGTCAGTTCTGATCCCTTGGGAGACTGATGCGTGACCGTTGCCACAGCCCCTAGAGGGATCAACCCCCAGCCGTTTTTTAGTACCCGAGTAATTCTGACCAGCCGACCTTTGTACTCTCGTTTCAGTTTCGGATGCGGCACTACCGCATATCGCTTACTCATTTCGGTCCCCTTGTACCAAAGGCTCGATAACCAGCTCTTGAGCTTCGTCCCAGTCGGACACCTTTGCATCACCAAACGCAAAGGCAATTCGCATAGCCACTGTCGGCCTGCCTATTTTCATCAAGTAAGCCGCAGCACCGGCACACATCGACTCTTGTCCCGAAGGTGCATAGTTACCCTCTTCATCCCATTCACCACCTGACTTTGAATGCACGGTCTTGTGACAATGAAACGTCGTCATGTCGTTTTCAACGATGTCGTTGATGATGCCTTCTAATCGCCCAGGGGCCAGCTCGATAGCGCCCTCCTTCCGGAATGGACAGTTGGCGCAAGGTTTCTTCAAACGGAGATGATTTGCTTGCTTTGGCATACATATCACTTTTACAGCATCATTTTATGATTCTATGATATAGCCATATTCCGTGTAGTCAATATCTCAGTAACAATTACTTTCTATCGGACGCTTACGCGCCCATTTTGGGCAGATAGACAAGTTATTTGGGCGTTTGGAGTGTGCGAGGTGGACAGCGGGGAGACTTTCACATGTGAAAGTTTTGTTTCTTGGCATCGTTTTATTGTCTCTTGATATTATTTTATGATGCTGTAATAATCATAAATAAGGGCCGCATCGCTCTTCGACCTTCGTTGCAGCCCTTACAACACAATCAAGCAATTAAGGAGCTTTGTTATGCTGCAAGGCAATACTAACACGAATAAGCGCATCCCGCTCGCGGCGTTCATGAAATGGTCGCTGGCGAAACGTCAGGACTTCATCGACCGGGAAATGTCCGGTTGCCCCGACTTTATCAAGACGTCTTTGCTTCGGCATTAAGGCGATCAGGCAGGAAAGCAAAGAACCTCGCTTCGGCGGGGTTCTTCGTTTCTACCTCTTGAATGTTTCGTCAGAACAAACTGGAGCGCTTATGTCACCAGAAACACAGCAACTTACATCCAAGGCTTTATCTCTCATCGAGCAGTCCCGATACAGAATTGGCACATCTCGGTTTGTTGAGGCCTTTATTGACCAGTGGGCATACTTGCAGACTGGCCTATACCCAGCCAAGGAGGAGATCCCGGAAGAACTTCAGCCGGTCGCCTTCGAGCTCTCTCACGTCCTGTCTGCCGCCATTAAGCGCGACCCCACCAGCGATGTTTTGGGTTACGTCCTAAGCATGTCTGGCTTCCACAAGAAGGGCACCAATTACTTCCCCACTCCTCCAGAGATTGGCCGCTTGATGTCACTCATTGTTGGCTCACAGTCTTCGGCAGACTTTTATGAGCCCTGCTGTGGTTCTGGCATCAACGCCATTCACTGGATGGAAAACCTGATCGAGAACCACGGTCCCGAAGCATTGAGAGAAGCCTCAATCTACCTGGAAGACATCGATCCGTTGATGGTGAAGTGCTGCATGATCCAGCTATTCCATTATTTCGAGTCCCGCAATACCACTCCCAAAACGCTGAGTATCGTCGGCATAGACACCCTTAGCAGACGAACCAAGAACATCGCCTACTACGCCGAAAAACCTCCAGCAACCGCCGCTACCGTGGCAGCATAAAAAAACCCGCCGATTGGCGGGTTTTGCATTCAATGCGCTGCTCTATGGCACCTTACAGTTTTCCGTACCGGTTCAAGAACGAAGACCTGTCTAAGATCCCCCAGTCTGTCAGCATGTAGTAGCCGGTGGCACCTCGTTCGCCGGTAGACTCCCTGACGAACAAGATATTCATTCCGAACTCATCACGCAGGGCAGACAACTGTCTCTTGATCGTTGATTCAGGAATATTTGTTGCCTTGTGAAGGTCTTGGAGACTTGGCTTCTCCGTTTTAGACAGGGCATTCACCAAAGCAAATTTTCTTTTCATGTCCTGTGAGATCTTCATATTCACCTGTTCTTGACAGGCCCAACCTCTCTGGCTGGGCCTCCTTTATTAGCCTTCGACACTCAGGAGTTCAATGTCTGACACAGGCACATGAACATGCTTTTCCTTGCCTTCGCCATCGAGCGTTTTAACCCAGACAGTAGACGGAACCAGAGCAACACGGTCGGTCATGATGACTCCACGTTTGGTCTCGCCATCCAGGTTAACGTTGACAGCAAAAATCAAACTGTCAGCCCGGACGTTCTTCCATTCCTTGTCCTTCGGCAGAGGAGGAAGAGCATCACCGCCTTCTTCATCTTTGTCCTTGCCGCTGTTATCTGGCTGCTTGACAGGATCTTTGTGCTCACCCTCTTCATCACGCAAAGGGTCTTCGTCATCATCGTCCTGACCATTGGAATTTTTACCCCGTTCCAGTTCCTCCTGGGCAAGGTTCAGGTCGTCATTCCCGGTTTGTTCCGACGTACCATCCCCACCCGAGTTGAGGGATTGCTCGTCGGTGTTGCCAGCGCCAAGCTCATCATTCTGGTGGGAGCCAGTCAGTGGGCCTTTTTCCATTTCGTCTTTGATACGTTTGGCATCATTCAGCAGCTCACGGCTTTGTTTACGAGTAATCCCGTCAGACATAGCCACCGCGCAGACGGCGCGACATCTTTCTTCATTCAGATCGAACAAGAGACGAAGGTTATTCAAGGTCTCTGTATCAGAACATACTTCATTATCGTATAACTCACGCACACAGTCAGGTAGCTTGAGCAACGACAGATGCGTAGATACGAAAGTGATATTCTTACCGAGCCGATCAGCAATATCCTTTTGCTTCCAACCTTCTTCAATAAACAGGTTTAACGCCTCGGCAATCTCTACCGGAGTCAAGTCATCCCGCTGGATGTTTTCGATCAGCTCACCAGCAGTCTCGTCCAAGTTGTTCTGGACCTTATCATTCACCACCAAGTCAATGGTCTCGATACCAGCGTGTTTACACGCTCTCCAACGCCGCTCCCCTTTTTGGATGACGAACTTGCCTTCTTCGTTCTTCGGGAACACGATGATCGGAGACTGCTGCCCTTCGGTCAGCAAGGTTGCCGCCAGCTCTTCAATGTTACGGAAGCGCTTACGAACCTGGACCTTGGATACAACGTCGTCAACAGGTACGGTAAGAACCTCTTTGCCTTTCTTGCCTTTGGCGGCTTTAGCAAGTTCGGACAGGCCTTTTAAATTGTTCAATGCCATCGCTTAGCCCACCTTCTCTAATAGTTCTTCCAACACCGCCTCAACCTCTTTGGCCGCGACATGTCCATAGCGAAGCTCCCAGACAGGGATGCCATCAGTCGTCGCCGTATCGAGCGGAGGCCGGTGCATAATTTTGTTCTCAAACAGCAGATCCGGAACTGTGTTCTCCAGCGACTTGAGGGCCTTGTCGTGATTGACAGAGCGGTCCATGTCGTTGATCACGATGCCCAGGATCTCCAAATTTTGGTTGTATGCCTCGCGCACACCAATAATCGTGTTCAGGAGACCTTCTACGCCGTCCACAGCGAAGCCAGAGAGCTTTACCGGACATGCCACATGGGTAGACATCACCAACGCTGCCACCAGCTTTCTGCCGAGGCTAGGCGGACAATCAATCAGCACGTAGTCGTAGTTCTCAAACAGCTCAGCCAAATGGCGAGCCGGATTCATGGCTTGGTCAAGAGGCACAGCCTCCATCTCAAACAGATCCGGGTCATTCTTCGGCGTATGAATGAGGTCTGCACCGCAAGGGCAGTGCATGACCTCAATTCCGTCCAGCTCGTAAGCGAACAGCTCTGCGGTTTTGGTTCCAGTGAGGATGGGCTCGTAGTCACCATCCTCAAGCTCTCGTCTGGGGGCCAGTCGAGAGGACGTGTTCCCCTGACCATCCATATCCAAGACCAGCACTTTCTTTTTCTTCTGTAACGCCAGATAAAAGGCCTGCTGGATACAGAGGGTACTCTTACCCACTCCGCCTTTCTGGTTGGCGAAGCTGATTACTTTTGCCATACCCACCTCTATTTTGGTTTCTCGCAGGTGATCAAGACCACCCCCAAACTTTCACATGTGAAAGATTGTAGCGATCATAAAATGATACTGCAATATCTAATTATGGTTCTGTTAAAACAAACATTAAACAAAAAAACG
>NZ_CP096354.1:0-133325 GCF_033688125.1 Providencia sp. PROV073 | reverse complement strand
ATGTGACATAAAGACACATACACTTATGTGTTTATGTGTTTATGTGTTTATATTTTTATTATAATCAACAATGTTGATACATTTAAATTGAGGTGCTACTATTAAAACTCGGACGTTGAATTGTAGAGGTGATAAATGGCTCAGGTCACAGTAAAAAAATGGGGCAATAGCCCGTCTGTACGGCTTCCTGTTGCAATCATGCAAAAAGCGGCACTTAGCGTTGATGATACGGTTGAAATAGCGGTAGAAGAAGGTCGTATCATCATTACGCCAGTTAAAGCGGTAGAATACTCATTAGATAATTTGTTAGCCGGTATCACACCGGAGAATATCCATGAGAAAGTAGACTTCGGAGCTCGAACAGGTAAGGAATTAATTTAATGGTATCTCGATACGTACCTGATTCTGGCGATTTGATTTGGATTGACTTTGATCCAGTTGAAGGACATGAGCAGGGCGGTCATCGTCCAGCAGTTGTCCTTAGCCCTTTTGCATACAATAATAAAGTAGGGCTCTTACTATGCGTACCATGTACAACTAAAGGCAAAGGCTATCCATTTGAATGCGAACTCTCGAACGAAAGAGACAGCTACGCATTAGCGGATCAAGTTACATGTGTTGACTGGAGAGCTCGTAAAGTTACTAAAAAGGGCAAAGTGGAGGCATCAGAACTGGCAGAGATAAAAGCTAAAGCAAAGGCGTTAATAGGATAGATATAATACTTATAAGGGTTATGGGATAGAATGGAAAATGAGACACTACACACAGCAACAGGTAATCAAACTCCTTTAGATAATGCTGTATCGTCATTAAACTCTATTTTAGATGTTATTTTCACAGTAAATGATTATGTTTTATTTTTTATAATTTTCGCTAAATCGAAGTCAAGACTATTCAAATTGGCTTTTGGTTATTCTGGTATATCAGTTGTATTTTTACTCTCTAGCTATTTTCTCAGGGATGATTTACTGTTTGATATTAATAATACACCGCGATTCGGATTATTGATGATCAATATCGGCATGATTACAACAGCATTATATTTAATATACTGGCTTATCTATCTATTCAACGAAAGTGGTATGATTGATAGCAAAAAGAGTGAGCCATAGCTAACCGAAAAAGGGTGCTTGTATCACCAACCCATCGTAATCTGTAAAAGAGAAAATGTGGGGGTTTCCCCCCACAAAAGCAACACTACTAATTACATGATAGTGTTGCCTGAACCACCGTACCTCCGCTTGTAAAATTGAGTGAACATAAACGATCACGCATTAACAAAGAGAAGCACAGAACTGTGATACACACAGTAATCAGCCCTATCAGGGCAAATTTGCTCATTTCTCTTGACTCCTTGAGTAAAAGGAGACAGAATCAAATTGCAATGTTTGTAGACTGCCTCGAGTTAAGGATTATTCCTAATTCGGGGCTTTCGTCTTTTTGGCTCTTGGCTATGCTCGAACCAAAACGATTCAAGCACCCAAGGCAATATTATCAGATTATTATTAAGAGACATACTGTTAATTGAAAATTATAATACTATATTTTAATTATGTTTTTTGCTTTATTAATAAAGAATTTATCCAATAAAACGGTTATTAATATCAATATAACAAACAAATCAACCTATAATTAACAACAGCCTCTAAGGAAAAATATTTTATTGAATTACCTCATTATCTAAAAAAACAGCCAAATGTAGATATTCAATTTCATCAAGGTTAGTAAGACTTAATTTTGAATTTAATAACTCCATTTTAATTTCATTTGAAAGATGGTCTAACAGAATCCTATCAACATTAGATAATCGACCTATTTTGTCCTCTGCCGGAAAATTTAAAATAATATATCCTGCATCAGTGATTTTAGATATTATCTCGTAATCTTTCCTTGATATTTTAATCTTTTCAGGTTTGATTTTCGGTTTTGTTTTTATTCCTTTCCTTTCATTATCAAGGCGTTTCAGCCATTCCCTTTTATAAATTCCCCCATTTTGAATAACTCTGACTCGCCACTCTACTGACTCAAAATCTGAAAGTCGATTAAAATCATTTTTATTTATATTTTTCAAAGGGATAAATCTATCCCCAATTATAAACCGAAAGATTTGTTTAATCATGTATATCTATCTCTCTCTGAATTGCAAATATATTTCAGAATTAAACTAAAAAAAAGAAATACATTAAATTTAGTTACTTATGACAAATTTGTAGAAATTTAAAGAACGAATATCAAAGTAAAAATCAGGATTAACAACAAAATTGAAGCAACTAAGTAGGCAATAACTTTGCTTGTTGCTCCATTTCGGTTATAGGTAATCAAAAAGATATTTGCACCAGATAGAATATATAATAGAACAAAGAAGAATCCATTTAATCGAATTGAACCTTCAAATAGAAACATACCAAATAAAATAAAAACCATTATTGAAAATGCAAGACTGATTACCATTTCTAGTTTTTTTAAATTCATCACAACCTCTTTAATTAATTGTAGAGTTTACAAGAATATCACTTCATCGACTGATTATATCTATCAATAGCCGCATCGTAATAATCCTTATCTACTTCAATACTGTAACTTTCATCACCTAGTACGTAGAGAATTTTATAATCTCGCTCGATGGTTCGATAAATTTTTAACTGGCTATATCGTTTTCCATCTTTCACGGCTTTCTTATTAAAATCGGATTTGAATATGTAAACTAATAACATTACGAATGCTAGACAGATCCAAAATGTAATAACCAAACCAAAGCCCAAGTCATTTACCGCTGACATTATCCCTCTCCGAAACATTTAGGTAATTAGTAATGTAAAAATCATTATTAGTTTTATGAACTTACAACGTAATTTCATTATACAATAGTTTAAAGATTGCAAGCCTTTTAATGCGTACAAAAACGGATATTTTAGCTATTCGATGATAAATACCTGTGCTACCCTTTACTCGGTTAAATATACGTTTAATGTAGTAGCGTAAAATCTTTTTAGGTTTTCGATAGGTATTGCTGTTTGACGCACCAGAATCAACGATAATTTTTACACTAATTTTCTACACCAAAGAGGGCGGTAATGGGAGAGTTAATATTACGTGACACTGTAACAAGTATTGTTGATGTAAATAACATGACGAAAAACACCAACAATCCAGCAACCAGCTATTTGCTACGGCTGCGTTCCAAACAAAGTCAAAAGACAATGCGATCCTGCCTCGTGTCGGTGGTCAGGCTGTTTCGTTCTAAGGACCCATTCACGTTTGACTGGTCCATTATGGATCGGGATTCGGTCCAATTGGTACTTCAGAAGTTAATACTGGAGAAAAAGACCCCAAATAGTATCAACCTAGTCCTGAGCGCGATTAAAGGGGTTGCTGAAGAAGCCAGAGCATCACGAGCCATAGATAGCGATACATATCAGGATATTAGAAGCATACGTCGCATTCGTGGGAACCGTATTGGTAGAGGGCGTTCACTGAGTAGTAGTGAAATAACGCAAATTTATCAGCATCTTGATAGCCTAAACACCGCAGTCTCTATACGTGATGCAGCGATTGTTTCACTGATGCTCGGATGCGGTTTGCGCCGTGCTGAAGTCACTTTGTTAGATATGGAAGATATCAATTTTGATAACTACGCCGTAAAAATAATGGGGAAGGGTAACAAAGAAAGAACTAATTTTATGCCAAGTGATACCCTCCGCCGCACTCGCTTATGGATTGAAACTGTTAGGGGAGATCATTCCGGTGCAGTTTTCACCCGTATTCGTAAAAATGATGATGTGACTTGCGATAGAATAACAACCGATGGTTTACGGTATATTATTGATAAATTGGTGAAAGATTCAGAATTAGAGTCATTCACACCCCATGATTGCCGCCGAACCTATGCTACTAAGCTGTTAGAACTCGGTGAGGACCTACTTACTGTCAGAGAAGCGATGGGACACAGTAGTGTCGCTACTACACAGCGATATGATAAACGAGGTGTAACGCGCTTAGAGGCTGCTGCACGTAACCTTCAATACTAACAAAGGATGAATTATGAGAAGTAAATCGCATGTAACCGACTCTCAAGCAAATGCACTTATCAATGTGAAGGTTCCAGCTAAAGATTGGGTTGTCCATACCATAGGTGAACGTGACTATGGGATCGATTTAATGATTCAAGTATTTAAGAACGAAAAAGCGACAGGAGACTGTTTTTTTGTACAAGCCAAAGGCACTGAAAAAATTTTTAATGGTAGTGTTAAAATGCCAGATTTCCCCGTCAAAACTATAGAATATGCATTGTTATTTAATGTACCATTTTTTGTTTTCTACACATCTATAACAAGTAAATCAATTAAGTATATTTGGCTTCAAAAATACGTGGAATTAGAATTAAACAATAAAAAACCAAACTGGCGTGAACAAGAAAAGGTAACGCTATATTTTCCTGAAGAAAATGACTTAGATAGCAATACAGTTAAAATTTATAACATTTTGACAGAACATAGAGCAAAGATAGAAAGCCTTGAGTTTTTAAAGTTATATGAGGAACTTGTATTACATGCAGAATCTTTCGCTTCTGGAGAATATGAAGTTAGTCGATACTGTGTAGATCTTTGCGTTAGACTTATCAAAATTCAGTGGTTGATTAACTACCTTGGTATAAATACACACTCGCATGGAAGCAACATTAATATATTTAACCTTAAAGACGCATTTCATAATATATATACTAATAATCATGTTAGCTCAGATGATTTTACAGTAATATGGGATCAACTGGCAATGTTAGAACGTATTAAAACTGAAATTATATCCAAAGACACATTCAATGAAATAGCTTATGACCATGCCAATATTATACCATTTTAAATGATTTGAGTTAAATAGTTATGCGAAACCTAACCACATGGACTTGTTCCGAAATAACAAAGTTGATTGGGGCGATTGACGAGCCATTCTTCATTGAAAAAACATGCAAATATACCGGTCGTAGTGTAAATGATGTCCTCTCTAAATTATTGAATATGGGATTGTGTGAAATAAATCACAAGGATAATAAGATATGTACGGCTAGGAGTACTAATTTAAACTACCTCATTCCTCATTCATCATTTATTCCTAAATTACTAGAACTTGGATGGATATATGAGTTATCAAATAGGGAGGAATCTCTTAAATCCCCCAAGTGGTGGGTGAGTAATGATCAGTTCCCTATGAGCAACACTATCGAATTGAATCGTAATGAAACAGTATGGGTTAATGAGGAAATTCATATAGTTATCTCCATGATACAAAACAAGATGAACCTAAGCTCAATCGCAGATAAAATACATAGAAATCAATCATCTATTACCGCAATGTTAATAGATCTTGGTATTTTAGAATGCATTGATAAACAAGCAATCTTTTTGTCTGAAGTTAATGAATTGAAACTTTCAAAGTATACATTTAATAATGCGCTTGTTCTTATTAATCATGGATGGGTTGTTACCAACAATAATTTATCTGCACCTAATTGGTGGCTTGAAAATAACAAGGATAATGAGAATGTTCATAATAGCCACTACGATGAAAGGAAAGAAATAACCGGTAGTGATAGCAGACAATTGTATATGTTTGTTAAATCAGAATTAGAGGGCATACTAAACACTATTCATGAAAATAAGCGTATCGAAGAATTGTCAGATGTAACGTATTTAGGTTATACACTTGCAGATTTAACGACCTACATTGGTATTACTTCAGTTAGGGCAGCAGGGCAGGTCACAAAGAACAATAAAACCCACATGAGCTATTTTATGGATAAACCTTATAATATAAAGAAAATGTTGATTAACTTTGGTTGGAAAGTTTCAGATGATTCATTAGCAGCTCCTGAATGGTGGTCTAATGAAGAATAAATACATCTCTTTCATTCAGATTATTTTTTTTACCGTTGCTTGTGTATATCCAGCGTATTTATTAATACGCAGAAAAAACATAATTGATATTTCCATATTAATATTTATTGTATTAATTTCAGTAATTGGAGATTTTATAGAGTGCATAGCATTAATTGAATTATCTAAGGTGTTAGCATCATTCTTTCTTATTGCAATTTATGTGAATTGCTATCACATCTATTTTAAGCACTCTAAAAGCAATATTGATTCAATTAGTTTTAAAGCAATAGATAATAAGATGGGATATCTTATTTTTTCCAGTGAAACTATATGTTATTTCTTGCCTTTAAAAATAAGTAGCCACTTTAATATGTTATGGTTTTATGGATATTTGAAAGCCATAACCATGCACCATCAAAATAGAAAGTGATACTTTTATGACTGTTTACTAAGAAAAAAGATACTACATAACGGGTACATTGCCTTTTTGATTTCTGAAGGCTGAAGGTCATGAACTTCATAAGTACCCTTATTATTGCACTTATCCTACGAATTCTTTACCTCGTATATCGTAAACGTAAGCCTAGTTTTTATACTGTCAGTTTGGTAATAATTTCACTTATTGTATGGTCCGTTAAATCCTACCTATTGGACTATTACATTATCCCTACATCCTCTATGGCACCGACATTGAAAGCTGGTGATCTCATTTTTGCAAAGCCGGTTGATGCGCAAAAAGAGCAATTGATGCGTGGGGATATCGTGATTTTCCGAGCTCCTGCATTCCCTTCATTCATTTATGTAAAACGCATTATCGGATTGGCTGGCGATACTGTCACTTATACCGATGATAAGTCGGTCCAGATCAACGGAAGGATGATCGGGCAGCTAAACCTTCATAATGACCATACGAGTACCTATCAGGCGCTTCAGGAACGTAATGCGCAACAATATGAGTACGTCATTGATAACCGTAAACCATTCGTTAAGCCAATTTATACACAATGGGTAATCCCTGATGGATATGTTTTTGTTCTTGGCGATAACAGGGATCACTCATGGGATTCACGTTTTTTTGAAAATGCGGTTGGAACTCCACGGCATTTGCGAGGGCTTGTTAAAAAGGAACTTTTGATAAGCCGGTATTTAGCCACGGCTTTTACACTTGAGTTTATGAAAAGCGATTTTGATATAGGGGAGAATAGCTTAAAAGTAATTTCTGAAGCTCAAACGGCAGAGGGGAATGATGGGGATAAATAGAAGCTGTATCGCATTAGTTTGCTTTTTCTTATCCTCTTGTGGTTCTACCACAGGGGCGATCACTACACACGAGCATCTTGTGACGCAAGCCGCACAAGATAAGCATGTCAGTTCTGGTGGCTTCGACAGAGTAGCTGATACCTATGTACTGGCAAGAGAGATTACTGGTCTTGAATCCAACGAAATAAAGCAACTCTATGAGGTGAAGGGGAGTGGCAACACATTAATAAAAATTGATATGGCATCTATACCATGCTCGATATTGCTTAAAAAGAACACAAGTCAAAGTAGTGAGATTTGGCTTATAACTGATATGGGTTGCAATGAATATTTATAAAATCTCAGTAATCAGCTCCCTTTTATTTTCTTCTATGTCATACAGCAAACCTGTTTTTATAGGAGATTCACTTACCTATGAGATAGCTAAAGGGTACAGCACAATCCAAGCTGTTGATGCTCGATACAAAGTAGGTAGCGGATTATCCACAAAGAAGATCCTTGATTGGCAGAGATACGCAGAGCAATTCAGTTTTGAAAAATACGATACCGTTTATGTGATTCTCGGTACTAACGACCATGTTCAAATATCAGAAAAAGAAAAGTACACCTCTAAAGTTCGGCATTTTATCCAAACCATAAAAGCCAGAAACCAAAATGTGATCTGGTTACTTCCTCCAACCCTTAAAGACCCCGCCAAAAACAGACTATTAGATAACACTCGGCAAGCCATAAAGACGGCTTCGCAGATAGAGGGGATCACCACCGTAGATACACGAACGGTTCTTGGTGAAACATACAAGGATGTCATAGATGGGACAACAGTTCGCACAAAGGATGGAATACATATCACTCCGAACGGAGCCTTACTTACTGTGACACAGCTACTATTTTAGTAAATTGGAATGTTGTAATGAGAAGAAAGCGTAGATTTAAGAAACGAAATCCCTATGTAACTAATATGAATATTGCTTTTATATTCTATATGACCACTCTGGTATTTCTTAGATTTGATTCTATTGCGAGAGTTTTAACTTTAGTAATACCTTTATTTGCTGTTTATATATTGTCACCTAGCAGCAAAATATTGCGGTTACACAAGAAAAAGAAACCTGAATGGGCTTCAGTGGGAATCAAAAGAAATGCCCCTCTATTAAACCCTCAAGTTGCATTAGTGATAATTGCTGTTACCACAATAACTGTATTTTTTCTTCGTTATGACCATGTGATAACAACGAAAATCATACAACTGATATGGGGAGATATAAAAACAGCATATGCAGATGTTTTCGGGCAAAGCAGTGCGAATAAATTATTCTCTCTGAGGAATATCCCAGTTTGTACATATTATACATTCCATATATTACGCTCTTGCGTTGCATTCCTGCTCGTGGCTTATTCAGCAAGTGTGTATTTTCGTTATAAACAACAAACTATGTTTAAAAAGGTACTTTTTAATGCCACCTATCATGAAGATGCATTGCAATTTATCCGAGAATTATCATGGCGAGAATTTGAGGAATTTATAAGGGAGTTATTCAACAGCCTTGGGTACAGAGCTACTGTCACTAATTATGGTCCAGATGGTGGGAAAGATATCATTATGGAACGTGATGGAATTAAAGTTTTCGCTCAATGCAAACACTGGAAATCTGACAATGTAGGTGTTGCTATCGCCCGTGAAATGGTTGGTGTACTAGAAGCAGAACCCGAATTTAAGCATGTATTTCTAGTCACATCAGGTAAGTTTTCTAACGATGCAGTTCTATACAGTCACAGAACATCCGACCGTCTGACACTCATGGATGGAAAAATGATAGCCGATAAATTATTGCTGTTAAGAAAGTAATCCGCTTTTAGAACCATTGCGCCCTATTCGTAGGGTGTAATTCTATAACATATAGCAGATACACGTAACACAGATTATTGAGGCTCAAAATGATGGATGTTTCTTCCAATACTAAAAAAAATGAAAGTAAAAAAGGACTTGGTTTTCTTCTGAATAAAAAATCCATGATTGCAGTTGCAGTTTCAGCGGGTGCAATAGCAGCATTTGTTTTACTAAAACCAGCAACAGACGCGACAGAAATTGATGTTAATTATTATAGTGACGTTGAAACCTGGCGAATTCAAACATGAGGTGCGACAGTTTCAAAAGCCATATGATAATCAACAAGCTGAGCAAATTTCTCTAATGGTGTAAGCCAATCTAACGCCTTTCTAGGACGAGTATTCAGTGACATGGCAACTTGATTTAAATAATGCTGATCTGCCTGATTTAAATCAATCCCTTTAGGTAAATATTGCCTAATTAAACCATTCATATTTTCGCATGTGCCTTTTTGCCAGGGTGAATGTGGGTCACAGAAATATACATCTATGCCTAAATCTTCTTCGAGTATTTTATGTTCTGACATCTCACGTCCACGGTCATAGGTCAACGTTTTACGCAGTTCTGCAGGTAAATATTTCAGAGCTTCAGTTAAAGCCTTGCGCACTGATTCTGCCTTTGCATCAGGTAATGTTGCCAAGATACAGAGCCGTGTATTTCGTTCAATAAGTGTTGCTATCGAACTTTTATTGTCTTTACCTTTAATTAAATCAGCTTCCCAATGACCCGGTATTTTTCTTTCTTGAACTTCGGCTGGGCGCTCATGAATAGTTTTAATATCCTGTAATATAGAATCTTTTTTAGGTTCACCGTTAGCTTTTCGCTTTTTATTTTCATGACGTAGACAGGATAATAAGTCTTTTTTCAACTCACCCTTTGGTAATGCTCGTATCGTTGAATAAATCGTTGTATGGCTTACATTCATTGTTTGATCCAAATCAGGAAATGTCTTTAAACGCTTTGCTATTTGCTGAGGAGACCATAAACAACGGATCGCTTCAACAATAAATTTCCAGAGGATTGAATCGATTTTGAGTTTTCTGTGACCACGTCTACGTCTAGCGAAGGTGTTATCAGAAGCATATCGAGCTTGATAAACGTCATTGATGCTATTTCTTTTAAGCTCACGATAGATCGTACTAGGATGTCTTTTAATGAGTTCAGCAAATTTTCTGGCTGAAAAGCCTTCTTTTCTTGACTCAAGCATTAATGCAGTACGATCTTCAAAGTTAAGATGATGGTATGACAATTTTATATACTCCATAAACCCTTTAAATTAATTAGGTGGTTTATGTCGCACTTCAAGTTTTACTCTGCCCTCCATTGTTTTCAATTTATCGGATTTCTAAAAACATGAGATATATGTTTCAATAAAAGTTTTTAAGAACTTTATACACCAAATACCAATGCTTCACTTATGATAAAGTGGATTAAAATTGCAGAAAATGGGTAAATCCATAAAAAATGTCAACATCTTCAAATATACAATTGTATTTCAATTTCCGTTGTTTATAGTTGGAACATTTTTTTAAATCTCTACACTCAAGGTTAGATTTATGTCTACTGCTCATAAAAAAGCATCCTTATTGCAAAAAGTCAGTAAAGGACTCACAGTTGGTTCAGTCATTACAGGAAGCACGTTTTTACATGGTCCCCCTGTTTTGGCACTCGGTTTTACCAAGCTGTTTAAAAAATCAAAAAAAGTAGACGAAACCAATATTCAATTGGCCAATAGCTGGATTGGTGTAAACAACCACCTGATTGAAAAGGTGCTGCCAAACCTAAAGTGGGATATGGGTATAGGAAGTTCAACCGCCCTTTTTGGCGAGTCTGGCGGGTAGGAAGCGGCCGCGCAAGCGCCGCTTTGGGCACAGATCGGGCACAGATCGGGGGTTCATGCGTGGGTTTTCGACATCGCGGGGCCACGCAGCGGCTCAGTGCGTAGCCATTTCTCACCGAATCCCGGCACAGGGCCGAGCGCAGCCCTGCGGGGTCGTGGCCGCATCGGATCGGACTCTGGCTTGGCTGCCGGCTGTGTGGCCGGCGCCTCATCACGCGGCGGGCGGCGGGGCGCGCGCTGCGGGCCGGTAGTGCGCTTGCTCCAGCGCGCCGTGTTTCTCGAAGTGGGCGAGGATGGCGCGAATGGCCTTGGGGTCTTCGATGCTGGCGACGATCCGCACCGCGCCGCCGCAGTGGGCGCAGGTGGTGATGTCGATGGAAAAGACCCGCTTGAGCCGTTGCGCCCAGCTCATCGCACGGCGCTTCTGCTCGGGGCTGCGCGGCTCGTCGTGGGCGCTGACGTCCACTGGCGCCGCATCGCCCGCAGGCCGCCTGCCGCGCCCCGAGGGCGTCAGCTGCGCGCGCAGGTTTGCATTCGGGGCGAATACGCCGTGGAAGCGGGTGAGATGCGCGCGTGGCGGCGGGACCAGTGCCGCCAGCTTGGCGATGAAGTCCACCGCATCCCATTCGACATGCGTGGTGCCATTGCGCCACGGCGTCTTGAGCTGGTAACGCACCCTGCCCTGTGGCGAGATCGATAGCCGCTGCTCGCTGATCGCCGGGCGCGTGATGTAGCGGCACAGCTTTTCGAGCTTGTGGCTTTCGTGTGCTTCCGCGGCCACGCCGGCATGCAGCGAGAAGCCGCCGACCTTGCCGGCGTCGCCCTCCAGCGGACCGGCGTCGCCAGGCAGCGTTTGCAGCGTGACGACCTTGCGGCCAGCGTCGCGACCGGTGGCGATGCGGTAGGTCATCGAACTCATCCGCAGCCCATCCATGCCGTCGTCGCTACCCGCGCTGTCGGACAGGAACACGGATTCGTCTTCGCCTTCGAGCCAGCCGCGGCGCGACAGGTGCCGGCACACGCGATGCGCGATGGTGTTGGCCAGTTCCGTCAGTTGCGCCGATGTGGGCGCACGGGTGCGGTGCAGGCGCGGCTTGCGCTGCGGACGCTCGGTGGTGTCCTCGTACACGCCGTCGAGCCACAGCATGTGGAAGTGGATGTTGAGATTCAGCGCGCTGCCGAAGCGCTGGATCAGGGTCACCACGCCGCATTGCGCCGTATCCCGCGGCACGCCGGCCTGATCGGCAAGCCAACCGGCGATCACACGATGCACGATGCCCAGCACCGGGCCGATCGCCTCAGGCTTGCTGGCGAACAGGAAGCGCAACGGGTACGGGAAACTCAGCACCCATTGCCGCACCGGCCGCGGGCCGAACACCTCGTCCACCAGATGCCGCGCCGACTCGGCCATGCGCCGTGCGCCGCAGCTCGGGCACAGCCCGCGCTTCTTGCAGGAATACGCCACCAGCCTCTCGGCACGACAGTGCTCGCAGACCACGCGCAGGAAGCCGTGCTCGAGCACGCCGCAGCGCAGGTAGGTCTCGAACTCCTCGCGCACATACTCGGGCAGCGGGCGGTCTTCGGCCTCAAGACGCGCGATGAAGTCCGGGTAGTGCGCCTGCACTAGCGCGTACAGCAGCGTGCGCTCGGGCAGGTGGCGCGCGTAACGCGCAGCGGCGTGGGCGGCCGGCAGTGGCGCGCACACCTCGGCCTGCCGCCGGGGTGCGGTCAGGCGCGGCACGCAGCGCTCCGTTGCAGGGACGGCTGCTCAGGGTTGCGCCCGCGAGCACGCGTTCATATCGGCGTTTTCTGATCTTCGCGTCAGACATTGCCGCGGGGCGGGTAGGAAGTCTCCCGCCTCGGACGCCAGAACGCACAAAGCCCGGCACGAGGCCGGGCTTTGTGGTCTTGCTTGATGGATCGCGGGGCTTAGAAATCCATGCCGCCCATGCCGCCCATGCCGCCGCCGGCCGGCATCGCCGGCTCGTCCTTCTTCGGGGCCTCGGCCACCATCGCTTCGGTGGTGATCATCAGGCCCGCGATCGACGCGGCGTTCTGCAGCGCGGTGCGGGTGACCTTGGTCGGGTCCAGGATGCCGAACTCGATCATGTCGCCGAACTCGCCGTTGGCGGCGTTGTAGCCGAACGCACCCGAACCTTCGACCACGCGGTTGAGGATGACCGACGGCTCATCGCCGGCATTGGTCACGATCTCGCGCAGCGGGGCTTCCATCGCGCGCAGGGCGATCTGGATGCCGTGGTTCTGGTCTTCGTTCACGCCCTTGATGCCGGCGATCGCCGCCTTGGCACGGATCAGGGCGACGCCGCCGCCCGGGACGATGCCTTCCTCGACGGCCGCACGGGTCGCGTGCAGGGCGTCTTCGACGCGCGCCTTCTTTTCCTTCATCTCGACTTCGGTGGCGGCACCGACCTTGATCACCGCAACGCCGCCGGCCAGCTTGGCCACGCGCTCCTGCAGCTTCTCGCGGTCGTAGTCGGAGGAGGTCTCCTCGATCTGCGCCTTGATCTGCTTGATGCGCGCCTCGATGCCCGCGCCTTCGCCGGCGCCATCGATGATGGTGGTGTTTTCCTTCGACACCTGGATCTTCTTGGCGCGGCCGAGGTCCTTGATGGTGGCCTTCTCCAGCGACAGGCCGACTTCCTCGGAAATCACCACGCCGCCGGTCAGGATCGCCATGTCTTCCAGCATCGCCTTGCGACGGTCGCCGAAGCCCGGGGCCTTCACCGCGCAGACCTTGACGATGCCGCGGATGGTGTTGACCACCAGGGTCGCCAGCGCTTCGCCTTCGACTTCCTCCGCCACGATCAGCAGCGGCTTGCCGGCCTTGGCCACGCCCTCGAGGACGGGCAGCAGGTCGCGCACGTTGGAGATCTTCTTGTCGTACAGCAGGATGAAGGGATCATCCAGGTCGGCCGACATCGACTGCTGGTTGTTGACGAAGTACGGGCTCAGGTAGCCGCGGTCGAACTGCATGCCCTCGACCACGTCGAGTTCGTTGTCCAGGCCGCTGCCTTCCTCGACCGTGATCACGCCTTCCTTGCCGACCTTGTCCATCGCCTGCGCGATCAGGTCGCCGATGTTGGCATCCGAGTTCGCGGAGATCGCGCCGACCTGGGCGATTTCCTTGCTGGTCGACGACGGCTTGGACAGCGACTTCAGTTCGCCGACCGCGGCCTTCACCGCCTGGTCGATGCCGCGCTTCAGGTCCATCGGGTTCATGCCGGCGGCGACCGCCTTCATGCCCTCGCGGATGAACGCCTGCGCCAGCACGGTGGCGGTGGTGGTGCCGTCGCCGGCGTTGTCGGAGGTCTTGGAAGCGACTTCCTTCACCATCTGCGCGCCCATGTTCTCGAACGCGTCAGCCAGTTCGATTTCCTTGGCGACGGAGACGCCGTCCTTGGTGATGGTCGGCGCGCCGTAGCTCTTCTGCAGCACGACGTTGCGGCCCTTCGGGCCGAGGGTCGCCTTCACGGCGTTGGCGAGCACGTTGACGCCGCGCACCATCTTGGAGCGCGCGTCTTCGCCGAAACGAATGTCCTTGGCAGCCATTGCGAATTACCTCGAAAAATTATTCGGATGAGAAATGTGTGGGAGCGACGCGCGATCAGCCGAGGATCGCGAACAGGTCGTCTTCCTTCACCACCAGCAGCTCGACGCCGTCCAGCTTCACTTCGGTGCCGCTGTACTTGCCGAACAGCACCTTGTCGCCGACCTTGACCTGCGGCGCGCGGACCTGGCCGTTGTCCAGCACCTTGCCGGTGCCGACGGCGACGACTTCGCCCTTGATCGGCTTCTCGGTGGCCGAATCCGGGATCACGATCCCGCCGGCGGACAGCTTCTCTTCTTCCATGCGCTTGATGACCACGCGGTCGTGCAGCGGCTTGATATTGGACATGGCAACCTCGGTAAATGGTTGATTGACGTGGAAAAACCCGGCGATTTTAGCAGTCGCGCGAAGCGAGTGCCAAACCGCGGACAACAGAACCGGGCGAACCCGGCATGCCACCGAGATGGGGCGGGCCCGCCGACTTTCAAGGGCCGCACGCGGATGTCCGCCAGGCCCGCCGGATCGGGGCAGCCGCTACCCTATGCCGGTGAGCGCCCTGATCTGCTTCTGCACCTGTCCCGACGCCGACAGCGCCGAGCGCATCGCCACCGCGCTGGTGGCCGAGCGCCTGGCCGCCTGCGTCAACCTCCTGCCCGGCCTGCGTTCGGTCTATCGCTGGCAACGCAAGGTCGAGGCCGCGGCCGAGGTCCTGCTGCTGGTCAAGACCAGTGCCGAGGCCTACCCCGCCCTGCAGGAACGCCTGCGCCAACTGCATCCCTACGAACTCCCGGAGCTGCTCGCGGTCGAAGCCGCGTCCGGCCTGCCCGAATACCTGCAATGGCTGGCCGCCGAGAGCCGACCGGTAAACTGAGCCAATGACCGCATCCACGATCCGCCTGCGCCGCTGGCTGGCCGGGCTCGCCCTGCTGCTTGCGCTGCCCGCGACCTCGGCCGTCGCCCAGGACTTCGAACTGCCGCCGGTCGACGAGGTCTTCGTCCTGTCCGCGCAGGCCACCGCGCCGGACCGCATCGAGGTGCGCTGGCGGATCGCCGACGGCTATTACCTGTACCGGCACCGCACCTCGGTCAAGGCCGATGCCGCCTTCACCGGCGCGACCATGGCGCTGCCGAAGGGCAAGGCCTACCGCGACGAATTCTTCGGCGACGTCGAAACCTACCGCAAGGAATTGCTCGGCACCCTCACCGGCACGCCCGCGGCCGGCGCGAGCGCGACCACCCTGACCGTGAAGTACCAGGGCTGCGCCGATGCCGGCGTGTGCTACCCGCCGCAGACCCGCACCCTGAAGGTCGCGTTGCCGGGCGAAGCGGGCGCTGGCGGCTTCGGCTGTAAGGCGCGCGGGCTGCATGATTATGTCGTCAAGAACGGCTCTGCCGATCATCCCAACGCCGAGGTGAAATTCGCACTGGGTGATGTGGTCAACACCATGATCGGCTGCACTAATGGTGAAACGATCATGCTGTGCCACGACACCTCGCTGCCGCGCCCCTATTCTCTCGGCTTTCGGGTGCAAGGCACCGAGGGGCTGTGGATGGACGTCAACAAGTCGATCTATCTGGAGGGCAAGAGCCCACAGCCGCACCGCTGGGAGCCTGCCGAGGGCTGGTTTGCGAAATACGATCACCCGCTATGGAAACGCTACGCCGATCTGGCGGCAGGGGCCGGGCATGGCGGGATGGACTGGTTCGTGATCCACGCTTTTGTCGAGGCGCTGAAGGCCAAGGCCCCGATGCCAATCGACATTTACGACGCGCTGGCCTGGAGCGCGATCACGCCTCTGTCGGAACAATCGATTGCTGAGGGCAATCGCACGTTAGATTTTCCCGACTTCACCCGAGGGCAGTGGCGCACCCGCAAGCCGATCTTTGCGCTGAACGACGCCTATTGATCGACGCGATTTAGGCCAAGCGCACCGCAAAGGCGAAATTGGTAATCTTGTCGGTATCCTTGACGCCCGGCGCGCTTTCGACGCCGCTGGAGGTATCGACCAGCGGCGCTCCGGTGCGCGCAATCGCCTCGGCAACATTCGTCGGATTTAGCCCGCCTGCCAGCCCCCACGGCAAGGCACCGCGATATCCGGCCAGCAGCGACCAGTCGAACGCCAACCCCATGCCGCCGGGCAGCGCGCCTTTGGGGGTCTTGGCGTCGAACAAGATCAAGTCCGCCGCCCCGGCATAGGCTGCGGCGCGTGCGACATCGCTGGCGCTGGCGACGGGCAGCGCCTTCCACACCGGCTTGCCAAACCGCGCGCGCAACTGGGCCACGCGTTCGGGCGATTCCGAACCGTGCAGCTGCAGCGCGTTCAGCTTGGCTGCCACCAGTGCGTCGGCGATGACAGCATCATCCGCATCGACGAACAAACCGACCATGGCGATCTGGCCAGCTGCGCGCGATGTCAAAGCGCCCGCGACATTCGACGTAACCGCACGGGGCGACGCTGGATAGAACACCAACCCGGCATAGTCCGCCCGCGCCGCGATGGTCGCATCGAGCGCCTCGGGTGTGCTGATCCCGCAAATCTTGATTTTCGCGGGCATGCGGTCAGTCGGGGTTCTGGATCAGCCGCACCAGCGTGCAGTCGGGATCGATCAGGTAGCCGATCCTCAGGCCGCTCGCCTCCAGTTGCGGAGCTTTGAAGCGCGGCCAGCCGGTGCTTTTTTCCTCGGCTCCCGCCGCGTTCACCAATGCCACCATGGCATCGAGATCATCCAACCGCAGGCAACAGCCGAACGAGCTCGTAGCTGGGTCGAGGTCAGGATAGGGGAAGAATTCGAGCTGCAAACCGCCGCGCTGCAGGATCATCCAGCCGCGATCCTTCCAACTCGTCGCAAAGCCCAGCTTCGCATAAAACGCCTCTGTCACATCGAAATCGCGCGATGGCAGATTGGGGGTGACGTGGTCAGCCATGGCTCAGCGCAGCTTGTCGGCCATGCGGGCCGTATGAGTGATTGCGGCGCGGCTATCGGGGGCGGAATGGCTCATCACGATCATGCTGGCCTTGGGGAACGCCGCACCAAACGCGCGCGCTGACGCGGCGTAGTGCTCAGTGTCGGCATCACCGAGATTGCCGAGCGACTTGGCCTTGCTGTCCTTGATCAGGCAGCCACCAAAAGCGATGTCGGTGCCGTCGATCCCAACGGTGATATTGTCACTGGTGTGGCCGGGGCCGGGGTAAAATACCTTGAGCGGGCCAAAGTTGGGCGCGGTTGCTGGTTCGACCCAGCCATTGGCGGCGAAAGTCAGGCTGTGTTGCGCCGCAACCATCCCCTCTTGCGGGGCAAGCTGGTTCGACAACGCATTGGCATAAGTCGCAATCCCCGCCGCATGCAGCGCGTCCATACCGCCCATCTTGTCCTGATGCGCGTGAGTCACCACCGCCAGCGCGACCGGCAGGTTGATCTCCTGCTTGATCCAGTTGAGGATCTGGGCGGTCTGGTCATCGGTCCAGGCGGTATCGACCACCAGCACGCGGCCGCCATCCCTGACGATCAAACCGTTGGAAGCGACTGCCCCGAAACCCGGCATGTCGAGATAGGAAGTGTGCTGCCAGACATTCGGTGCGAGCTGGCGGAAAACCAGATCGCCAAACCGTTGGTCGCCAGTTTCCATTTGCTGGCCAATCGTCGGGCGGATTTCACCGGGCATGCACCCGCTCAGCATCAATGCAGCGGCTAATGCGGTGCTCAGCTTCGCGACCGGGTGCATAATATTGGGCAATTCCATCAAGTTTTCCTTTTATTCAGCATTAAAAACCCCGCAAATGCGAGGCCTAGTAAATAGATGATCTTAATTTGGTTCACTGTAGCAAAAATATGGGGCGAATTCAAACATGAGGT
Organism: Providencia sp. PROV073; assembly: GCF_033688125.1. Classification (NCBI taxonomy): domain Bacteria; kingdom Pseudomonadati; phylum Pseudomonadota; class Gammaproteobacteria; order Enterobacterales; family Morganellaceae; genus Providencia; species Providencia sp. PROV073. The sequence continues at coordinate 115,041 of NZ_CP096354.1, read as the reverse complement.
GCGACAGTTTCAAAAGCCATATGATAATCAACAAGCTGAGCAAATTTCTCTAATGGTGTAAGCCAATCTAACGCCTTTCTAGGACGAGTATTCAGTGACATGGCAACTTGATTTAAATAATGCTGATCTGCCTGATTTAAATCAATCCCTTTAGGTAAATATTGCCTAATTAAACCATTCATATTTTCGCATGTGCCTTTTTGCCAGGGTGAATGTGGGTCACAGAAATATACATCTATGCCTAAATCTTCTTCGAGTATTTTATGTTCTGACATCTCACGTCCACGGTCATAGGTCAACGTTTTACGCAGTTCTGCAGGTAAATATTTCAGAGCTTCAGTTAAAGCCTTGCGCACTGATTCTGCCTTTGCATCAGGTAATGTTGCCAAGATACAGAGCCGTGTATTTCGTTCAATAAGTGTTGCTATCGAACTTTTATTGTCTTTACCTTTAATTAAATCAGCTTCCCAATGACCCGGTATTTTTCTTTCTTGAACTTCGGCTGGGCGCTCATGAATAGTTTTAATATCCTGTAATATAGAATCTTTTTTAGGTTCACCGTTAGCTTTTCGCTTTTTATTTTCATGACGTAGACAGGATAATAAGTCTTTTTTCAACTCACCCTTTGGTAATGCTCGTATCGTTGAATAAATCGTTGTATGGCTTACATTCATTGTTTGATCCAAATCAGGAAATGTCTTTAAACGCTTTGCTATTTGCTGAGGAGACCATAAACAACGGATCGCTTCAACAATAAATTTCCAGAGGATTGAATCGATTTTGAGTTTTCTGTGACCACGTCTACGTCTAGCGAAGGTGTTATCAGAAGCATATCGAGCTTGATAAACGTCATTGATGCTATTTCTTTTAAGCTCACGATAGATCGTACTAGGATGTCTTTTAATGAGTTCAGCAAATTTTCTGGCTGAAAAGCCTTCTTTTCTTGACTCAAGCATTAATGCAGTACGATCTTCAAAGTTAAGATGATGGTATGACAATTTTATATACTCCATAAACCCTTTAAATTAATTAGGTGGTTTATGTCGCACTTCAAGTTTTACTCTGCCCCTCTATTCCTGTTTTTAACAATCCAAAAGAGGCAGAACCAGAATCGAACAGTGCCGAGAACGTAGCTAAAACCGATTCTCCGACATCTGAAGCTAAATCCGACACTGTTACAGGTGACGTAGCTAAAACGCTTTCAGAAGCAGTAGAGGAACATTCTGGCGATACAGAAAAACAGAATCCATCTGATAGCGAACAAAGCATTAATGACATGCTTGAGCATGTTAGCGAAGCAGCTACTTCAGTAGTGGAACACACTCAGGCATTAAGTACCAACTTTACTGGTCAACCACCTGCACCGGCAGCTCAGGAGCTCAGTGATGGGTATTACAGCAATCAGGCTCCAACACAGCAACAAGACTTTAAAAACGTATTTGATGCAGCATTGGAAGAAAGAAATAAACGCACTGAAAATGACCAAAATCTTGACTACGTTGGGAGGCAATTAACGATCCCATACGCGCCAAATTCACAAACTAAAGTCTATCTCTACCGTAATTTTGCAGTGAAAATTTTCCTACCTGCACAATCTGAAGCCGTTAAAGAGCTCAATTACTTCATCAATGGCTCAGACCATGACGATCATTTCGATATCAAATTATTACCAAATAACATTTTGCTCTTATCTAAAAAGCCAAGTTCTGAAGTGTGGGGCGGCACAGACTTATTCATCACTCATGGTAAACAAAATTATACATTTATATTACTTAGTGCGAAAAGCCCTGATGAAAGAACTGATTCTATTCATTATGAAAAAGTAAGCGCAAACACAACCAGTAAGTGATCGTTAACTCTCCCAAAACTACCTTACAGCCCCTTTTTGGGGCTTTTTTGGATTCAAAATGGAAAAATACACGAGTCTGAGAACAATAGCTGACGATATTCAGATGTACCCATATTCATATCTATTATGCCGACAATTATTAAAAAAGGGATACATTGAGGGCGAGGCTGTGATTGGTATCTATAAGCAAGAACTGGTCCAAACTCCGGAGACAGATTTAGCTTACACAAACAGCATTTTGCAATACTCATGGATCGAGACAAAGGCTCATACCGTCATAGACCCTTTAATTGATTTTCGCGAGGGAAACCAAGGAATTAACCTAATCGAGAGAGACAAAACAGCAAATTATCATGCTGGCGTAAATCCCTTGAAAATTACAAAGGAATTACTTCCAGAACATCGTTGCTCTGATGAAGTGTTTACACTCATGAGAGGTGCAGAATCAGAGGCTATGAGGCGAATTTTAGGTTTAGATCAGAATCCAAATGGTATAACAATGACTGAAGCTGCATTCATTGCTAATTTATCAGTCGAGCAATATCTCGGTTATGATAGAGTCATGTTCAAATTTCTGGTGAAACATCATTTAGAAATGCTTTTAGCTACATAAACTGATAATTAATGTTTATCGTATTTTGTCTGTTTTACCATCAGTGAGAAACTATGAAACGCCTAGAACGAAACCCTGAAAAATTTGAAGCACTAGAGGTATTTACAGCATTCAGCCGTGAACATGGTTATAAACTTAGATCACAAGAAGATACCGAAAAATTCCTGCAAGTTTTTCGTGATACTCTCAAAGTATCTCAGGAAAATACAATTTTGCTTCACGGCAAGCGTATGGAATCTTGTTTTGGTCAAGTAGTCGCTGGTCTGCATGGTTGTCGTTTGATTAAAACTGAAGATATAGGTGACGTAATTTATGATGATGACGAAATTAAGTTACCAGATTACAGACTCATTTTGAAAGATGGGAGACAAGTATTTGTTGAAGTGAAAAATTGTAATCATTCTAACCCGAAAGCATCATATTTTCTTACAAAGAATTATGTTGAAAAACTTCAGCGATACAGTGAAATAAACCAGATACCTCTCTTTTTTGCAATATACTACCGTTGTCTAAGAATGTGGACTTTACTACCGGTAACTTCATTTATTGAGCGCAAAACGAAATATGAAACATGTGCTTTGCATTCTTTAGGAAACAGTGAAATGGCAATGCTTGGTGATGTAATGATTGCAACAAAGCCTCCACTTATCATCGAACTAGTAGCAGATAATACACAAGAGATTTCTATCAATGATGACAATTATGCGCATTTTGTCTGTGGTGATGTGAAAATGTATTGTGATGGAGAAGAAATTATTGATCACAATGAAAAAAATATAGCTTTCTATCTTATGAGATTCGGTCAGTGGGAGTGTGGTGAACCAGAAGCAGTAATGACTCAGAGTAATACGTTACAGAGTGTTCGTTATTCATTTGTCCCCCAATCTATGGAGGGCTTTGAAAAAAATGGATTTTCAATACTTGGTAATCTAAGTTCTATGATAACTGAAGCATTTAATGAACATACCGTCTATGAGCAGGAAGTAACAGCTATTACCTCTGGAGCAGAACCTGACGTTTTTTCAGTCAAAATCCCTGTAGATTATAAAGGAAGCGTTCTTGGGCTGTGGCGTTTCTCTTTTGAAGCAAATCCGGATTTTAAAGTTGGTGAGAATAGAATTACCGAATAATTACTATACCTTCATTAACTTGAAAAGCTAACCTTGCCGATACAACTATTTTTAGACTAAAAAATAATGGTTATTATCGGCATTTATATATTTTTTCAAATAACACACCTCTGATTAATAAATAAAAATAACTCTATTGGAGTGACTATAGGTATCGGAATGTTTTTATTTTTTCTTTTTTTAATTAACAAAATTATTTCCATGATTACCATTGATATAGACAAGGCTTTCGTGGCTCTTGTTACTGCAACGTATAACAAATTTAATTCATCATTAATAAATATTAGATTCTGTTTTTGTTTTGGTGTTTTCTCAATATATTCAACTAATGAAACATAATCATCATCAATCTCAATATATTCCCATTCAAGTCCTTTCGATGAATGTGCAGTTACAAGCGTTAAATCAGCATCATTGTAATTATTAACTGCTGCTTCTTTAATTTTATCTACCAGCTCTAGAATATCAGGCTCATTTTCAATTAGGTGTATCGTCCTTTTCAACGTATTGTCGCCTGAGTTCTCTGCAACACTTACAACCCGATCCCAATTTGGATAGTCGTATAAAAATGCTTTTCTCTTAATCATTTTAGTATTGCCGATATACAGATAGTAAAAATCAGCAATATCGTCTAAAGCATACCTATCAATACCACCTACGAAGAACACTTTTTTACCGCATCTTCCAGCGTCAATTGCATTGATCAACACAGATAGATTGGTGCGTGAAATCACAGTTCTAGGGAAGATACTCTTGACTTCAGCTTTACTTATGAGCCTATCAATAATACCTGTCGTTTTAAGGCTTACAGTCTCTCCTTTTAACATCAGTATGGCATTTGCAATAGCAGCCACACATCGTCCAAACCGATATGACGTGGTTAGACGCAATATCTGAGCTCCATCACGTACAGATGCATCTAGGGCATCATTTGCCCCACGCCAGCGGTTGATCATCTGGTGCGTATCACCTACAAAGATTCGTTTGCATTCACATTTATCTAGCAATGCCTTTGTTACTAAGTTGGCATCCTGAGCTTCATCAAACAAAATGATGTCGAACCATGTATGTAGAGGAGGGGCGACCAACTGAAAATATTTTATGTAAAAGTCAGGGGGAGCAGGAAAGTCACTTTTAGGATCAGCTTGTAATTCAAAAATGAGTTTTGCATTTTCTAGTGCGCTTTTCTTAACATTTTCAGCATGTTTTTTACCATTCCCTGTATTCTCTGTTGGAACGTGATGTATCTGTAACGAATAATCAGCGGACCTATAATAATTATTTAGAGTCTCAATTATGAGGAATTGTAATTGAACAGAGGTAATATTAAGCAGCCTCGCAACATCGAACCCATTGAAATTAAACTTCATTTTGAACTTCAAGTTTTTCAAATACCGATATGCCATTGCATGAGTGGTGATCACTTTGGTATTTGACGGGAATTTTTGTGATGCCTCAGTCTGTATGCCCTTGTTATAGGCTAAGTACAGAATACGTTTATCCGGATTACGCTTTGCCAGTTGAGTCAATATGAACGTTTTTCCTGAACCTGCATAAGCCTGACAGCAAATATACTTTTCTTCAGAGGCTAAAATGGCTTCTTGTTCTTGAGAAAGAGTGATTTTTGGCATATCTATTAATCCATTACTATTAGCTGGAATGGAGAATATCATAGAAATTAAATCACTTTGGAGGGCAATGAAATCCTAGGGGAACCAAAACATTAAAATGGATTAATACTGCATATATTCAATGCGTTAGCGGTTTAGACATGCATTAGAGAAAACAAAGCTGGCGAATCATCATACCAAGTGATAGTATACGATTTACAGAATCGTCAACTATGTATTGTTTTGATGATTTTGCGAAAGCCGGTTCATAACTACCGCAAAGTTTATATGAACCGGCTGTATTTAAACCCACAAAAGGGGAACAACTATGTCAGTTTCAAATGACACTATCGACTATACCATACGTGGCAACTCTGCGGCAGTAGATAAAGTGATTACTCAGCTCGCAGCCGCAGCCGGTATACCAAAATCTACTTTTATTCGAAATAAATTAGAAGAAATATTTCAAAATAGATATGACCAATATGCCGCCTCAAGTTCTCTGGTTGCTGCATATGACGAAATTTTAGCAAGAGAACTAGGTACAACTGTTAAGAGTATTCCGATAGACAACTTTATGACAACACCTAAAAAAATTGCCATGTGTGAAATACTGAAGATAAAGGATAGCCGTCAACTAGAGAGTGTTCTGATTAATAACGGAAAGTACATATTACATAGAGCGCGTCAGACAATGTTTGGCAATAGCAACGTCCCTGTTCTTACTGCCAGTTCTCTTTGGTTTGCTCTTTTCTGTGAATTAGCTGGTACTACCCAAGAACAAGTGAAGGAAGCAGAAAATAGGATCTTCAATAAATTTAAACTTGAGGGTCGTTATTATGAGTACATGGAAGATATAAATGCTATTCGTGAGTTAAAAGGGATTCAGCCTCTCCCTGTTCGTGACAACGATGCGGAAACAAAATACTGCCAAGTACGAATTTATAAACCTAAAGAATATCAGTATGGAGCATGGCGCGTTGAAATTTTTGTAAGCAAAGAATCACAGCCAGTCATGGAAGAATTCGGTATATGTTATCCGGTATTAAAAAATAGATTATTAATCGCTGATAGTGCTTTAAGCTATCAAACGGCAGTGCTAAACAGTGACAAAGAATATGAGTCTGGCTTTCTCTTTAAAAATGGAGAGTGTCAACTGGACTTGTATTCAAGTGGGATTTCTGAAGAACTCAATCCCACACCAATCAGTGAAGTGGCTGAAGTATTAAAAAATCATATAAATGATATTATTATTCAGCGTTTAGGATAGGCTTAACGAAATAAAGCCGTATAAAATACGGCTTTATTTTTCAAAAAATACAACCAAAGTATTATAAGACTGGCAGAACTGTTGTAACAGCTACTGAAGAAGTCATGATACCGTTGATGATGTCCGGAGCATAGTACAGACCAATTGCCGCACCAACAGCCACAGCAAAGGTCATTAACGACTGACGAACAACCGCCGCCGCAATACCAACAACGACAATCAGCCCCACTAACACACGACCTAATGAGCCCTGCATATATGCAGTGATTTGCATCCATACTTCTTTGAAACCGGATTGCTCGGTTCCTTTGCCATAGGCAAACATAACTGCCAGTGCCGCTACACATAACACTGCTAAAACCACGAAAAGCACTTTTTTGGTATCAATTTTCGGCATGGCACATGTTTTTACTAATTGCATATCTAACCCTTCTATATTTACAGTATTAAATTGACAGCAAACTACTATCAACGTGGATTTTACATTTACTAATTAATATTTATCTTTTATAAGGTTGGTAAAACGAATTGGTTTATTGTGATTTTTTCATCATGGCTTCGATGGTGTTTACAAACATATCCATAGGCACAGCACCTTCGATCACACGTTTTTCTCCAGTTTTGTTATCAACTATTACAGTTGTAGGAGTGCCTGAAACACCAAGAGCACGACTTTCTGCCTTGTCTTTATCTAAAATTAACTTAACAGAATCGGTTTTAAGGCATGTGTTATACGCAACAGGGTCTAACTCAAACATTCCGACCATATCTGCGGTAGCAAAATCAATTTCATGATTCCCCCACATTGATATGATCTTCCAGTGATTGTCAGTGTTTTGAGCGCCAGCGCAGAGCATTTTCACGGCATAATCCGTAGCATTCGGCTCGTGGAATGGCAGAGGGCTGTTTTTCCATTTCCAATTGACTAAGCCACCGTTCGCTTTATCAACTAATGTTTTAGGAGTAGACGCGAAACGTTGGCAATATGGACATTGGAAATCCATATATGTTACAAGTGAAAATCTTGCATTTTCATTGCCATAAGTTAGTGTGTTGGAATCAAGCTGGACCTGAGAAAGATTGAGATCTGGTTCTTCAGGTTGCGCTTCAGGCTGTTGCACCGGCTCAGTATTTTCGGACAGTGACAAAATTTTTCTTAAAGACTGGTTTACACCAGCACTTTCTGTTTTTGTAGCATTTTGAATAGTAATTGACGAAGCCAATAGTATATTAGTTTGCTTTAGCTCACTTGTGGTTAAATAGGTACTGGTTATTCCTACGCCAACTATTGTAGTTAAAAGTGCAATCACTGATTTTTGATACGTTGATAATTTATTCATAATGAAAAATACCTTTCTACTTTATTGCAGGTGATGGTTCGTTTTGGTTATCAATATAGATTTTCATTCGATAGTTTTTGAGAGAGTCAGGCTCTCCATTTTGTAAAATAACTAATTCTTCATTAGTTAATTTATACTCTGGATCAGAACAGTATTTTTCTTTGATACGAATATATTCATTCCGAGATTTTTTATTCTCAGGCGTTTCCTTCAGAAAATAATTTCGTGAATTTTCACCACAGAACGATGGTAATTCAGGTTTGGTATAAACGTTCGATGAACTACTGCGAGCTAAACTACTTATTAACAGGTCTGTATGAAAGCTACGGTCCACAGGAATATGTTTTTTACCTTGGTCGTAGATCTCGTATGGTGATGCAATTACGTGCCTGTAACCTTGCTGTCGCAATGATGCGCCACCTCTATTCGTATCTTTCCAATTTTCGCGATATGTATAGTCAGCAGGATAAGTAGCCGTTACTGCTTTTCGAGCAATTTGCTTATCAATTACGTCATTCGCTGTACTGCCATAACCCGATTCAATGCTAATCGTGGATGTTTTTACATAATTTCCACACCCAAATATGGGCTTATCTGCGCTACTACAACCTGATAAGGATGTTGCAAGCAGACAACAAAATATAAATGACTTTTTCATCTAAGTTCCTCACTGAAGATCGTGGTGAGTATGAACTATTTAGGTGCAGTTTTTCCCGATATAACAATGCAAAACGGTTCTAATTATGAAATTGCAAATTTAAAAACAGGTAACATTGTTGCATCAAATAATCTTAAAAATTTAGAGAAGCAGGTTCACCGAATGTTTATAAACTGGTTAAAATCCATACTGAAATCAGGGAAAGATCCCTTCTCAGTAGATGTGTCAACATCGCCAGATATGCAGGAATCACAGCATTCCATACTTCAAAAAGGTGAGATTGAAATTCCGGATGATATTAAATCTCAAATAGAAACATTCAAAATGCCGATTGGATATCCGCCAAAAATTGAAGGATATCCTGCAAGAATCAGCGGAAAACAATTGCTGATTAAAACCCAAGCGGAAATGATCACAAAAATCAAAAGAGAAATGCAAATCGGTGAGCTATTTGATGAATTGGTCATGCCACTACTATGTAATACTGCTGATTTTATACACTTACTACCGGCTTCTGAAGCACATCACCACAGAGCTCAAGGAGGGCTTTTACGTCACAGTTTAGAAGTCTGTTACATCGCAGTTAAGCACACAAAGACCACGGACTTTGATAGCAATGAAACCCCTGAAGAACGGTCTGCTAACGCTTTGAAATGGCGTCTTGCAGTGGCTGTAACTGCATTACTGCACGACATTGGTAAACCAGTGTCTGACTATGAAATTTGGGATCAGACTGGTGTATATCAGTGGAAACCTAGTGGAAAAAACCTGTTTCATTGGGCTGTTGAACACGACATAGAAAGGTATTTTTTACAGTGGAACAAGAAAAGACATAATAATCATAGAATTATAGCACCTTCGCTTATTGATAAAATTGTTCCTGCGAAAGTGATAGAACTACTTCAACAAAATAGTAAAAACCTATATTTCAAAGTCATAGAGGCAATTTCTAACAGCGATAACATGGAACAGGCGGATAAAAAAGCAATCAATGGCAATCAGTTGTTTAATATTCTGTTACTCGCAGACCGAGCCTCTGTTGCAAATGACCTCAAATTGACATCAGGTGATGCGATACGCGCTGCCGGTTCTGGTGTATCAACAATTCAGCGTCTGGTTGATACTATGCGCCAATTTATATCATCAGGTCGTTGGACCCCAAACGTTCCTCCAAGTCCGATTTGGTCAACGCCAGATGGGGTCTACATTATTTGGGCTAGTGCCGCTGAAGAATTATGCAAAGAGATAAAAAACCTTGGAATTTTTATCCCACAATCAGCAGATAGTTTAGGTGAGATACTATTAGCTCATGATGTAATCATTGAAGCGCCAAGAGGTTCACTCTATTGGAAGATTGCCCCAAAAAAGTTACTCAAATCTCCGTCGTTTATAAAAGATCCAGACACGTTCTTTTACTGCGTGAAACTAGCTTCAGACGAATTACTATTTGGCGAGAATATAAAACCAACACATGCATCTGTTTATGTCAAAAACGAAACGAGTTGGGTTAGTTTTGAACCAAAAACAGGAACTAATGTAGAAATCACAGGCGAAAAAACTGAACCTACTATCGAAAACAAAGATAATAAGCATCAACCGATTGATATCGTAGATAAAATAATAAATGATACATATCCAGAATCTGATAATGTAACTAGCATAATGGAAACACTTGAAGAACTAGCCATTATCGAGCCGGTATGCAATGAACAAGCCGTTGAAGTACCTGAAGTTCAGGTTATAGCAGCATGTGATCTCATGATACAGGGTGGTAGTACACTGCCAGTAGGCAATCCTGCTCCTGAGATAACCCATAAACACAACATAGGGTTAAAAGAACGGATTATTGCCATGAGTAAACCGTCAGTAGCACTACCAATGAAATCACTGACTGATATACCAGTAGCTACTCAATTATCTGAGCAGAAATCATTGTTTGCAGACGTGAAACTTGATGACACAGACTCCGTAGAGATTACAACTCAAAAGGGGATGCATAGCGATATCTATATTACAGCCGATCTGCATATCCGAGAGGCTTTTGAAATATATCTATTAGGGCTTTCAAAAGAGCAGTTAATTAGTAACATAAATCAAAATCACTTACTGGTTGATGATAAACTCGAAATACCCTCGGCATGGAAAGCCAGAAGCCCTCAAGCATCGCGTTCTAAAGATGATGAAGCGCTGGTGCTTTTAAGATCAAATTTCTATCTTGTTTTGAAAAAAGAATTACTCATTGATGTATTTATCATCACTGGATTTTCTGAAATTGAACAAATGTTAAATCCAGTCATTCCTGACTTAGCAACTTCATTAATTGAAGATGTCATATTTTCTATTCACAATGAAAACGACATTTCAGAAAACCAATTTAAAACGATTCAATATATAGAGTTGAGTCGGACAGAACTTATTGAAATATCTGCTAAGTTGGGGGTGTCTCAAACGACATTCAAACAAATCATGGCTGTTAGGTTTGAAAGCTACAACAGCCATTTTGGACTTCAATTTATGCGAGAAAAACAATGAGTGATTGGAAACATTTAATGCCATTTCGTACTAACTACGAGATGTATGAAGTTTGTGGTTGGGGAACCGGTGTATTAGCTACGGTCGGTGTTGGTACATATCTATCAATGCCTCTAACTGCTACGCTATCTGCTGCTGCGATACAAAGCATTTTCGCTATGAAATCATTACCAAATGCAATTAAAATTGCAGTCTTGCATAAAAACCTAAAAACCAGACCGGCTCCTACGTTTACTTCAGCCTATGATGTTGTCAAAGAAATGATGAACAATCGCGACACGACATTGATAGGTAAAGGCTTTACATGGCGGCATGAGCATGGACAACGGGCATATGAAATTTTAAAAAGTGGTGTTGCTGACAGGTTTTTACCTAATGATCATGAAAGCATGGGGCACGGTTGGATTCATAAATTAGGGAATTCAAATGAGTGGATCAGCGTACCTGACGACTTAATGACGCTACATACGTCATTAACTGGTACTACGGGTTCCGGTAAAACGACTCTTTACAAATTACTTATTCTGCAAGCTGCTTTAAAACGGCAACCTCTTATTCTAATTGACCCTAAAAATGATGAGGAACTTGCTGATTATATGTACAAGTGCATGAAACTAATGGAACGAGAAGATGATTTTTATTATCTTTCCATTGCACACTTGGATAAATCCAACCGGATTTCACCAATATCAAATTATTCCAACTCAACTGAAGTAGCCAGCCGTATTATTTCCGTTATCCAGAAGGCTGATAACACAACTGATCCATTTATTTCATTTGCGACAATGACGTTGACAACTATTGTGCAGTTGATGAATTTCGCAAACGTAAAGCCTACTCTTGTAAATATAAAAGCACAGCTTGGTACTAATTTGGGTAATTTTGCTGAATTACTTGTTAAAGCAATCGACAAATTAGGATATGAGCTATTTCCTGATGTATACGACTCACTTCTTGATCGTAGACTAGAACATCAATCAATGACTAGAACGACAGGAACTATCGAGAACCATGCCGGAATAAGAATCACTATCTATCTGAATGATATTGCAAAAATTAAGGAATATACATTCATTAAAAGTGGAATTGACCTATTTCAGCATAATCGTGAACATTTCCAAAAGATGATATTAACGGCACTACCTGTATTAAGCATGTTAACTAGTGATGGGTTAGATGAAGTATTGTCACCGTCCAGTGAGAATATTGATGATGAAAGAGTCATTACTAATATGAAAGATATCATCAATACAAACGGGATGATGTATTTAGGGCTTAATTCTCTTGCTGATGGTGATAAAGGAAACGCTGTTGGCTCAATATTTCTAAGCGATATCACTGCTGTTGCGGCTGATATTTATAACTATGCAAAACCGCGCGGTGAAAAGAAACGCGATACAAATATTCTTATTGATGAAGCTGCTGAAGTTATCAACGATCAGGTTATTCGGCTTCAAAATAAAGGGAGAGGGGCAGGGTTTAAGTTATTCATTGCCTCACAGTCTACCACTGACTACGTTGCTACCCTTGGCTCTGAAGCGAAAAAAGAACAAGTTAGTATAAATGCGAACCATAACATTGCATTACGGACTATCAATATTCAAGGTCAAAAAGATTTAATAGAAAGAATACCAACTACAAATTTCAAGTACATCCAAAGAGGGCATGGTACGAGTTCGGGGGAAGATCCAGAAAAAATCACCGGAAGTATTGGTGAGCGATTGATGGAGGTTGAGAGTGAGTTATTTCCTCCACAACTATTAGGAAACCTCCCAAATCTAGAGTTTTGCGCTATTTTAAAAGCGGGGAATATATGTAAAGGTCAAATTCCAATTGTACAATTACCAACCAGCGAAAAAGAAGTATTAAAGTTAAAGATGCTAATCAAAGAATTTAATAAGGCACGTTAAATGGATAATATTGTCCCAGAGTATGAGTTTAGATCCAATGCAAGCGACATATATTTTGGTCGTTTTCTTCTCCAGTGGAATATTTGTAGCCGTCAGATCATATTGATGCTTCTATCTATGAAGGACACTGAATTTGAAACCATTTTCTGTGACTACTTCAACGAACAAATTGAGAAATATTATCAAAGAAAAAAAACTGATTTGAAGATTTCAGATTGGGACAATCTAGCAATAGTCATTTCAAAATCCATAATTTTTCTTTCAAAGTTAAATAACACTTCGCCTTTAGATGAATATCACAAGTATAAATTCCCTGAAAGGTTAGATAATAGCGTTATTTCCAGTTTCTAAAGAGGTTATTAATGTCAGCCGATACACAATCTAACGGTAGCTCAATTAAAAAACTGTTACTTACGGTAACAGTTTTACTCATTATCATGTCATTGTTTATCCCTGCTGAATGGTATAAATCAAACATGGTTAGCGAGTTAAAAATGGGCGAATTGATTACTGGTAAAAGTGGTTTTCATAGCCAGATTCTCCCATTTGCCAATGAGTTATATAATGACTTTTTTGTTCAAACCGGTATCAACTTTGCGTTAACAAATTACTATGCACCATTGCCAGTGTCAGCTGATCCGCTGGAGCAAACGTTTAACAATATAAGTGGGATTTTCTATCCATTTTTCATTAACTTAGCGAAAATGATAAATTACCATAACTATATGATTGTATATCGTATGGCTCTTTTATCATTTTGGTTGCCGTTCTTTTGTATCATTTTAGTACCCTCACTCATTGCCGGTGTTTGCAGATGGAAGCGGAAGCAATACGACTTCTCATATGTATCACCCTTTTTAAACAGACGTAGTATGAAGCTCATAGGGTTGACTGTTTTCTTGGTTGCAGTATCAATTTTGATACCACTGCCCGTACCACCAGTTATAAATGCAGTCATGACATTATTTGTTATACCGACTTCCATTATTTTAATGATCAGTAATCTCCCTAAGCAAATCTAAAAACAATCATCATTGTTTTAATACCCTTCTGCCAAAAAAAACCCCGATAGATTGGTACATTATGCCTCTGTCGGGGGGTCCTATGCTTAATAAATCCAGTCATTTAATTACGTCAGTTTTAGCGAGTATTTTTGTTTTCAATATCATTACGTTGGCTGTCAATTTTCATTTGTCTAACACGCTTAGAACATTTAATAGCGATATTTCAAAAGTCACATTGAGCTCTGTCTATCTTGAAGATGAAAGCGAACTTGTATTGAAGTTATTTGAGCTCACTAAAGATGAACTCGAAGCGACTAATCAAATGCCACAAAGGAAAATGATTTCTCGTAGCGATTTAATAGAACTTGGTCAGAAGAAATGAAAAAAATAACTTTTACACACGTCAGTGTTGTTGCTCTTGCAGCATTAACTGCTTTTACGGGTACGAAAACATACTTTTTAAATGCTGATATGAATGAAATTCAGATAGCAGTTGACAGTATTGAAATACCTAAAATAGCCAATGATGATGATTTGGCGAACTTTTTTAGCACGTATATCGCTGCAACTGGTTATAAACCAACAACTCTAAAAACACCTGAACAAATCTCAGAGAGCAATAAAAGTACACTCGAACAACCGTCACCAACGAATGATCGCGTTTACGGGAACATAAATGCACCATTTTTATTGATTCACTATTCTGATTTTGAGTGTCCGTATTGCGGTCAGGAGTTTCCTGAATTACTCGATTTCGTTGATTCATCCGGCGGTAACGTAGCTCTTGTGTTCAAACACACACTTGGTCATGGTCAACGCTCGCTGTATCTATCAACGTTGACAGAGTGTGCATATGCGCAAAAGGGTAATTATGGTTTTTTTGAAGTTGCGAAATTCATTTTCGATTCTCAACGAAGTGGCGGATTTAGCACGCCTATTGCTCAATTAGCAAGTAGTTATAGTCTCGATGAGACAGTGTTTCAGAGCTGCGTAAACAGCAATAGCAGCAACGCGAAAATTTTATTCGATACACAAGAAGCCATTGGTCTTAACTTTGACCGAACTCCAAGCACTATCGTTTCATATCAAGAAAAAGCGGTTCCGTTACAAGGCGCAGTTCCATTAAACGAAATCAAAGCAGTAATGGGACAGTTAACACAAGTCAATTAGTTGATATATAAGGTATTTAAAATGAGTAAGGTAGTAAATATATCTCACAGTGTTGATGATCCACCTAAGCTATTTTTCTGGACCGTTGACGAGCTATTTCCATTCATGGTCATGATCGGTATTGGAGTTTTTACTGGAAAATTATTAACCATGATCGCGGTTGGCGTTGTTCTTAGCAAGATATATGGACGTTTTCTTGATAAAGCATCTGATAAATATTTAGCCCATTTGGTCTACTGGCGATTTGGCATCGGTGACAACAAAATTACATTTATTCCTGATTCATTTGACAGAGAATTCTACTGATGAAATTTTTCAAAATGACAAAAACAGTTTCCAGATTACAGGAAACATCAAAAGTCCTATCACTATCTAATTTATGCACTGGCTTCATTGCGATTGGGTTACTGTTCCTTCTGTACGGAAAGAATGAAAAGATCATTATTGTTCCGCCTAACTTACAAACAACTGGCTGGATTGATGAAAATGAAGGTTCTACGGCATATATGCAATCGTGGGCGAGTTATATCGCAACGTTACTTGGCAACACTAATCCCTCATCAGTAAATTTCGTTAAATCCTCATTAGCGCCGTTTCTTTCTCCCAATAGCTACCAACGGATCATGCTAAGTATTGATGATGCAATCAGTCAGATAAATCGTGACCGTGTATCACTGTCATTTACACCAACTCGCATTTCAACAGACCCGAAAGCGAAGGGCGTCTACTTTGTCGAGGGTTCACAAGAAGTTAAAAGTGTGACAGGGAGAACTACGACTAAGACAGTTCATTACATTGTCACAGTTTATATTCGTGGCTATAAGCCCGTTATCGAAGATATTCAATTAAAGAATGGGGATGCATATTTGCCGACTTATGAGCAGGAAGCAAACGGCGGTGTGTTACCAGATGATTCACAGTCTAAAGAAATTATCGAAGGAAGTAGAATAAATGATTAATTATCAGGCGAAGTTCAATTGTAAGGTTTTGCTTCTTTCACTAGCTTTGAGCTCATTCGCTTCAGCGAAAACCATTTCTGTCTATGGTCAGGATCAACAACCTTCAGGCGGTGCTGAGAATCAATCCAGCTCGATTAAAGAGATTGCTTCAGACGACCTAAATATTCAACCGGTGCCATCGTCTGTCATTTCATCAAAAGCTAAAACTAATTCCCGTATGACATACACAATTCGTTCAGGTGAAAACACGTTAATTCCAGTCTCGTTAGGACAACCTAACAGAATTGTTACACCGTTTTCAGAACCGGTTGTTCAAACGATAAAAAAGAATGAAATAAAAATAAGACAGGAGGGTAATGTAATTTACTTTACTGCATTCAAAGATAACCCTGTTGCTATGTACATCACGAATAAAGGTGATGAAAGTAAAGCAATCTCATTATCCCTTCACCCACAAAAAAGACCACCTGTTGAAGCAACCCTTCTTTTAGAAAAAGATGATGGAAACATGGCTGTATATAACAGCGGTAAGTATTACACCCCCACAGCCTCGGGTAATAAGGACGTGGCGGATAAATGGGAAAAAAGTGACTCATACACTCGTACCATTACTAAATTACTCAGGAGTGTTGCATTAGGTGATGTACCCGCTGGCTATGAAATTATGGGGATCAATAATGCTGGCATTTCTATACCTAATTGCGCGTTCAGAACAAATAGCCCACAAGATAATATCAAATACACCTTCAGCGAAGGGCAGTATCTGTCCGGCAGTAATTTCGGCGTAATAATTGGTGTAGCGAAAAACGTTGGTAACACAACTGTCACTGTTGATGAGTCACTGTGTACGCACCCAAGATTAGCGGCAAGAGCACTTTGGAGTAATAACACGTTAGAACCACAGCAATCTACTGAGGCTTATTTTGTAATTCGTAAATCTAATACGGCAGAGGAAACACGTTCTGAAAATTCTCGCCCTCGTTTAGCGGAGTAATGCATGTCTATCAAAGACCAATACGAAAACCTGAGCCCCAAAAAGAAAAAAATAGTCTTATGGGGTGGGGGAGGATTATTACTGGTAACTGCTTTGTATTTTTTAACCAGTGAACCTGATTATCCAACTGCTGTATCGGCTGTGAATAATAAACCAGTGACAAATTTACTCACTAATGCTGACACGCAGGGCGTTAGCCAAGAATCAATCGCCGCTGATTTGCGACGAATTGATGACAGAATTGATAGCCTGTTATCAGTACAAGAATCGTATAAAAAGGAAGTTACACAACTGTATGCTCAACAAAAAATATTAGAGAATCAAAAAAATGATCTTGCTACTGAGCTAAAAGAACAGCTTGATAAGCAAGTAAAAGAGAAGATGAACACACCGGATTATACGAATAGTTTCTCCAATACCGGCAGATCATCAAATCAGGTGGGAGGTGGTCGTAATCTGAATGATGTTTATGAAAATGATATACCGTACAGTCCGAACACAACACAGGAAGCAAATACGTCCGGATCAGATGAAGAATACCCTGAGCTGACGACCTATGATGGTACAAATAATCACGACTCAGAATCCAAAGCGAATAATACATTATCAAAATCCGAAACGGATGCAAATGTGAGCCCTGAGCTGGAAGGAACGTACTTACCGGCTGGCTCTATTATTTCCACAGTTGCTTTGTCAGGGATGGATGCACCCACAGCAAAAGCGGCAAGAGAACACCCTTATCCAATGTTAGTGCGAGTGAAAAGAGAAGCCATTTTACCTAATAACTACACTGCGGATATTCGTGATTGTGCAATTATTAGCAGTGGCTATGGCGAGCTATCATCAGAACGTGCCTACTTACGCAGTAACACGATCTCCTGCATCAGAGAAGATGGGGCAGTTATTGAAGCAACCTTTGATTCGTATGCCGTCGGAGAGGATGGGAAAATCGGTATTCGTGGGCGCTTAGTAACAAAACAGGGGCAATATCTTGCGAAAGCGCTTATTGCAGGATTTCTTCAAGCTGGCTCGGAAATGTTCAGTGTTCAGCAAATTCCGTCTATCACGTTAACACAGGACGGAATAGGACCAACACAGTCACCTTATCAACAAATTAACAGCAATAAGGTACAAGGTGCAGCAATGAAAGGCGTAGGCAGCGCACTCAATCGGTTAGCTGACTTTTACATGGATATGGCACAAGACCTGTTCCCTGTAATTGAAATTGACCCTGCCAGATCAATAGATTTTGTTGTCACAAAAGGCGTTCAACTTCAATTCAGACAAACTAATTAAAATACGGACTTACTCTATGAAATTTTTACTATTGCCACTGATGGTTTTAACTACCCTTTCATTAACCGCCTGTTCATCTCTTATGGTCGGTGAAACAGAGTTTGGCTGTAAAGGTATGCCTAATTCAGTAACGTGTATGAGTGTTCGTGACGTACACAAATTGACTGATGGTGAAAACTATCAAGAAAAAATTGATACTGTTTCTCAAATGCAGCTCAACGGAGAAGTAGTAAGCAAAAGCGATATGGATAACATACTCAAATCAGAAAATAGTAAATGGGTTGGTACGGAGTCTGGACAATATGTGCCTGTGCCAAAACCTGCGGCAAACCCACAACCCATTAGAAGCGAGTCGATGGTAATGCGTGTTTTAATCGACCCATACGAAAACACAGATGGAGATCTTATCATCACAGGGTATGTCTACACGGAGATATCGCCTCGTAAATGGGAAGTCGGTGTTTCTCGTCCAGATCGCAAGCACAATGCGGTTCTCAAACCACTACAAACACCAGATAACCGAAAATAGCTAGTGGTCAGCAACAATTTTAAAAAGGACTTTTTAAGTCCTTTTTTTATTACCAGACAAGAAAAGAAATTTTTCAGATGTGAAAAAATCACAATCCACAGATAAATACGCAGATGGTGCAGGATTCAAAATGAAAAATAAGATACACCTTAGTTTAATCTCATTAGCTTTAGCATTCACAACCGCACACGCTCATGCGAACTATGCTGATATCGAAAAAACAAATACTCAGACTGTTTTCAATCAAGAAGCATTAAAAGCACATCCCACAAAAACGCCTGATATTCCCAAATTTCTATTACCAAGCAATGGGATAATTGCGCTAAATAACAATGGTAGTTTACAGCTTCTTACCTCGAATGGGCGCTTTGTTATCAAGGGAACTTTATATGATACATGGGCGAAAAAAGATTTAACCTCGTTTGAAGAAATTCAAAAGTACGGCTCAATTATTCCTGTAAAGAACCTCAATATTAAAATGGATGATTTGCAGTCTGCAACGTGGGGAAAAGGTCCAAAGCAGACCATTATTTTCACTGACCCGTTCTGCGTTCAGTGCCATGAAACTTTACAACAACTAAATTATCTTGACCCTGAGAAATACACTGTTCATGTACTTTCCGTAGGCGTTTTAAACAGTAATAGCCAGCAACGCAATTTTGAATTGTATTGTGCAAAAGACAGATACAGAGCTGACAGGGCAATCATTACTGGGAATAACAGTGTTCGTTTCGAGCAAATTGAAAACTGTGACCGTGAGGCTTTGATGAAAAGGGAAATTACCGCACAAGTTTTTGGTGTGAGCATGATTCCATTCATTATTCGTGACGATGGTACTTACAACGTTGGTAAACCAGTTGAAGGGTTAAAGTCATTTTTGGAGAGTGGTAAATAATGGCAACAGCTTCTATCTTAAAAAAAATGCAAACCTTTAAGCGTTTTTCATCTTTATGTCCAGTTTTAGCTATTCATGACGATGAAAACATTTTTATTTGTGAAAATAACTATATTGGTTTTGGATTTAAATGTATTCCCTTGTCTGGTACAACCGGAAAAGAGCTCTCTCAATTAAAAACACTTTTATCTGGGTATTTCCCAAATAGTACCGTTATTCAGATATCTTTATTTGCCTCTCCAAATATCAGCCACATTGCAAATAGATCTGATTTCTTACGCATGAATTGTCAGAATCAGGTTATGAAAACGACGAGCTTAAAACGCTCACGTTTTCTGTTGGCTCACACATCGAAAGCGTTTAACGGCACAAATACAAAGGCTCGTAACTGTGAATTATACTTTACAGTTAAAGTGCCTATTAAAAATGATCTTTCTCCTTCTCTGAATGAATTAAACACTGTTAGAGAGATGCAGGGTAACTTTGAAACCACACTTAGAATGACGGGTTTCGCACCTCAGCAACTAACAAGAGAAATATATCTTACCGCTATCACTTCAATGATAAATCAAGGCAGTAATGCGACATGGCGCGACAGAATGCCGATTGAAGTTGATGAAGACAAAATGATTTCGGAACAGCTACTAGAACTGGATAGTTTGTTTTTCGTTCGCTCTAATTATGTCGGTTTTGGCAATCCGGAAGATGAGAGTAGTAAGGCAGAGACAAACACTACTTTTGCAAGAACAATTTCAGCTAAAAAGTTACCTCGTAGATTTCAAGAAGGTTCTGCTCAGTATTTTTTAGGCGATTTGATGAACGGTGCAACTGGTATTAAAAACCCTTGCATTATCACAATGACACTGGTTTATCCGGACCAGCAGAATGCTAAAAGTACATTTACATCAAAACGTACAGTTGCTACGCGCAACGCTGATGGACCATCTTCCAGATGGGTTCCATCAATGAAAACTACGAGTGCGGGATTTGATGTGTTGGCACAGAAAATTGATGATGGACAGCCAATTTATAAAGCTGCTTTTACTGTTTCAATTTTTGCCAACTCTGTGCAACAACTTAATCAATCAGTACAAGAGGCAACCAGTTACCTCAACAATCTATCTTTCAAAATGATTCCCGATGTCAATTTTGTTGCACCGATATTTTTAGGAACGCTGCCATTATTTTATGAAGCAAATGCTGACAAAGTTTTAGGTCGTTCTAAAACTCTTGCGGTAGAGGAAGCTCTCGTTCTTTCTCCACTTTACTCTGATTGGCAAGGTACTGGTAATCCGGTTCTAACTCTTACATCACGAAATGGTCAGGTCCAGACAATGGACTTTTTCCAAAGCGATACAAACTACAACGTTTGTATTGCTGCATCATCCGGCTCAGGTAAATCATTCTTAACTAACTATATTATCTCTGCATACCGCTCACTAGGCGCGAAGGTATGGGTAATTGACGCTGGCGACTCATATAAAAAATTGTGTCAGATGTTTGATGGTTCGTATGTAGATTTCCATCCATCGACTAAACCATGTCTTAATTTCTTTGAAATTATAGAGGATTATTTTGGAGAGGATGAAGATGCTGAAGAAGGAACCGGTGAAGAAGATTTAGTTATTGGTTTGCTGTCAGTCATGGCTGCACCACAAGACGGGTTGGGGGATTTTGAAACATCGCGTTTGAAAAATCATGTTGCCAAATTAGTCAGGATACACGGTAAAGAAACAACTATCGACATGGTAGCAGACTCCTGCAAAAGCGATCCTGATCAGCGCATTAAAGATATTGGTGAGCAGTTATATCCTTTCACAAAAGAAGGTCAATACGGCAAATATTTTACTGGTAAAAACAACATCTCTTTTGATAATCCGTTTACTGTACTTGAGTTGGGTCGTATTGAAAAATCCGAACACCTGAAACAAATCATTTTGATGCAATTAATTTATCAGATTCAACAAGATATGTATCTTGGTGATCGTGATCAAATGAAAATTGTGATCATAGATGAAGCATGGGCGTTACTGACAGGGAACATCGGTGCATTTATTGAGAAAGGCTACCGCCGGTTCCGTAAGTATTACGGCAGTGCTATTACGATTACCCAATCTATCAATGATATGTATAAGGACCGTGTCGGTCTTGCTATCACTGATAATTCCGCATTTCTTGCCATGCTTGGACAAACCGAATCTGCGGTGAATAAAGCACGAAGGGAAGAACGTTTGCCGCTCGACGAAGCCGGTTACGAATTTTTGAAAACAGTTAAAAGCCAAACGGGGATCTATTCTGAAGTCTACTTTATGAGTGCTATGGGTGGCGGAATTTGCCGGTTCCTCGTTGATAAGTTTTCTTACATGCTTTACACAACAAGAGCTTCTGAAGTACAGGCGATTGAGGATCGTCTGAAACAGGGACAAGACGTCATTGATGCAATCGATCAATATTTAATAGAACAAGGGTATGGAAACGATGATTAAAACCGTTTTATTACCGATCTTGTTCGGGTTTATTGGTGCGGGTATTTACTCGCACTTAAAGCCACCAAAACCGCTAGTGGCACAAATTGCTGTGATAAATATGAGCAATCCGGACGGGAGTATCAAGTCGCCCCAAGAACGCGCTGTAATACAGCATAGAGCTGATATTTTGAAAGATAAGGGATTCATCATTTTCAATCAATCAGCGCTTCATACGGCTCCTGACGGCGTATACATCAGTGGAAAGCTAAAAGATAACTGATATGCACCTGAAGAATTTTTATAAAAGAATTTCAAGGAAAAAACGAGGTTGGGGGCGGCAATCTCTTTATATGTTGGTTATTGTCGTCACTGTCGCACCTGCCAGCCATTACGTACTTAATCGCTTTTCAATTGGGATTGATCCACAAAACTACCCCTGCCTCCCTGAACACAGAATTTATCTAATTGATAAAATGGATAAAGATATTCAGAAAGGGAAAATATTTGCTTTTCGGTCTGAATACATCAGTAGCATTGCGATCAAATTTATAGACGGTGTAGCTGGTGACAAGGTTAGGGTCAATCCTGAAGAAACCACGGTCAATGATCTGATGGTGGGTGAAGGACTTCTATTAGCAAGAGAATCTGGTCATACAGAGCAGGAATTACAACGTGAAGGGATAATTCCTGCTGGTCACATCTGGCTAATGGGTCGAACCAAGGTCAGTTTTGACTCACGGTATTGGGGCGTACTCCCCATAGAAAATGTGATCGGGAGAGCATATCCGATATGGTAAAAAAGAAAGTTACATTATTGATTTCTCTATTAACACTGTCCATTACATCCAGTGCAAATAGTAAATTAAATATGGTTACTCCATATACAGAATCCATTCCTACTGTCGAACGAGCTACTGATGCAGACATGGCAGATTTGGAAAAACTGAAAGCAGTGGCAGTGGCACAAGCTGAAGCTCACAGAGAAACAACGCGCCAGCTTATCGCAGATAAAAACGTCATGGCAAATCAGGCTATTAACAAGCTAACGACTGATGAAGCTCAGATACTGAAGGAGATGATCAAAAGTCAGAATGAAAGTGGAAATTTCAACCAACAGCAAAAAGGTAATGTATTTTACATATTGATTTCGGCAAGTCTTAAAGATACTGAAGTAATTGATATTATGCGGTCAGTATCAGGTCGTAATGATGTAATCCTAGTTGTTCAGGGAGTTAGAAATAAAGATTCACTGGTCGATGAAATAAATCACTGGCATAAATTAATTCGCGATACAAAGTCAGAAGTGAATTTCACAATAGATCCGAACATTTTTATTAAATATGGTGTGCGAACAATTCCGACTATCATTCATGAAAATGATGGAGAATTTGTATCTCTGGTACATGGAATTTCCAATGTTAATTATCTCGATAACAAAACAGGGAATATGGGTGTGCAAGGACCAGTTATTGAGGTAATTGAACGTAATATGCTGGATTTAATTGAAGAAGGTATTAAAAATCTAGATTTCGAGAAAATGAAAAAGGATGCCTATAACCGATACTGGAAGAATAAAGATATATACAAATTCCCTGAAGCTCTAAAAGATAGCACCCACTATGTAGACCCAAGCGTTGTGATACCACAGGATATATTATCTCCAGATGGACGCATAATTGCCAAAAAAGGGCGAGTAAACCCTATGGACGTTATCCCATTTAACTTGAAGTTAATTTTCTTCAATCCTGCTTCAGAATGGCAACGTATATTTGCACAACAGCAATATCAAAATGCCAAAGATGAAAATTTAATTCCTACATTGATTGCAACTGACGTATATGGGGATGGTTGGGAAACATTTTCAGATAGCAATTTGTATGGTGATAATGCCACTTTATATTTTATACAGGAAGGTATGAAAGAACGTTTTGGGATTCGTAATGTTCCAAGCATTGTAACCGGTCATGGTAAGCAATTTATTGTTAATGAATATGCAGAAAGGAATTACTGATGAATAAAGTAAAATTGCTATTATCGTCTGCACTCCTGTTAACTTCATTGAGCTATGCAGAAAGTGTACAAAATAATAACACTGGTTCATTTACATGCAAAGATAATGAATTCTTAACAAAGGGTAAAATGTTTACTGATGTTTGCTGGAGTTGCATTTTCCCGATAAAAATATCCGGAGCTAACATTGGACCTAGCGGTGATATGCCAGATGATGCCGCTAAGGGCGTATTCTGCGCCTGTCCTGACGGATTAGGGGTTTATCACGCTGGGTTGTTAACCGGTGTGTGGGAACCTCGTAAAATCATGGAAGTTACGCGAGTTCCTGGTTGCTTCTCTACGATGGGCGGTTTGAAAATCAATGTAGGAAATAAATATAGTTACGGCACTCAGGTGTCAGATACCGGTCATGAGATAGATACGAACTCTGGTATTAGTTTCTATCACTATCACTATTACTCTGCACCACTGCTACGTATATTGGATCTGTGGTTGCCGAAAGGATGCCAACCAGATGCATACAGTGACTTTGATATAATCAGCTTTTCAGAGATTGATCCAACATGGCATAGCGCCACACTAGCCTTTTTCCAACATCCTGAATCTGTTGCGGTCGCAAATATAATTGCCCATCAAGCATGTACGATGGAATCCGTTGCTATTACTGGTGGAGGAAAGCCTATGAATAAGCTGTGGTGGTGCGCTGGATCATGGGGGGGGCAATATCCATTAACCGGTTCTACATCATCGAGAGACACGCCACGGACAACCAGCCTAACAGCCGCAAAATCATTGTCACTGGAACATCGCAGAGGGCTTGCACGTCTAACCGTAGGGCGAGAAGTGGCATGTAAACCTCGTGTTTATCCAACAATCCCCAAACAGCAGTATAAATTCAATATGGTCTATCCAACACCAGAAACCAAGAGCTCTCACGTTCTAGGTGAAACTCCGTACAAATGGCAAGGGGGCTCATTCAGATACCCTACGGGCTCAGGGCAAGAAAGTACGTATATGATTTTTCAATGGATGGACTGTTGCCGTATCATATTGTAATTAAGGTTATTCCCCCATGCACATGGGGGTTTGAGCGTACAAACTCGACACTAATAGTATGATGTGTGATAAACGATGATAAAATACAATCAATACCATTGATGTTTCGTTCGGAGTTATCATGTCATTTGAACTATCTTACCAGTACTTACGCTCAATAAAACACCTACTTTGTGATAGCAATAAAACAAAGCACTATCATGGCAAATGCCCTTTTTGCAAATCCATTATCGAAATTGCAGAGGTTTTCACATCACAAACCAAAGTTATGAATAATTTTATAGTTCCAGAATTAAATGAAAAAGGCATAATGATCGGTAAATGTCACAATTATAATTGTCGTTACTACTTTAAATTAGAGGTTTTTAATCCCGACCTATCATGTTTCAATTCTGGTGCAACAAAAAAAGACAATTACATATATGTTGACAACGAAACTAAAAAAATAGATGAATATGAATTTGTTAAATCAATGGAAGAAATTATAGATACTAACAACATATTTAAAAATAGAAATGATAACTATAATTTTGATAATCACCCATTATATATTTGTAACACTTGCGAGAGGAATTTAGAACCTATCGCGTATAGTGATTTGGAAATAAAATGGCATACGATATCAAAAAAATATTATAATTATATTAATTGGTCACTTGGTAAGGGAGGTTGCTCCCCAAAAAACATTGTTATTAACTTCCCAATAAATTGCCCTTGTGGTGACCAACATATTGCTAAATTTGTAAGTAGTTATCATGAAAACCCATATTTTGATAATCATGAATTTTCATTATTAGATATATATGGTTCTAAACCGTTAACAGAACATGTTTTTGCAGTTCATTCAAAAACTACAGTAATGAACTGGCTTTACAAATTAATTGCAAGATGGAATTTTTTATTCGATAAGATATATCTCATTTCTCCTTTTGTAAGTTATCAATTTGCTAAAAAAGACCAAAGGGTTGATACGTGGCTTGAAATAATAAATAGAACAGACCCATTAAAGACCTTAATATCCACTAAGGGTAAAGAGGTTAATAGCTTCAAAAATGCATATTCAGAAATCAATGAAATAAGCTATAAAGAATTAGTAAGCTATGGATTAGGTTCAAACTTAGTAGAATCCGTAAAGAAAAATAACAAATTTCATGCGAAAGTTTATTGCGGAATAAGTAATGGTGTTTGTGAAGTATTAAGTGGCTCTGTAAATCTAACAGAAGGTCCAACACCAGAAGTAATTAACTTCAATAGAATTTTTGATTCTAAAAAAGCATATGATATGTTTTTAAAACCACTGGGTATTGATGATATATCAAACGAGTTAAACACATTAAATACGAGGGATTACTCTTTATTTTTTGATGAAAAAAGAGATTTTTCTCCAATAGAATTTTATAAAGAAGATTATATCGATTATGTTATTAATAACATTATTCCTAAACCATTAGTTATATAAAATAAAAGATGATCATTAATCTGATCATCTTTTATAATTTAACTGAAAGTCAATTATTCATTTTCAATTTTTATATCTGATACTGACTTATCATCTGAGGTAACTTTCCGTGTGGAGTGCTCAGTTTCCAACCGCTTCATTGTTGCACCATGACGTATGATTGTACTAAACACCCCACGCATACGTTTGTCAGCAGTGTTTTGAGTTTCAAGGATCTCAGCCAATGGTACTAAAGAATAATGTCGGCAAACATCGAGATACTTAACTACAAGATCAAGAGTCTCTAAGCCAGTACACATTCTGGTTGCCAGATAAGTACGATTTTCAATCGTCATAGAGCGCGGTGTGGAATAGCTCAATAACTCATATTTAGTACCGCGTTCAGTCTCTACTTCAGATATGAGTTGTGCCAATGTCAGTTTAAAATTTTCTAAGTCTGAAAAATTGCTGTCAACTGCCTGACTCAGTGATTTTACGATAGCAGATGCACGATCACGCATAATTTTGTCTCGATGCATAAGACAGCGTTCAAGGCGCTGTTCCAACAAATAGGCGGCTTGGCTTGCTACAAAGAACCGTTGATGATAGGCATCAATCGCAATAGTGGTATCTAAATGCATTTGGTATTCAGACGACGGTACAGAAGTTACTTTTTTCCGTCTTGTTTTTCGTGTAGTTACTGAATCGAAAACTTCTTTATCCTGACTCATGTTTTCTCCAAAACCGGTTTCAAAGACCTTCATTATACGTACCAATAAAAAAGAACTTTTCATGATAGCAATAAAAGTTGTAATCAAAAAAGGGACTTGCATTCTTATTATTTTTGAAACAGAATGGTTCTGTTACAAGTGTCTGATTGACACTACATCTAGCTATGTTAACTCATAGTTCAATTCAGAGAGATCTCAATAATCCCTCTCTCCCCCGAAGTAGTTTTTACTACTAACGGTTTTAAACTCTCCAATAATACCCAAGTTTACGAAGGTAAATTATATGTTAATCATATCAATACTAGTGATTGGTGTGCTTGTTCACGCCTGCCTGAACTATAAATTCACGGTTGCATACGCTTCAATAATGTTTGCGCTTGTGTTTTTGTGGGATGGATCACTACCAAACGTAGAAAGTTTTAGCACTAAAAATCTGGTTTCGATTGCTATCAGTACAACTATCTTCATGATTATGTATCTAAATAAACGCAATAGAGATCAGCTTAATAGACGAAAGGCACATTTTCGCAATGCCGATGATGTGAACCTATATCCAAACGCTGAAGTTCCAACTTCACACGAGTTAATGATTGCACACGATTGTGAGCAAAAAGACGACTCAAGCAATAATTATCCGGAAATTTGCGCCTTAAATAGCGATAGATTGCATAGAAATGAAGTACAGCTTTCATCTTCTAACGACTGTCGAAAGGGCTCTCACAAAGAATACCACGGTATTTTACGTGATTTCGGAGTAGCGCACTACCAGTTCAAACCTCAAAACAGACGGTCCTATTACGTTCGTATTGATGAAGATATCATTTGGGGTTTAGGTCTGGCAGATGCAATTGCTAACTCAACGGTGCAGAAAGGTGATTTCATCACACTCAAAAAAGAGCGTGAAGAAGTTGTTGAATATGCCCGTATAATTGATGAGTCAGGAAACCGACTCGGTAGTGAGAAACTGGCAGCTCCCAAACGGAGATCTTTCTGGTTAATCACAACTGTTTAGCATCACGCTTAACAGTCAAGGCTTTTCTACGCCCTAATAAAATATAATCAATCATTGAATATACTTTATTCAAAAACTCTGAGCTCATAGTTTTAATTATGTGTCTCTTATTTAATAAATAGGTGAAAATATGTGTGAATTATCATTCTCAGGTAAAATAAATATTATTCGCTCGACTCAAGTAAAAGACAAAATAGTTTATGATGTCATGCTTGAAGATCAAAGTGCTTACTTTCATATAGTTTGTAAGGACCTCAAACTTGCAGAGATATTATCAAATGCTAAAAGCAATGATACGATATTTGCAAAGGGTGAAGTTAAATTAAAAGAATCTGTAATTAACAATATTGTTAAAGAAAGATTCTATATTCTTCCATTTATATTATCAATCAATGGCGTTAATACTTACCAAACAAAATCAGAGATTGAAATAGATGAGGAAGCAAGACAACAGCGCGTTAGAAGTTTAGAACGCATCAGAGAGTTAACGGATATATTAAACTTTAATAAATCCAGAAATTCGCTTGATGAATCAAATAAAAAATTGGAAGAAAATAAATATGATAATAATCAGCTTTTGTTAAAAAGCCAATTATTAAATTCATTAGATAGTAAAAAATCTATTTGAACTAATATTCATCAATTCCAATTCAAACAATAGCCGCTATATGCGGTTTTTTTGTTTCTTAAATAGGTATCTTATATATGTCATCATCGAATATAGTTCAAGGTAGCAAAGCTGTTTCTAACATAATCGCAAGTTTAAAACCGAAATTTACTGAGAACTCTCTTAGTGAAACATCGTATTTTAATGAAGCAATTTTTGCTAAGAATCAGATTGATAACAACAAAAAACTAATGGCGATTGCTATTAATAATCCCGCTAGTTTTAAAACTGCTTTTTTACAGCTTGCAACAACGTCACTAACGTTAGACCCTGCTCAAAAATTAGCATACTTAGTACCCAGAGATGAGCGTGTTATTCTTGATGTCTCGTATTTGGGTTTAATTAAAATGGCTATTGAAGCTCAAATGTGCAAAAACTTAATTATAGATTTAGTTTTTGAAAAAGATAAATTTGAGTTCAATGGCAGACGGACACCACCAACACATCACTATGACCCTTTTGCTGATGTTGGAAATATTCTTATAGACCAATTCGACAAAGGCTCAATCGGTGAAAGAGGTAATTTCAGGGGGGTGTATGTTGACTACCTTCTGCATGACGATACTCACTTGATTTACTTCATAACCAGACGTGATATTGCAAGCGCCCGTTTAAAATCTGCAAGTTGGCTGTATAGTCCTGATAAATCTCCGTGGTCGTTGTTTACTACACAGATGATCAGAAAAACTGCTATCAAATCCAGTATACACTTACTTCCTAACGCTAATCAGGCAATCATGCGAACAATTGATTATCTGAATACAGATGGGGGTGAGGGTTTTACTCAAAATCGTCCTGTTTCGCTCGAAACAACTACTTATGAAGCTGTACACGCATTTACCGACCAAGACTCAGCAGTAGTAACAGACTCGCCTAAAAACGTGTCTGAGGCTATTGTAGTTGATGTCATTCGTAATGGAGTGAAACGGCGGATTGACAAGCTGGTTGAACGGTGCAGCAAGACCAATGCATTTGAAAGTATGCTTGATGAAATCTCAAATAACTTTGAGTTTAATCCTGCTGAAATTGAATATGCAAAGGAGGAATTAATAGCAGAAAGAAAGAATGTATTTAATAAAATACTAACTAATGCAATCCAGAATAATAATTTTGAAGATGTTGATAATTTCATTTCAACTGTTTCAGGTTCAGATCAAGTGGCATTTATAAAAACACTTGAGCAAGTTAAATCTGATTTAGCTTGTTGCCGACAGTTATTCTCTGATTGCAAAAAACAAAGCGATATGACACCACTTATAAATAAGTTGTCTATTATCGAATTTAAACCGTTATCTGATTATATTTTGCTTACTATTGAGCGGAATTAATAGATATCAACCGGACCCGTAGTTTATCTACGGGTTTTGGATATTAATATGAATAATTTCGATATATATGATCTCATTCAAGGCTCTGATAAATGGTTAAGCTGGAGAAAAACGGGTGTAACAGCTACGTGTACCCCCACACTAAATCCCGAGGTTAAAAATGAGTTCAGCAATACTCCTTACAGCTTATATTTAGAATGGATCGGTGCTATTCC
Organism: Providencia sp. PROV073; assembly: GCF_033688125.1. Lineage (NCBI taxonomy): Bacteria > Pseudomonadati > Pseudomonadota > Gammaproteobacteria > Enterobacterales > Morganellaceae > Providencia > Providencia sp. PROV073. The sequence goes on along the minus strand of NZ_CP096354.1, from coordinate 84,357 downwards.
TCCAAAGGATTTGTCATGTATACGGCAAGTTGAAGTAGGGAAGCTATCCGAACAGTTCGCCCGACACTGGTTTGAGAATCAGTATGGGGAAATCAGTAGTCCATGTTGCGTGCGTAGTAGGAAATATCCGCACATGATAGCCTCACTTGATGGACTTATTGATAATAATGATGTTGTAGAGTTCAAAAATATATCCCCAAAAAATCACCGTATGTTATTAGAGGAAAAAGCAAAATCTTCAGTTTTCAACTATTACAAATGGCAGGTTTATCATCAAATGGTAGTTACTGGCAGCACATACGGGTACTTGGTATTCTGGTCTGCTAAAGAAACACCTATTGTCTTTAAATTAAAAATTAATGACAAAATAATAAATAAGGTTGTTACCATCACCAAAAGATTCTGGAATTGCGTTAATAACAAAACGCCTCCTGAATTTGATGTAAATAAGGATATAATTTATTTAAATAGTGATGATGTACTAAAAGAACGTAATATTAATCCTGATAATTTAATATCACGAACCAAAAAGTTAGTTGAATTACAATCTGCATTTCAATTAGCACAAAAACAATTGAATGAAGCTAAAGAAAAAGTAGCATCATTTGATGAACAGATAAGAAATGAAATAAAGGTTTTATCATCTGTATTAAAGTTACAACCTAATGCTCCCTTGAGGCTTGAAGGCTTTGGAATTCGATATTTAGAATCTCAAAGCGCTCCACGATTTTCTTGGAAGAAACTAAGAGAGAAATTGGGTATCAATGAAGAAGATCATCCTGATTGTTATGGTGAGTCGTCAATTAGAACATCAATAACAAGTTATGAATATCATTCTTCCAATTCAATATCATCCTCTGATAATTATCAAGATAACGATAATAATCAGAAAGGTGATTCAATAATAGATATATATAAATATTTATAATAACCCTGAGTTTTAATTCAGGTTTTAAGGATTATCAATGAATAATATCATTAATATGACAACTTATGCTGCATCCGAGGATCAAAAAAACTTTGGCGTTATTGATTTAACTCAAGATGAAAATGAAAAACTTCGTATGCTATTACGTGTTACAAACACCGAAAGAAAAGATTTATTAAACCAAGCAAATAGCATTGCTTTATTTGCTGAATTCTTGAGTGTTAAGTACAAAACAAATAAATGTTTGATTGGTGGAAAATCTTTTCTCATTCCTTTTATTACTAAAAGCATGAGAGATTTAGACATTGAAACTTACATGACCAACGTAAAACAAGTAACAACATTTGTGAATGGCGAGGTTTTAAAACGTCAACGTCATTGCGGTGTTATTAATTGTTCAATTTAACAAACTTAAACCTCAAATTAATTTGAATGTTTATTATTTAAATAGGTAAATATATGAACGCTGTAAATAACAGTTTTGATATTAAACGTAACACTCCGGTCGATATGGAATCTTTAGGTATTATTCTGCCTGAGAATTTAAAGGGCAAATATAGTATCAAGGGTTTTTCTAATGACCATCAATTTTCAGAGTATATCCCGAAATTTAATGAGAAGTATGTGTTTGAACCTTCACTCAGAAAGCATGTGTTAATGTGGTTTGATAACCCATTAGATACATCACTCTGGATTTCTGGACCTACTGGCTGTGGAAAATCGTCAATAGTTGAGCAAATTGCTGCTCGTATGAATTGGGGATTGATGAAAGTAACAGCCAGTCCTGATCTTGATATGAGTAGCTTACTCGGTAGTTTTCGGCTAAAAGTCGATAAATTAACGGGTGATCAAGAAACCGTCTTTCATGAAGGACCGCTAACCATCGCGTATAAGCATGGGTTGGTTTTTCTGATTGATGAGTATGACCAATTAGAACCTTCCGTAGCTAATTCCCTCAACGGGATCTTAGAGATGGGTTCTCTTGTCATTCCTGAAACAAATGAATGCATTCATCACCATGAAAACTTTAGATTTGCAGTAACTGCAAACAGTAATGGGACCGGTGATATGACAGGAAATTACAGTGGTGTAAAACCGCAGAATATAGCCAACCTCGATAGGTTTATGTTTGTTGAGGCTGACTATATGCCCGAAAAAGAAGAACGTAAGCTACTTGCTTCATTTTTGTCTGATCCTGAATCACATCAGTTACTGACGGATGGACTAATAAAGCTGGCTAACGATGTACGTAAAAGTACATCTGCGACAGTCACTAACTTCAGTAGTACCGCTATTTCAACTAGAAGCCTTGTGAATGTTGTTCGCCGTTTCGATTTTATGCTTCGTTCTAAACAACCACCGGTAGATATTCTGTTAGATGCATGGCAATTACATATCTCTAACAGAGCTCCTGAAGATGAAAAAATAGCATTGAACGATATGTTTAATGTTTATTTTAAATCTTAATTCAAATCTTATTTTTAATTTTAATTATTAATAAATCGACAAGGTAAATAGATTTATCTATTTGCCTTTTTTAAATATATAAATATGTAGGTGAATTTATGAGCCCAAACATTCTTGAAAACGTAGTAATTTTTTCTCTGGAAGGTATCCGTTTAACTACTGGAAGAAAAACACTTAAAGGTAAAGATATTAAGGTTATTAACACTGGAGATATAGTTCTGCCTCCCGAAACAATAGCCAGCCTCGGAACCAAAAAGGTTATTGACCCTGCAAAAATCAACAAAATGCGTACCTTTCGTACTGGTGCTGATGCAATCTGTTCAAAATATGGTGTTCCATTCTTGAACGGGTATGCAGTGCCGACTTCACTTGCAAGTCACGTAAGACAGCAGTTGAATGATTTAAAGGACCAATTCTATATATTCAAAAATGAGTTTTTATCCGCTATATCAACTGATTTTCTTTCATGGTTAGATAAAGAAGATGAAACTGTAAAAAAACTGTTTGAGTCCGAAGTGATTGACGTCAAGCGGTTAGATGAAAAGCTACAATTTGGTTTTTCTTCTTTCAATATTTCACCCTTTGGTGAAGGCGAGTCAGAAGAAAAAGTACAAAGCCTTAAAGAATCTGTCCTGCTTGATGTTGTTGATAGAATTTCTGAGTTACGGGAACGTGGCTCATACAATGCATCAAACATATCTCAAACTACACTCAATACGTTACGAGAAGTTGCAAGTAAGCTGAAAGGATTAGCTGTATTAAATCCAGATGCTGGCAGTTTAAGTGATTATTTGAGTAACTTTATTTCAACGTTGCCAAGCGTTGGGAGATTGTCTAATGACGAATCAATTGCCGTAACAACACTTTTTATTACGTTATCAGACATTAAAACTTTGAAGCAGTTAATAAACTCCACCAATGTGAACAATGTATCAGATGTGGAATTAACTGTTTTACCACAAACTACAAACAACATTGATGTATCAATTGCCATACCAACTTCAGTACCTGTAACGGGTAATACTGATAGTGATTTCATTGAAATTGTAGTCGATGAAGATGATCTTGCTGAACCAACAGAAAACGATTTAAACATTGTGAATGTCGCCGAAAACTCACAAACGGTTACAGTGCCGAATGTGAGTCAAGATGTTGTAGAAAATACGACACCAACTCCGACACCAATTGATGTTCAATCAGAACCTGAAGTAGTTTCTTCGGATCTACCTGCAAGTTCATCCTTTAGTGTTGAAGATGAAAATCAGGATGTTCCATTTTTCTACTAATAATATGGGAAACCAAACTAACGCCTGAATTTATTCAGGCGTTTTTATTTAAATAGGTATATATATGAAACAATTAAGAAGTGCAGCCTCATTAGCAATCGTTGCTAATGTATTGGCTGGCAAATTTGACATTTCAATTAAGTTTACTACTGATGAAGCGTATTGTGGTGTATCTGAAAGTGGTAAATATGAAATAGGGATTCCTTACACAACTGATACATCTTTCGGTAATATTTTGTTAGGTTTTTTACTTCATGAAATTGGACATGCCAAATTCACTGATTTTTCATTTGTTGCTCAAACAGGCAACAAATATATTAGTGTATTAGAAAACATTTGCGAAGATATCTGGATTGAATCAAAGTTAGAGCATGTTTATGGTGGTGCCAAGTATTACTTGGATGCCGTAAGACAACATGTTTTTACCGAAAAGCCTATTAACTCCGTTATTTCAATTGAGGAAAAAATTACGTTTTTCATCAACTACGTTTTACTGCATGGTAGAAGTAAATATAACGGAGTCGTTGTTAACAACATTAACGATCTAAAACTTCAATTCATTTCAATCTTTACCAAAACAATTTCTGACAAGGTTGATAGATTATTAGAAATGGTGCTTTTATCCACAACTACTGTCGATAATAATCTGATCGCAAAAAAATTATTCATTGTTCTAGCAACAGCCCTTCAACTCAAACCACAAGATACGTTACCTCCTTCTAATGGGAGCTCTGATAATTACGGTAACTCTGAGGGGAATGACTCTGACGGTTCTGGCAACTCTGACTGCTCTGGTATGGGTAAAACTTCAAATGGACCTAATGACGCCAATTTTTCAACCGAAACTGATATTGACGATTTAGATTCAGATCCAGAGAGTTTTAGCGATATTTTTAAGGATGTTTCATTCGATACTATAAATGCCAATGTTATTCAAGATATAACATCTACAATCTCGAATAAGGAACAACTTAAAAAGGATATGAGTTCCAAGGGAATAGTTAATGATTTTTTTAACGTTGCTATTATTAACACAGAGTGGAAGAAGAATTTTGATCAAGCCACTCAAACAATAACTTCTCTTGATATTAAAAGAAGTTTGACAACAGGAAGTAGATTACGCCGGTCATTTGAAAAATTAGTCCATGATAATACTACATCCACTTCACGGTTAAGGGAGCAAGGCGCAAGAATTAAATCTAGTAAATTAGCAGGTGTTAAAACGGGAAACACTAACATTTTTAAGACTAAAAATGTTATCCAAAGCCCAAATTGTGCTTGTTCTATTTTACTTGATACTAGTTCCTCAATGCATGAATACCACTTTGATACATCTCGTATTCGAGCTGCATTATCTTCCGTCATTGCAGTATTGGAAGGGTTAAATATCTCAGGTGTTTCAACCGCTTGCTATGCATTTCCGTTTTACGTTGAAGAATCCAATTCACTACTAGTACAAACGATGAAGCCAAGATACACACCGCTTCGCGCAAGTATTTCTCAAGGTGTTTTTACGCACAAAGGATGTTTAGGCTCTACTCCATTGGCTGAAAGTTTGATTCCCGTAATAAGCGAAATCGCTCTATCAAGGGAAAAGAAAAAGATGATTTTTATTATCACTGACGGGGAACCTAATGATGATAAAAAGACAAAAGAAATCATCAATTCAGCAACAATCGAAGGGATAGAAGTCTGTACCTTTGTATTGAACGAAGATGGTGCAAACGAAGCCTATTTCAAGGGGATATTTGGTAAAAATACAATATTTATCAATAATTTCAATGAAATTGAGCAATCCATACTTCAAATGTGTGCAAATTTAATAGTCACAGCACGATAGTAAAAGGTTACTTTTCGCGTTGTTACACAAAGTTTGTTTTCACTTACAACAACTATAAAGCCTCCTTCGTCGGGGGCTTTTTTTTGCTTGAAATTTATCACCCTAATACAAGAAAAAATAATTATTGCAATTATAAAATACAAATATTTTCCATGTAAAAAATGAATAAAAACAGTGTTTTCCTAATGCAAAACATTTTTATTAGGTCGCTGTCATCAAACATAAGTGAATTTCAATGAGAAAACATAAATATTTATCTATGGCTGTAATTGTAGCTATCTCATTTTCAGGAACAGGTTATTCTTTGGCAAATCAGGAGCCCAAGAAAGCATACGATGATTCTGAGCAGGTAATTGGTGGAAGTGTACAAGACTTGGAAAAAAAAGATGAAGGGTGGTTTTTCTATAATGAAAAGCAAGTCACGAAACCAAAGCCAATCATTCCAACTAAACCAAAACCAGATACACCAAAACCTAAGCCAGTTGAACCAAAACTAATACCAGCGCCAGCTCCTGCACCAGAGCCGAAATTTACTGTTAAATGGTATCGGGAAAACATTCAGAAGTTACGAGATGAGGCAATTGACAATCCGACTAAAGAGAATGTAAGGCGATACTATTACGTGCAACGGATCATGCTGGACAAAGCCAGCCGTTATGCAGATATGGCGAGACTGGTAACTACTACTGATCCTTTCATTGATGAAAACAATCGCCGATCCACATCCTCATTTGCGGCTATGGAGCAAACACGAGTAGCTGACGAAAATAGAGGACGTGTTTTGAATAGCATTTCAAGTAAAGCAGGTATCTTTTTCTTTTTTAAAGGAAAGGACTGTCCTTTATGTGAGAAGCAAGCCTTTGTTTTAAAAACATTTAGTCATGAAACTAGCATAAATGTAATTCCTATTTCTGTTGATGGTCTCCCTCTACCTCAAAATGAATTTAACAATATGAAAATTGATACCGGTCAAGCCAAAAAACTTGGAATTACTAATGTACCAGCGATTGCATTAGCCATACCCCCTAAAGATATCAGAATCATTTCATTTAGCGCTATCAGTAGTGATTCTCTGAAGGAACGCACTGTGTTGATTGCTAAAGATGCAAAACTAATTTCTGAACAAGATTACACAAGCACACTTCCCCTTAATCACAATGGATATATTGACAGCGACATAATCAAAGATATGCCAGACGATATTTTAAATGACCCAATTCTATTTGTTGAATATATCCAAAAACGATCTCAAGTTACAAAACCTTAAAAGGCTAATTTCGTAATGAAAAAGACATTATTAAGTTTGGTTGTTACAGCTCTTTTCGGATTTACTCCTATTAGTCAATCCGCTGATGTAAACGAGCAATTAAATAAGATGTTTGGCTCTATGTCGAACACAACCAGCGGTGGTTCTTATAAGAGTGTTACTCGCGAGGGGTACGTAGGAGGGGGCTTCGTGGTCCGTAATCAACTACGAACCCTTACACCCGTTAACGTAACGTTACCTAAAGCGTCTGGTGGGTGTGCCGGTATTGATTTCTTTGCAGGGTCATTCAGTTTCATTAACACGGAAGAATTTATTCAATTGCTCCGAAATATCGCGGCTAATTCTGTCGGTCTGGCATTTCAGTTGGCTATTAACGCTATGGATGCCGTACTGGGAGGGGAATTATCAAAACTACAATCCATCATACAAAAGCTGAATGAATACACCGCCAACTCATGTCAATTATCAAAAGGTTTAATGGTAGATATGGCAGGTGCAATTAGCGAAGAAATGAAAACGTCAGTGTCTGCACAGCTTTCGTCAAAAGGTATTCAGGATTCATTCAATAGCTATAAATCCGAGGTGTTAGGTAAACAACCGCCAATGATGGCAGCACAAAAAGCCGGTTTAACAAAACCGTGTACTCACTACGGTAATGTAATGTGGTGTTTATTAAGTAAAGGTGGATTTAATAGTGGATTTTTAAATTCTACTGACGAACAAAAAGAATTAGTTATGAGTTTGACTGGTATGGTTATTGTAAAAGAAGCCACACAATCTAATGACAAATCCACTCCCATATTGCACCAAACAATTGCCCCCATCCCTATTGAGGAAGTCTATGAACTGTTGATGAAAGGCTCAAAAGAAAAAGAAAATGTTCAAATCTATGGCTGTGGTACATCAAAAGACACCTGCATAGCTCCAGCACCGAAGAAAATTAAGGTTGATGGGCTTCAGACTCAATTCTTAGATATATTTGAAAAATATAACTATCTTCAAAAATATATAAGCAATGAGAAACCTGCTGAAAACATAAAGCAAAAAGTATTGTTTTTCAATGTTAATGGGGCTGTCACTAATGGTTACAAATTAATAGAAGGTCAAGATACTACTAGAGCAATGCACTATTACAGAAATATATCTGAAATAATTAGTTATGAAGCAGCCTTCGTATATTTAAACGATATGTTAACTGTCGCAGAAAGCAGTGCAGATAGAATTATAGAAAACAATGAGGAACCTATTTTTGCTCATATCAAAAAACAGCGTGAAATGATACGAGATGCAAAAGTAACCCTTCGACAAATACATGATGGTTACATTGTTAAGCATGGTGGTTTAGTCAGAATAAACGAAATATTTAATACATTCATGGTCGGTACGAAACCAATTCACGTTCCAGATGGTGTGAACGCCCAATAATCAATCGGAGTAATCAGTAATGGATTTTCACGTATACACATCATCTGGTGGAGCTTCGGCGCTTTCAATGGTGTTTAACGGGCTTAGTATGCTCAGTAACGATGGTGTCTTGGCAGGATCATTTAAAATCGCTTTTTTGTTATCTATCATCGGATATGTAATAAAATCTGCCGCTGATGGTGGTAAAACCATAGCATTTCAACAAGCTGCCGTATCAGTAGTTCTATTTTTATGCTTCTTTCAAGTTACAACAAGAGTCACGATTGAAGATGTTACAACCGGCGAAGTACGGGCTGTTGATAATGTACCTTTCGGTGTTGGTTTTACAGCATCAATTATCAGCAATACTGGTTATCAGTTTACACGAAAAATGGAACAGGCATTTTCAATGCCAAGCATGACTGAAAACGGTCCCGTTGACCCATTGTATACCCTTGCATCAATGTTTGATGCAATGCGAGATCCGTTAATTTGGTCCAGTGGCGATAGCAAAAGTGCTCACTTAGAGGAAGCTATAAAGGTTTACACAAATCAATGTCTTGCATTTGATATTGCAAGAGGGGCTCAAAGTTTCATGGGGATCATGAATAAGCCATTTGATGATCAACTAGCAACAAGCCCGAACAGAACTATTGCCATTGAAGTAAACGGTAAAGTTGATGATGTGTCCTGTCTTGAGGCAATGAAAAGTATCAGGCTTATGGTTGGCGGACAAGCTGACTCAATCGGTAAAGGTGTGCTCAGTGTAAGAAATGGGTTTAGTGAAAAATGTAAAACATATGGCTCAAAGAACCAGTGTTCACTGCCTTTTGCAAACAAAACCATGACTGAAGCAATGACATTTTTTGGAGCAACTGGGAAAAACCTACGGGATTTTCAAGCACAGCTATTAATGTACCCATTCGTTGTTAATATGCCACAAACCGCTAATGAAAACGCCTATCACTCATATGCGGCAGTTGCTAAATCACAGTCGCAAATTCAACAATCATTCAAATGGGCGTCTGAAGGTTCGTCATTTCTAATTTGGATTCAGTATCTTCAGTCTTTTATACAGGCGGCTGTATACGGTCTGGTGCCATTTGTTGCCTTCGCTTTAGCATTCGGATTAATGGGCGTAGGTTTGAGCCTTAAATACGTTCTGGTGCTTTTGTGGATTCAAACATGGCAACCGTTGCTGGCGATCATGAACGCTATTATGTTAACTAAAACACAGTCTGATATCTCAGTGCTGGTTTCTGGTGCTTCTAGTTTCTCCGATTTATACCATTTGTTATTTGTTACACAGAAAAATATCGCCATAGCAGGGCACATGATGGCATCAGTACCGATGTTGGGCGCATTTGTGGTGTTTGGTTCCTCTTATGCTTTCACGGGATTAACAAAAGGTCTATCAACAACTGGTGCTCCTGATACGTCACCAATGACTCCAGATGCTACTGATTCTCCTGCTTTACACAAGCAATCAGCAGTTACTGAACAATCAGCACATAATGCAGTATCAACGATAACTGGCGGGAATAGCACTGCTCCAAAACTGGACTTATCAAATACGCGACAACAAGCTATACAATCTGCTTCCAGCAGAAATATTACAGCTCAAGAAACTTTAACTTCTGCTATTGATAAAGGTGTTAGTTCTTTGAGTTCTATGGGGATAAATACATCTCATAACTACGGATCTACCATCAATAGTGATACAGGTTTGAGCAATACAGTTAGCAATTCATCCAATAGTGGTTCGATGCTCACAACTGGTAATACATCTTCCACTATTGATGAGAGTGCCAAAATTACGGCTTTATCCGGTGACGCAAGCGTATCAGGTGGTATGGGTGTAGGTTCTCCAGAAACGGGTGGTGCTGGTGGTAAAGGAGTTTCTATTGGTGGTAGCACTGCCGTTAGCGCTCAATCCTCCGATATTCACCGTAATTCCGGAGCTCAAACAACCGGCATAATGACAAATGACTCTGTTGCAACGAATGACGCAACTAGTGTATCTAATAACATTCAATTTGCTGAACACATTGCGGATCAGCTTGATAAACATGGTGGTACTCAAGAAACAGCACAACTTGCTCAAAGCATCCGACAAGCCGCTTCACAAGCAGAAACAGCACAAGAATCATATAGTGATACTGTTTCTGCGAATAATTCAGTATCTACCAAACAGTCTTATACCGCAGGTCAGGTGGCAACTTTAGCAAATGAAAACAGTAATGTTATAGACAAAATCAATAACGAAAACCTAAGTAATGATGAATTTCAAAACAGAAAAAAAGAATACCAACAGCAGCTTAGTTCCATTATGGGAGCTTCAGATGCAGAAAGCGCTGCGACAATATATGCGGCAAATGATACTGGTGGTTTAGCTAATCACTTTGGCGAATTGTTCGGTCCTGCAACAAACCCTACCGGTGCAATGAATGGCGAAGAAAGTAGAAACATGAATGTTGCACAAAATACAGAGACAAAAGTTCAAGAAAATATTGTGAATAATCAGGGGGCTGTTAATACCAAGTTCGTTAATACAACTGCTCAAGCCCAACAGTACCTAAACAGCCAACAGGCTAATATAGAAGATGAGTCAGCCAAAAATAATGCAGGACTAGGTATGGCTGAGCATTATTCAGAATCTAGGAGAGCTAGAGAGCAATTACATGGTAGCTCGGTATCAGAAAATAGTTCTCGAATAATTTCAAATGAAGGTACAAGTGTTGCTACTAGCATGAATGCATTGACCAATTCAGTTAGTAACGTGGGTGCAGACCAAAACAATATAGAATCAGATACAACAGCAAATTTAAATTCTATGAAGTCAGTAAACGCTGCAACTATGCCGTATGAGCAGTCCAACAATATTACTGACGGTCTGGCAAAATATGCAGCTATTGCTAAAAATTCCACCTCTATTAATCAAATTAATGAAGCAGCAACAAATTTCGCAAATACATATTATGAAAATGGTGGTAATGCTAGCCGTGACCAACTTTACAGCGCACTTAATAATGTGCAAATTGAAGCAAGAACTGGGTCTGGAAATACTCAATTAAACATTACCAACAACACATTAGCTGGTGGTAACGGCAATCAAATTCCTCAAAGAAGTCGTCGAGATATAATTACCGGTACTGATCTCTCACCTAGTTCTATACCAGAAAAACCAGAAAAATCAGAAGGTTCTGGTGAAGATAAAGCAATTATTACAAAAGGTAATCCAATGCCAAGAGTAGAACAAATTAAACCACGATAACGGATATAAAAAAGGCAAAAACATTGTGTTTTTGCCTTATCTTTATGATCAGCGTTACTCAAATTGGCATTAAAAAAAACACCAGAAAAACGACGATAGCAATACCTAATCCATAATCTTCTAAAAAACTACCGAAACCAGAACCGTTTTCACGCTTCCTAACATAAGCAGAGCCATATAAATCAATATCATGTTGACGCTGTTCTGCGGCTTGTTGTTCTGTTTTTTGCATTCTCTCCGCATGACACTTACACGAACGGGTGAAGTGATAATAACGCGGTCGTCTGTATATGAAACCGTGATTAAAAGACATATCGCCCCCCTCAACTGATTAATTTATATACCATCAAATCATACCTTATTTGATAAAAAATTACATGCTAAATAGAACCCTTTTCTAAGTATTTATCCTGAAAAACAAAAATGTAAGGTGTTTATCATGTGATGATCTGAAAACCATGAGGAAAGAAAATGATTCAAAATTTTAGGAGAAGAAATTTTTCTTCGGTGGTGACACATTTATCACTAATAGCCTATCTCTCAGTGATGATAACACCCGTTAACTCATTTGCTGAAGTTTCGACAAAACCTCCAGAAAACACAGGTAAATATCAGACAGATAAAAATAATCTGGAGGGAGTTACTGCTGGTCATGACACAGCTAAAGAGGCTTTAAATTTTTATAAAACATTACCAAGCCTAAATGTAGATTCGAAAGGTACTTCACAATTTGGTAAAGGTGAATCTGTCAATTTTAACAATATTTATTATAAAGACAGCTTTGCTATGGGGGTAGATGATGTATCAAACGTCTATGGCAATGATAGCAAAACAAATGAAATTGGGTTTCATGAATCAAAAAAACTGAAAACAGAACAAAGCCCCAAAGGAGAGGCATACCGAACTTTAGTAGGGGCATCCCGTCACTCCTCAATTGACATTAACAAAGATGATGATGTTTTTAATGTTCATAACGATTTTCTCTCAAATGAAAAAAAATATTCCGATGCTATTTCAAAATGCGAAACAAAACAGGTATTTGAGGATTATGTAGATAAAAAGCACATACCTGATTATAAGGAATGCACAAAAACAGTCGATGTGACAGGTGGTTACATAGTTAATCATCCATATTTAGCAGGTTTGGTATCTCATAATTCAGGTCCTGCAAATATTAAAACCTGTGGTGAGACATGTGTTGATATCTGGTTAGGAAAAGTAGGTGATGACTATTGGAAAGGTAACTGCCGAATATTTGAAGATTATATGTCTGTGAATGTTATTAACCCAACCGCTGTTATTAGCGCAAAAATAACCCGCGCTAAATGGGATGATTACATGCAAATCTATGCTGGTACAAGCACTGATCTTGAACAGGTATGGGGTGGACCACACGGAAAAGATGTTTTTCCACCTGAAACTCCTGGTCGGTGCGAACTTTCAACGAGTTGGGATCAGCAGTTAAATGTTGATGTGACTGAAAAATTTAGTAAAGTCCAACCGAATGATGAGGTATTTTTTAAAAACAGAGTATCAGTAACCGGTGCAGGTGAAGGCTTTGCACAATTACGCATTCAATTTGATAAGAAAAAAGCACTTACTAATGATGTCTGGAGCTCGCCACAGCAAAGTGAATTTAACAAGGCTGTAAAAGCCATTAAAGAAGGATTTTGTCAGGATTACACTGTTGTTTGTCATGACACAATAATCCCCGATAAAGACGGTTGTGCTGTCATAGATGGTGTCAAACTCTGTAAAGAGGACTTCGTACCACCTCCGTTAGATAAAATATCACCATTCTGTAAGAGAGCAGAAGTGATCACGCATTGCGGTAAAGAGCATGGGGTAAACAACACATGCAAGAAATACGAGAAGCAAGGTTGTTCGTTTATAAAATCTCAATGTTTAACAGGAAAAGAAGGTGATATTGCTGGTTGCTGGCAATCTAGTGAAACATGGGATTGTGGAAAAGATGTTACCTTTAATAATGGCGCAGTCCATGAAAAGCTAATTTGTGACGGCGCTGTACAATGTCTAAATGGATCATGTTTACGTCCTTCATCTCAAGAGAATGGTGATTTTGCAACAGCGGCTGCTATGTTGAATGCGGCATCTTTTGCATTGGCAGATACGAATTGTGCTGATGCAGAAGAAGCAAACAACGGTGAATCTTCTTTGAATAAAGAGCAATGTGTCATTTTCAAAGGTGAAGCTCTGACATGCCGAACGGCAATGGGAGGATGGGTAGATTGTTGTGATCAACCGGTCGGTGTGAGCTGGATAGAATACGTACAGCTTTCAATGATGACTATGAGAGCGGCAGATGCCTTAGCGATAGAAGCAGGGTTGTTTGATGGTGGTGTAGGCTTATTTGATATGGCAAGCACAGCAGCTATGGATGCGGTGGAAGCTATTACAAAACCTGCTATTTCCGCTTTTAACTCTTTTGTTGGAAATGCCGGTGCTGAAGTAGCTCAAGGAGTCGCTGAAAAAGGCGTTGTCTCGATGACAACAGCAGCGCTTAACAACCTAACAACCAAAGTTGCCGAATGGACTGCAAACACCTTCGGTGAGGCTGTTACAAACGCTATTTTCCAATCCGCAGCTACTGAAGGCGGAAAAACTGCAACTCAATCATTAGCAGAAAACGGAGGGGCTAGCTCAGGTGCTTCAGTAGTGCAACTTTCATCAACGATCACAACAGCCATGTCAGTTGTCGGATATGCATACTTGGCATACCAAATGGCAAACCTATTGGTGAATATTATATGGGCTTGTACCGATGAAGAATTCAAACTGGCAATCAAAAAAGAAACTAAGTTAGCGACAAAGGTAGACAGTTGGTGTTCTAAGAAGGTCCTTGGCGCATGTATCGAAAAGAAAAGTAGCTACTGTGCGTATAACTCTCAGGTAGCCAGAATAATCACTGAGCACGTTAGAGGAACAATAGGATACGGTGATACAAAAAATCCGAATTGTGAAGGAATTACATTAGCAGATATGGATAAAGTAGACTTCACCAAAATAGACTTTTCTGAATGGACCGCAACTCTTAAAGAAGCCGACATGCTTCCTGATTTCAAAGAATTTGACCTCGATAAATATACGGGTTCTGGAAGTACACTCAATGCTGATGGAAAGCGAGTAAACTCTGTCGAGCGATTTACCAGAGGGGTTGAAGGTACAGATTTAGAAGAAGTTAGACAAAGAGCGAAAACAAGGTTAAGTGTTAAAGATGAATAGATAAAAAAAATCCCGCTTATTAGCGGGATTTTTTTTATCTAAATTTATATACCTGACCATTCCGTATTATTTTTGGCTCACTTTTCAAATTGCTCGGCAAAAACAGTACGGTTTCAGGACCTAACTCAACACTAATTTTCTTGAATTCTTCCTCATACCTACCAGTATCGTGTAAATAATGAACACACTCATGATCCGTATAATTATATGAATACTTCAGATTAGTGAATGGTGCTTGATGCACATTTACATATAGATTCTGATCGGAAATATTTCTATTTTCAGTAACAGATACAAATTTAGCAGCGTTACATGCTAAAACATTTCCAGCCACTTCAGCTTTAATTGCATTTGATAAGTATTTATCAAAGACAGAGTTAATACGCTTCGTTTTCAAAAGTTGGTCACTGAAACTCAGCGGTGTAGATCCCCATTCGGTTACTAGTAAACGACCTTCCATCATAGGCGCTCGTTCTTCTGGTGTGCTTGTATCAAAAGCTAAGAGCCCAAAAACAGGGTTTACTGTTGCAGCAAGGGTAAGATCCACTACATTTACTGCATTCTTACTTTGTGAGATGATTTCTCTTAACTGATCCATCCCTTTTGTATCGCTTACAACAATAGGTTCCTTAATTTTTTTTAATGAATTTCCTTTCTGACTTGGTACTAACACAGCAAAGATTGTGTAATTATCCGCATCATCATCTAGATTATTCAACCCTATTGATTTAGCAATTTTGAGAGCTTCACTTCCATTTTCAACCACTGGTTTTGAAGCCTCATTATTATATATCCAATTACTATTTTCATTATTAGCACAGCCGGATAACACTAATGAAAATAGAATTCCTGTAATCATTTTACAACTTTTCATTATTCACCCTTATTATTAATGAATTCATTTTCTTTAGATTCAGAGCAATAAGGACATTTCATATTGCAGGAATCCTCTGATTCGTGTGTAAGATAGATATATTTCTGCCGACACTCAAAACAGCCAGTTAAACCAATTATTCCATTTCGGTAATTGGTTGCAATTTGCCATGCCAAGTTCGGATCAATTATGTGTTTCTTTAATGGATCATCAAAGAAACCACAATGAACATTAAATAAATGGCGGTATGCTTTATAAGCACCAACCAATTCTTCTATTTGCAATCTATTTTCTGGATCTTGTGCAGTCATTAAATATACATGTAAAAAATCAGTAGCAGATCGTTTATCATGTTGATTAGCTAATATAGTGCTAATTTTTCTTAGTCGTCCTAACGTAAAATCATTATCCTCATTATCAATTCCTGAATCATTTCGTAAACATCCATACATACGTGGAGATATTGCTGGAATCTCAGACAATATTACATTCTTTCTAAATCCAAGTTTTATCATATCAATTGCTAATTGATAATCTTCTGGCGCAATAGTTAATTTCATTTAAACACCTTTCCACATAAGCGCGCTCTAGATTTAAGATAGAATAATACATCATCATATTTTTTATGATAACCATCACTATCGACTAATCTAGTTGATATAATCGAAGGTCTGTAAATTGGAGAAATATTTATTTGCTTTGAATACAAAGAAAACAGTATTTCCTTAAAAGAAAACTTATTAATTGTATTGTATGACTGACAATCATTAAACCAAAAGAAATGATTAGTATCTGTGCCAGACATGCTATTAATAATTGCTGATTCAATTAGCATTGTTAAACGCAAAAATGAAACATCCAACAGAGATTTTTTAAAATTTGGGTCTTTCTTAGTATATAAAGACTGAGAATCCTCTTTATAGCTTAATATATAAGCAGGCACTTTCAATCCACTGAAAAAATCTCTCATAATGGAAAAATCTTCAACAAAACAGGTTTTGTCAGAATTGACGACCACAAATGGATTATTATCAACTCTTTCAGAATTACTTAATAAACTGAAAAGTACATCAGTCATTTCAGTGTTGTAGCAATTTATTTTATTGTTCATTTTCTTTCAATCTTTTCCATATGAGCAGAACTGATTCACCATATTCTTTAGCTTTGTTCTTTAACGCTGGATTTGGTGTGTGATAATTACCGATGGCTTGCGCTATATCATTTGGAGATAGTTCAATCGCTCGACACAAGACCTTCGCTGATACCTCAATGTTCTTATCTACATCTAATAACTCAGCAGGGTCAGAAACATAATTACTACCGTTCCAACGCCAATTAATTTGTGTAATACCGATATCAGTCAATGCTGAAACGCTTACATATTCCCGCACTTTTCGGACAGCATCATCTCGGTTCACCGGATAATAAGAGCCCATAATTGGGTTATTTAAAGCATAGCGATGGGGTGCAACAAAGGATTTATCGGCTGTTCTATGGGAGCTCTCTTTAAGAGCAATAGCATAGAGTAAAAGCGGATCGAGGTTACATTGTTTAGCGTGCTTTTCCCACGAGGTATTAGTTAAATCTACAACAGCAGCCTCGCAAATCGCAGCATTAAAAATGCTTAAAAACAGAAGAAAGCGTTTCATCCTCCCCTCACTTATTCTGAGCATATACGTATATATCAGTATAAATTATAGTAAGACATACATTAGTCGTCAACACACTATCTACGACTAATGCAATTTATTATACATTTATTTACAGTATACGTAAACAGAGAGGGAGTAAAATTTCACTTATATTCAACATGTTACATAACAAAAATAATTAGTAGCATGATACTTATTATCCAAAGAAATTAATAACATTCGCATTAAGTCGAAAATAGGTGTTTTATGGCTTACGAAAGACAATTCTTTCTTCTGCACCAAAATTGTTATCGGCACATTTTCAAAAAACATTAAGTCACCAAGGGGGTTTTGGTGACTTAATGTATCTCACATATTAAGTCACCAAAACAGTAGTTACGACTTATTGTAATCGAGACATTAAGTCACCAATAGGGTGGTTACGGTATAATTAGTTTATGTTAAAATGACTTTTTCTGAACCTTTTCTGGAGTGCTGAAATACATGTCAGTATCATATGAAGATGCGTTATTGCTAAAGCTGGAAGCAATCCTTGCTGACTGTGAGGAAGCAATAACTGTATGCGCTGATAATGCGGTAAATCTGATCCAACAGTTTATGCAAGAAATAAATAACAAACAGCTATTCTCCCCATACCTGCCAGTAATTCATAACGACAGGGGCTCAGTACGGATTCGATGGGGAATGGTCGTGATGAACAAGGCGACTAAAAAAGTTGGCTCTATGCGTAATGCTCCAACCACAGGTAATGGCGATTTTGACATACGCTATTTTTCTATTCGGTCAGATGAAGTACGCCAACTTATTCAAAAATACGAGGATAAGTTTAAAATTATCAGGGCTGACATTAAGCAAACCAAAAATATTACTAAATCATTGAAAATGAGAATTACACATTTGAAAAAGGGCACAAGAAAAACGGTTATCGGTGTTACTCGCTGATTTTTATGTTTTTTTTGTTTACTGTGAGCCGTAGGCGATCTTTTAGGGGGTACTGTGAGCCGTAGGCGATCCTTTCCCTGTCTTTAAAAACAGCGTAGGGGCGATTTTGAGAGGTCTTACACACATCATCGTGGGTAAGCATTGGCGCACAGGCTAAAGTGACTCAGAATCGCTTAGACGAAGCATATATGATATTAAAAAGCCACTACTTGCATCCATTCACTTTTTTCAGCCATTTTGTGCAGTATTTTACGAATAAGTAGAGGCTTTCCCTTTGGTGAAGATAGCCAGACACAATAAGCTCTGACTATTTTTCTGTAATTTAATATTGAATCTTAATTAATTAATCTTTTCCATATATCCATACTTGAATCTGCTGATATTTTAATTACATCCCAATTAATACCGTAATTACAATCATGGTTGTTTTTAAGTGACTCCAATACATCTAAACAAAAATTCTTTTTATCATCATCACTTAAATTAAAATAGAAAACATCAAGATCAGTTTTATTAAATTCATCTAATTCTGTTTCACTATCCCAACCGGAAACAATACTTGCATGAATATCTTCAACACACCACGTTACCGAGAAAAAGTCTTTCCCAGTAACAGTATATTCTTCAACACCTATATTCGACTTGCTTATTATTCTACGCGCTTCCTTTTCAGACTTTGCTTGTACATCAAATGAAGCTAGTGCATAGTTATTGTTATTAAGATTAACCTTATACGATACATTATAGGTATTCATGACTCATCCTCGTTTAATTATTATTAGCTGTGGTAATTAATTATATTTGAGAATTAATAATATATTCGTACAATGCTGAAAGCAATATTTTTGTAAAAATGATAAATACAATATCACCACTTATATAAACACAACAATTCATTATACAATTAATTACCAAATTAACAGAATTAAATTAAATCTTAATTATTCATCTTTAATTAAATAATGAAGTTTTCACTTTGACAAATATATATCTTTATTGTTATTTGCTTGATATGGTACTACTTCTATTTTTTCTCGCCTAACGTATGCCATATAAAAAATTAAATTGGATTTTATTAATGAACCTTAATACCAATACTAATATCATCGAATCAATTGAGATAGACAGAGTAATTGCAATCCGAGAACATGCTATTAGCCTATATAAAGAATCACTCTCTAAAGCAGCAGAGGCTATCGAAATATTAAAAACAATTCCCAATACCAACAATCATTTTCCTCACCAATGCATAGAGGACGATTTAATTGATTTGCAATACCCTAGAAATACTAATGATGATGATAACAGAACACGGTTTGAACTTTGGTTAGACAGAAAGATATGGAAAATGTTTATTGATAAATCTGGTATCAAAACAATCATGAGCAATAAACAAATAGAAAAGTTACATTACGACCTTTACGATATGAAATCGCCTATATTCAACTTTGAGAATGCATTAAGCACTTTTACAAGTTTAAGCGCTAACAAAGCTGATTCATTTAAGAATGGATTGATGGATGCGTTGCAATCTGTCTCATGGGATTACAAGAGTAATAATCCTCGCTATCTTGGCAAAAAAATAATAATGGATAATGCTGTTTCAGTTCGTAAGTATTCAACTAGATTTAATAAGACTGACACCGTTAACGATCTAGTTAGAATATTTTGCATCTTACAAAAAAAACCAATTCACGAATTTCAAAATAGTGTAGGGCTATATATATCTGATAATGTGCGAACTAATAATAAAAATTTTGAAACTGAATTTTTCATCGTTAAGTGGTACAAAAAAGGCACAATGCATCTATTATTTAAAAGTGAAAGTTTGATAAATAATACTAATGATTTGATCGCAAAACTTTTCCCCTCAGCATTGCCGCCTTTGTGATACACATTCACAGTCAAGGTATCGAGGTATATCTACACACATCAGATATACCTCAATTAATCCTCACACAGTAATACCACATAGAATAAGCCTCATATAAACCTCAGTTATGCATCACACCCACATCTAAATGATATATTTTCATTTTCATTATGATTTTTACACCCTGATATTTCTCAAATTAATCTCACATCAACCTCTTGCGACACTCAACTCCCACTGTTAAAATTACAAACATACTCAATATCGCATCAAATAAATCTCAGATGCATCACATTAACAATTAGAGGCTTCAAATGCGTATTTATATAGATGATGGTTCTACTAACATAAAAATGCTGTGGGAACAGGATCAGGAAGGTGAAGTAATTAAAATTAGTCCTAACAGCTTCAAACGCGGTTGGGGTACGGCTTTTGGTACTGGCAAACCATTCAACTATACCGTTGATAACGAGAAGTATTCATTCGATATTATTGATCCTGACAATTTGCCAACTAACAACGTAGCTTGGCAGTATAGCCCTCTAAACGCAGTTGCAGTGCAACATGCACTTCAGATTAGCGGTTTACCTCCCCAAGAGGTTGAAATCGTTGTCACTCTACCATTGGCAGAATTTTACGATCAGGATGCGCAATATCGAATGGATAACATCCAACGCAAAAAAGATAACTTAATGCGCGAAGTTCAAGTAAGCCGGAATGAACCTTTCAAAATCAAAAAAGTAACCGTTCGTCCTGAGTCAATTCCTGCGGGTATATCTTTGTGTGATGAATTAAGACCCAATCATTCTGTACTGATTATTGATATTGGAGGCACCACAACTGATATCTCAATGGTTTCTGGTCAAATGACGTCTGTATCACGCATTTTTGGTGATCCTACGCTTGGCGTATCATTGGTGACTAACGA
Organism: Providencia sp. PROV073; assembly: GCF_033688125.1. Lineage (NCBI taxonomy): Bacteria > Pseudomonadati > Pseudomonadota > Gammaproteobacteria > Enterobacterales > Morganellaceae > Providencia > Providencia sp. PROV073. The sequence continues at coordinate 63,379 of NZ_CP096354.1, read as the reverse complement.
AGTCAAAAGAGCTTTGGCGAACGCTTCAACAGAAACATCCAGCTATAACGCAGATCAACTCATTATTAACCGGCACGATGAAAACTATCTGTTAGATAACATCAACAGCGTTGATGATATTCAGATGGTGAAAGATGCCATGAATAGCAGTATTGAACGACTAAATACCCGTGTGCTCGATGCGGTCAGCACCTTTAAGGGCTATACACATGTCATGGTTATTGGTGGTGGAGCTGCGCTTTCCGCTGATGCAATCAGAAAGAAAATAGCAATCCAACCAGAACGTTTCTACGTGGCTGAAGAACCTCAGTTTGCTTTGGTTCGGGGTCTGAAATTATTAGGATAACGTTATGAAACAAGAGCGTAAAAAGATAATTTTGTATCTTCGTCCCGAACTCAGCGAGGCTGATAAATTCGCAATTAAAAAGATTGAAGAATCGCCGGTTCAAACTGAAGCAGTACGTACAGCGTTACTGGCAGGGATCGCATTAGGGGAAATTGATGATAGATTGCCTTCTTTGCTGGCTTCAATTCTATCAGACAGGACAAAGGCTGATACCTTCAAAGTAATGTTAGATTCCTTTCTAACTGTTGATAGTGACGGCACTCATGCTCACAATAAAGTAAATTTGAGTCAGGCAAAACGGGCGTTACTGACTGATAAAGTAAAAATAGAGAAGGAGCCCCCAAGTCAGGCAGCACAGAATTTGAAAGGTTCATTACCAGATTGATGGGTGGTGTATGTCCGAACAAGTGTATGGTGAGACTTTAAAGTTCTTCGCCGATTGGCAGAAACACGAAAAGAAACGTTCCTGTCTTAACTTTCAAAAGGTAGTTTCCAGATCTGGCGTTCCTACCCTTAACATCGAGATAGCACCTCTTGAAAAGGATGGAACTGCAAGATGGGAACAGAAAATGACTATTCAGTTATCCTTAAAAGAATTGACTCAACTCACTGCATTAGTTCTTCTATCAAAGAAGTATATTGATAATCTAGATGCCCGATATCATGGGGGTCATAGAAACAAAGGGTTGTCTGTCTTTGATAATGGCAAGTCAGGAATGATTTTCTTGATCTCTGAAGCAGGACAGACGCTAGAACACGGTATAGATCAATACCAACGTTTGGAACTTGCTGTGTTCATCGTACAGCAGCTATCCGCAGCGTTAAAAATAAGTTATGCATGTACTGTTGTAACGCTAAAAAGTCTGTATTTGATCGACACTCATTAACTGAGAAGCCTAAACATTTGTTTGGGCTTTTTTTTTCAATCATAAATGAATTTACATTTTTAGCTCTGAACAGCGAGAGACATGAAAACTTGTTTTCGTGTCGGTGTCGCTGTTGAACAAACGAGCAAAGCGAGTGCGTTAGAAAGCATAAGAAAATTGTCCACAGTGAAGCACATCTTAGCATATTAAGATCTTTTCTTTCTTTTTAGATCTTAAAACATTAAAACCTTAGATATGGGGATATATTCATAATAATCATTTAGTTACGATATTAAAGGTCGTCGCTGATGCAGTGAAAGGTCGTCGCTGATGCAGTAAAAGGTCGCCGTTGATGCAGTGAAAGGTCGCCGTTGATGCAGTGAAAGGTCGCCGTTGATGCAGTGAAAGGTCGTCACTTGTAAAGTATATGCGGTTAATTATTAATCAAGGCTCGTTATTTAATCAAAAAAATCATATCCTATTAATTAATATTAGTTTATTTTCTAATTTTGTTGTGGATAAGTACGATTTTCTTAAATGTTTTGTAATATTCCACTACCGAAAAAGTATATTTTTGATTTGCTGCAAAAGGTCGCCGTTGATGCAGTTAATCAATAAAAAAGTATTTTTCTGCTGGTGGCTAAAGGTCGCCTCTGATGCAGTATAAATATATACTTCTATCATAATTTAATTCATATATATCAACATGTTATACAAAAGGTCGCCGTTGGTGCAGTATAGTCATAAAAAAAGGTACTTTTCTATTAAAGGCTAAAGGTCGCCGTTGATGCAGTACGGTCATAAAAAAAAGGTATTTTTCTGCTGGTGGCTAAAGGTCGCCGCTAATGCAGTATAGAATGGTGTAAGTATGTATATATAATCTTTGTATATCAATCAGCTATGCTAAAGGTCGTCATTGGTGCAGTATGATCATAAAAAAAAGTTACTTTTCTGTTTAAGGTAAAAGGTCGTCGTTGATGCAGTATAGAGTAGTATGGTGGACTTCATTAACTTACTGTTTATCAGTATGTTAACGAAAGGTCGTGACATATGCAGTTTGTCATATGGAAATTTCGTTAACTGACTTGGCAATAAGTCGTCATGGAAGTATTGCTAATGTGAGAGGTAACATACTTTATGTATTTATTATCACAACGTTAAGGCTATTTTCGTCTGGTGTTCAATACTCCACCAGCTACGTATTACTTTAAAGGTCACTTTGCTTTTAGACAAAACAACCTTTAGAATATATACCTATCATGTTGGAATTGAGTCTTTTGTAATGAAAAAGAAGCAAATCAGTAACTTAACACTTTATACTAATGTTCGTCATTCTGATGATTTCAATCTTTCTCTCGCCAGCTTACCTATACCGGCGAAAAGAGTGCTGTTTCTTATTCTCGCTCAGATATCTGATCCTAGAGAATCTGTTGATGAAGATGAAATATGCTTTGAGGTTAAAGCTAAGGAGTATGCTGAAATTTGTGACGTGGACCTTTCAACTGCGTATAAATCCCTTCCACTCGCCGTAGATACTCTGTTGAGCTCTCACATATATGAAGATCTAAGTGAGGAAGGTTTTAAACGAGCTTCAAAAACCAACATTACAACGAGTGCTACATATTACTTTGACGAAGGCTACTGCAAAATATTCTTTAACCGTAGGGTATTTCCCTATTTCTTTGAATTATCAAAAAAATTCACGACACAAAACCTTTTTTATGTAGCTAGATTATCGGATGCTAGTTTGGCAAATCTATATCAGCTAATTATGAAACGTTACTCTAAACGTAATACTATTGCCGAATATAAAACGTCTTTCACAATTGGAGTTGACGAACTTAAGGACGAAATGTGGCTGTTCAATATAGATAAGAAAGGCAATAAGGAATATCTCTATCAAAGCTATAAGTATTTTGGTCAGTTTTTAAAGCGGCTGGCGGTTAGTTTGGGTGAACAAACGAATATCAAGGATGTTTCAATTGCGATTGAGTCACGTAAAGGACGCAAGGCTTCTGTGTTACGCATATCCTATGTTATTCACAATGAAAAAGTGGGTAGTTCTATACCTACCGATAAGGAACTGGACGAGCTCGAAAAGCAGATAGGTTTATTATAGTAATGATGTATAAAAATAAACGATTACAAGAAAAAATTACTCAGTTCAGTTTGCAGAACCAGAATTATAAAAAAAATGCTATGTTGAACCATATTCAGGATGATTTATTTGAAATGAAATCATCAGGCATGTCTTGGAATGCGATTATGGATGCTTTACCGGCTTACGGCTTGATGGTCAGTGATAGCAGTTTTAAAAAATTTTTGAAGAAATCCAGAGAACAAGAATAATAGCATGATCGGTCATATTTCATTTTGTAAAAGTCACCATGAAATATGCCAACATACAAAAGAGGAGGTAGTAATATGGGCGTTCAACCTGAACAGCCGTGCCTAGAGAAAAGGGGAGAAAAAAAGAGAAAAAGAGAGAAAAAAGCGCGAGTCAGGGGCGCAGATGTGTAAGTTTCGCTCCTGTTTTTGTTAGACACCTATTTGTATGTTGGCATATTTGGTTATGATTCTTTCTTTCTAAGAACAGGAGTTTCATGTGATGCTTGATAGCTATATTGGTTCATTGCTGAAGTACCTCCACCAGCTTGACTCTCTTTTTCGAGATACAAAGGTAATTTCAGCCCTTACCTGTGTCATTCCACCGGTAGAAAATGGTTGTGATGATATCGGTAAATGCATTGAGCCGGTTGTGAATTGGGGTCCTCATGCCTATACATCGGTTATCTCATGTTGGCAGGACTTATACATTTCTCCGTTGTACTCACAAAAGTTTGCGAGGCGAACAGCCGGATATGTACAGTTATCAACTGCGGCTATGGAACTTGCTGATCATCTAATCAAAATCAATACCGTAAAAAACAATATCAGAAGCTCGGTTGTCGCACTGCCAAAATCTGAGCGTTTCAGAATTTTGCGTAAACATCTGAGTAACGTAATGACACTGCATTTGTACCGGAACATTCCTGTATTTAACTCTGACGATGTGATCACTCATGCTTCATATACGTGGGGCTTAAAAGGACTCATGCAGAAAACAGACCCTGTTAAGCTTTATCAGCTCATAGCTGACATAGCAAAAGGCAACGCTGAGTTACAGGACTTAATGGATAAAATCCAAGAGTGCCCTGCTAATAGGCTCAGAATAAAGCGTAGCGTTACGCCGCAGCCGATCTGCAACCTAACCTTTGCCAGTGGGAAAAAACGCTGCATAAACGCTCCTGTGCCGTTTTTGATAGTGCAGGATCAGGATTTTAAAGTAAGTCCCCTGCCATTGTTTACTGCTGAAGCAGACAGACAGGAGCGTTCTGACAAACACAAAACGACTCTCCTTGGCGTGTTTAGGGGGCAACAGATAATTAAGTTGGAAAAATGATGAAGAAAAAAACACAACGGGAATTCTCAACCGCCCGTTTTTACTTTTGTGCTTCAGTTGCCATGTTTTCGTTGATGGGGTGCAGCTCATTGGAAGAACGTGAAAGAGCTGCGTTTGAACTCGTAACAAATGAACCAAACCAAGAGAATATTCAATCTTATCTGAAGCTGGCTGAAGAACTACAAAGAAAGCAGGTTGATGAAGCCAGACAAGCGGCAGATGCGGCTACGTATGAGCGAGACAAAGAGCTCAATGAATATTTCAAACAGTATGGGAGGACCTATAAAAAATGATGAACAACACAGCGTTGTTACAGCACATAGCCTCTGAATTTATAGCCCATTCAGGAGTTCCTGTGAAACCGGCATTTGATAAAATTAGTGCAGGTGATGAAACATTCATTAATGAACTGTCACCATCGGATCTGCTTGAACTACTCGAAAACCCCCTGCCTATTATCATCAATACTTTGACCGGTGAGCCTCATTCCGCAATACATAGCCACAGTGACGATATATTGCCCGACTGTAAAAACTATGCATATGGGATAGGGTATGAGTCTGCTACTGCTTTGTTTGTGGTGATTGCGGGGATTGAGAGTTACTATCTCGCGCTTAAAGCAAAAGCATATCTGAAGAACCAGAATTATTTACCGTTACTAATAAAATTAAACGGTTTAAATAAACATGCAGGTCGTTCAAATTTCCACTATTAATTATGTAAAAATCATTATGAAAGGCAAGGTTACTATTCCTTTAGATGAGGTAGTTGGCAAGATGCTGGATGCGAAAAATGCTCATTAGATCCCATTGAGCTTACCTCATAAAAAGGTATACACCTCAGAGTTTATCGGCAATTCAAGCCCTATTTTCAGCTTTCTCTTCCCCAAAAAATTTCATACAATTCAAATTGTAACCTCACATAAAAGTGGGGTTTGTAACCAACTTTGGTATGTAGAGGGTTAATATGAGTAGACAACGGGTATCAAAAGGCAGTGTTATACCAAAAAAAGAATTCAAAATAGCAACGGTGCTGTCTCTCCTTGCTGTTGATTGTGATTTTGATTCCTTCTTTTCTGAGTTTAAACGTATCTATCCAAAGGATTGGGAAAGAGTTAATAAGCGTTACCAAGAGCATGAGAGATTAACAAAGCCGGGTAAATCACATCCTATGGCAGAGCCTTTGCAATACATGAAGACTGCTTTTAATAGTTTTAAAAGAAAGCTATTAAAAGAATCTATTACCGCTAAGGATTTCTTATTATCTCTTGAGGAGCCAAAAGAGAAATATAGTGAGTCAGAACCATCAGAAAAAGTATGGAAAGATATTAAAAGAAATATAAGTGTTGTTTACTCCTTTGAGAAAAGGCTACTGGCGATTCACTTACTTGGTAAATATAAGTGTACAGAATGTATAGATATGCTAGTTAATACTATGAACAACGATCATATCTTTGAAGTACAAAAGTTGGCTCATGATAAACTTGTTCGTTTCGGACTCGATGTCGGTGCTCAACCGAAAAGACCACCACACCACACCGACCCTCAAATTACACAAAAAATTGCTTCACTAGGTTTTTCATCAGAACAAGTAAAAGATAAAAAAACATGCGAACGAGCTATCAGCGAGTTCCGTAAAAAGTATCCTATTGATTACGACCTGTACACTCACTCAAAACGCAATCAGTTCAAGGCTTGGTTTAGAAAACAGATCAGTTAATTAGAAATAGCCTCTATTTTCGTTCTCGAAATCATCTCATGAAAACGCTGGTAGTCTGGCTGAAATATCGTAACGGGCATCTCGCGTAGTTTCGTCTTAGACTCAATTATGATTGGGGGAAAATGTGCTCTCCCCCATCGCGCATTCAGTTCAATAATAGGCTTACAGTACAATAATTATCTATATCGTGATTTGTGAGCAGCTAAACAGTAAATGCCGTTATCCAGTCATTTTAATATCTAATACATAGCTTGCAATTTCCTAACTCGGATGTATACAATACTGTATTTTTATACAGCATTGAGGTTCGTATGAAATTAGGGGTCGTCTCAGAAAACGGAAAATAAAGCACGCTAAGCCGGTGGCAGCGGTCGCAATGGCCTAAACTTCCCCGCACCGACCTTGGCGCTGCTGCGCCATAGGTAATCGCCGGTCAGGTTGATGTGCTCCCACCCCAGCGGCGACAGATATTGCAACAATGTGTCGTCCAGCGCCGTGCCGTTGCCACGCAAAGCACTGGTGGCACGCTCCAGATATACCGTGTTCCACAACACGATGGCCGCCGTCACCAGATTGAGGCCGCTGGCCCGGTAGCGCTGCTGCTCAAAACTGCGGTCGCGGATTTCACCCAATCGGTAGAAGAAGACCGCCCTGGCCAGCGCGTTGCGCGCCTCGCCCTTATTCAGCCCCGCATGGACGCGGCGGCGCAGCTCCACGCTTTGCAGCCAATCCAAAATGAACAGCGTGCGCTCGATGCGCCCCAGCTCGCGCAACGCCACGGCCAAGCCGTTCTGGCGCGGGTAGCTGCCGAGTTTGCGCAGCATCAGCGAAGCCGTTACCGTGCCTTGCTTGATGGAGGTGGCCAGCCGCAGAATTTCATCCCAATGGGCGCGTATTTGCTTGATGTTCAGCCTGTCGCTGCTAATCATCGGCTTGAGCGCGTCATAGGCGGCATCGCCCTTGGGGATGAATAGCTTGGTTTCGCCCAAGTCACGGATACGCGGCGCGAAGCGAAATCCCAGCAAATGCATCAAGCCAAACACGTGATCGGTGAAGCCTGCCGTGTCGGTGTAGTGTTCCTCGATGCGCAAGTCCGACTCGTGGTACAGCAGGCCATCAAGCACGTAAGTTGAATCACGAATGCCCACGTTGACCACCTTGGCACTGAAGGGCGCGTACTGGTCGGAGATATGGGTGTAGAAAGTCCGTCCTGGACTGCTTCCATACTTCGGGTTGATATGACCAGTGCTTTCTGCTTTGCTGCCGGTTCTGAAGTTCTGGCCGTCCGACGATGACGTGGTGCCGTCACCCCAGTTGCCGGCGAAGGGTTGCCGAAACTGCGCATTCACCAGCTCGGCCAGCGCCGTCGAATAGGTTTCATCGCGGATGTGCCAGGCTTGCAGCCAAGACAGCTTGGCGTAGGTGGTGCCAGGGCAGGACTCGGCCATTTTGGTCAGACCCAGGTTGATCGCGTCGGCCAGGATCGTCGTCAACAGCAAGGTTTTGTCCTTGGCCGTGTCGCTGGTCTTCAGGTGTGTGAAGTGGCGGGTGAAGCCCGTCCATTCATCGACCTCCATCAGCAACTCGGTGATTTTGAGGTGCGGCAGCAGCATAGCTGTCTGGTCGATCATGGCTTGCGCGGCGTCTGGTACTGCCGCGTCCAGCGGCGTGATCTTCAGGCCTGACGCGGTGGTGATGATGGCATCCGGTAAGTCGTTGGCCGCAGCCATGCGGTTGACTGTGGCGAGTTGCGCCTCCAACAATTCCAACCGGTCATGCAGGTATTGGTCGCAGTCGGTGGCCACTGCCAGCGGCAATTCGCTGGCCAGCTTCAAAGTGGCGAACTTCTCGACCGGCACCAGGTATTCGTCGAAGTCCTTGAACTGGCGAGAACCCTGCACCCAGACATCACCGGAGCGCAGCGCGTTCTTCAGCTCCGACAGGGCGCATAACTCGTAGTAACGCCGGTCGATGCCGTCGTCGGTCAGAACCAGCTTTGCCCAGCGCGGCTTGATGAATGCGGTTGGCGCATCGGCGGGCACCTTGCGCGCGCTGTCGCTGTTCATGCCGCGCAGCATGTCGATGGCATCGAGCACACCCTTGGCGGCGGGCGCAGCCCGCAATTTGAGCACGCCCAGGAACTGCGGCGCGTAGCGGCGTAGCGTGGCATAGCTTTCACCGATGTGGTGCAGGAAATCAAAGTCGGCAGGCCGCGCCAATGTTTGCGCTTCGGTGACGCTGGCGGCGAAGGTGTCCCAGGGCATAACGGCCTCGATGGCGGCGAACGGATCGCTGCCGCTTTGCTTGGCCTCAATCAACGCTTGACCGATGCGCCCATACATCCGCACCTTGTCGTTGATCGCCTTGCCGGAAGCCTGGAACTGCTGCTGATGCTTGTTCTTGGCCGCGTTGAACAGCTTGCCGATGATGCGATCGTGAAGGTCGATGATTTCATCGGTGACGGTGGCCATGCCTTCGATGGCCAGCGCTACCAGCGTGGCATAGCGTCGTTGCACCTCGAACTTTGCCAGATCAGCAGGCGTCATCTGGCCACCTTCACGAGCGATTTTGAGCAGGCGGTTCTGGTGAACCTGCCGCTCGATGCCTGCGGGCAGATCAAGTGCTTGCCAGGATTTCAGGCGCTCAATATGTTCGAGCATGTGGCGAGAGTTCGGTTTGGCAGGCGACTGGCGCAGCCATGCCAGCCACGTCACTTTACTGCCGTCCTTGCGCTTGAGAAGTTCGTCCAGGCGCTGACGGTGGGGTGATAACAAAGAATCGGTCAGCGCCGCGTAAATGCGTCGGTTGGCACGGGTGATGGCCTCGGCGCTTGCGCGCTCGATGGCATTCATGGCGGGCAGGATAATGCTCTGCCGCCGCAGATTCTCGACAAGTGCGCTCGCCAGCACGATGCCTTTGTCGGTCTGCAAGGCCAGCTCGGTCAATGTATGCACGGCTTGCCGATAGTGGCTCATGGTGAAGGGCTTGAACCCAAAAACCGTTTGCAGCTCGACCAAGTGCTCCCGCCGTGTCTGTTCGCGCTGGCCGTACTCGCTCCAACTTTCCACTGGCATCTTGAGTTGCGCGGCCACCATGCGCAACAGGGGCGGAAACGGAGGCTCATCGACGCCCAAAAAGGTGCCAGGGAATCGCAAGTAGCAAAGCTGCACAGCGAAGCCCAATCGATTCGCGGCGCCGCGACGCTGACGGATCACCGACAGGTCGGTTTCGTTGAACGTGTAGTGCCGTATCAGTTCGTCTTTGGCATCTGGCAGTGCCAGCAGGCTTTCGCGCTCGGTGGCGGACAGGATTGAGCGGCGTGGCATGGTCAGTCTTCCCGCAGGTACTGGTACAAGGTTTCGCGGCTGATGCCGAAGTCACGGGCCACCAAGGTTTTTTGGTCGCCTGCCGCAACTCGCCGTTTCAACTCGGCAATTTGTTCGCTGTTCAGCGATTTCTTTCGTCCCCGGTAGGCACCGCGCTGCTTGGCCAGCACGATTCCCTCGCGCTGACGTTCGCGGATCAGGGCGCGCTCGAACTCAGCGAAGGCTCCCATGACCGACAGCATCAGATTGGCCATCGGTGAGTCCTCGCCGGTGAACTTCAGCCCTTCTTTGACGAACTCCATGCGCACGCCCCGTTGTGTCAGCCCTTGGACGATGCGGCGCAGGTCATCAAGGTTGCGTGCCAGCCTGTCCATGCTATGCACCACCACGGTGTCGCCCTCGCGGACGAAGGCCAGCAGCCTTTCCAGCTCGGGACGCTGGGTGTCCTTGCCAGAAGCCTTGTCGGTGAACACCCGCGCCACCTGAACACCCTCCAATTGCCGTTCCGGGTTCTGGTCGAAGCTGCTGACGCGGACATAGCCGATGCGTTGACCTTGCAAGATGCCTCCAAAGGCAAAAGTGTCAGGATGAAATCTATTACCTTTGACGGAATATGTCAATCAATAGGAAATTTAACTCTATTCTGACATCGTTTGCACATGGTGTCGTTTTCAGAAGACGGCTGCACTGAACGTCAGAAGCCGACTGCACTATAGCAGCGGAGGGGTTGGATCCATCAGGCAACGACGGGCTGCTGCCGGCCATCAGCGGACGCAGGGAGGACTTTCCGCAACCGGCCGTTCGATGCGGCACCGATGGCCTTCGCGCAGGGGTAGTGAATCCGCCAGGATTGACTTGCGCTGCCCTACCTCTCACTAGTGAGGGGCGGCAGCGCATCAAGCGGTGAGCGCACTCCGGCACCGCCAACTTTCAGCACATGCGTGTAAATCATCGTCGTAGAGACGTCGGAATGGCCGAGCAGATCCTGCACGGTTCGAATGTCGTAACCGCTGCGGAGCAAGGCCGTCGCGAACGAGTGGCGGAGGGTGTGCGGTGTGGCGGGCTTCGTGATGCCTGCTTGTTCTACGGCACGTTTGAAGGCGCGCTGAAAGGTCTGGTCATACATGTGATGGCGACGCACGACACCGCTCCGTGGATCGGTCGAATGCGTGTGCTGCGCAAAAACCCAGAACCACGGCCAGGAATGCCCGGCGCGCGGATACTTCCGCTCAAGGGCGTCGGGAAGCGCAACGCCGCTGCGGCCCTCGGCCTGGTCCTTCAGCCACCATGCCCGTGCACGCGACAGCTGCTCGCGCAGGCTGGGTGCCAAGCTCTCGGGTAACATCAAGGCCCGATCCTTGGAGCCCTTGCCCTCCCGCACGATGATCGTGCCGTGATCGAAATCCAGATCCTTGACCCGCAGTTGCAAACCCTCACTGATCCGCATGCCCGTTCCATACAGAAGCTGGGCGAACAAACGATGCTCGCCTTCCAGAAAACCGAGGATGCGAACCACTTCATCCGGGGTCAGCACCACCGGCAAGCGCCGCGACGGCCGAGGTCTTCCGATCTCCTGAAGCCAGGGCAGATCCGTGCACAGCACCTTGCCGTAGAAGAACAGCAAGGCCGCCAATGCCTGACGATGCGTGGAGACCGAAACCTTGCGCTCGTTCGCCAGCCAGGACAGAAATGCCTCGACTTCGCTGCTGCCCAAGGTTGCCGGGTGACGCACACCGTGGAAACGGATGAAGGCACGAACCCAGTTGACATAAGCCTGTTCGGTTCGTAAACTGTAATGCAAGTAGCGTATGCGCTCACGCAACTGGTCCAGAACCTTGACCGAACGCAGCGGTGGTAACGGCGCAGTGGCGGTTTTCATGGCTTGTTATGACTGTTTTTTTGTACAGTCTATGCCTCGGGCATCCAAGCAGCAAGCGCGTTACGCCGTGGGTCGATGTTTGATGTTATGGAGCAGCAACGATGTTACGCAGCAGGGCAGTCGCCCTAAAACAAAGTTAGACATCATGAGGGTAGCGGTGACCATCGAAATTTCGAACCAACTATCAGAGGTGCTAAGCGTCATTGAGCGCCATCTGGAATCAACGTTGCTGGCCGTGCATTTGTACGGCTCCGCAGTGGATGGCGGCCTGAAGCCATACAGCGATATTGATTTGTTGGTTACTGTGGCCGTAAAGCTTGATGAAACAACGCGGCGAGCTTTGATCAACGACCTTTTGGAAACTTCGGCTTCCCCTGGAGAGAGCGAGATTCTCCGCGCTGTAGAAGTCACCATTGTTGTGCACGACGACATCATTCCGTGGCGTTATCCAGCTAAGCGCGAACTGCAATTTGGAGAATGGCAGCGCAATGACATTCTTGCAGGTATCTTCGAGCCAGCCACGATCGACATTGATCTGGCTATCTTGCTGACAAAAGCAAGAGAACATAGCGTTGCCTTGGTAGGTCCAGCGGCGGAGGAACTCTTTGATCCGGTTCCTGAACAGGATCTATTTGAGGCGCTAAATGAAACCTTAACGCTATGGAACTCGCCGCCCGACTGGGCTGGCGATGAGCGAAATGTAGTGCTTACGTTGTCCCGCATTTGGTACAGCGCAGTAACCGGCAAAATCGCGCCGAAGGATGTCGCTGCCGACTGGGCAATGGAGCGCCTGCCGGCCCAGTATCAGCCCGTCATACTTGAAGCTAGACAGGCTTATCTTGGACAAGAAGAAGATCGCTTGGCCTCCCGCGCAGATCAGTTGGAAGAATTTGTTCACTACGTGAAAGGCGAGATCACCAAGGTAGTCGGCAAATAATGTCTAACAATTCGTTCAAGCCGACGCCGCTTCGCGGCGCGGCTTAACTCAAGCGTTAACCCCCAAGGAAGAACTATGAAACTATCTCTAATGGCAGCAATATCGAGGAATGGAGTCATCGGAAATGGACCTGATATTCCATGGAGCGCGAAAGGTGAGCAGCTTCTCTTTAAAGCTATTACATATAATCAATGGATTCTTGTTGGGCGTAAGACTTTCGAGTCAATGGGAGCGTTGCCCAATCGAAAATATGCTGTTGTAACTCGTTCAAACTTTACATCTGACAATGAGAACGTAATAGTCTTTGCATCTATTCAAGACGCTTTAAGCCAACTAGAAAATATGACAAACCACGTAATTGTTTCAGGTGGTGGGGAAATATACAAAAATCTGATCGATAAAGTCGATACATTACATATATCAACCATTGATATTGAGCCAGAAGGTGATGTTTACTTTCCAGAAATTCCCAGCAATTTTAGACCCGTTTTTATACAAGACTTCGTATCTAACATAAATTATAGTTATCAAATATGGCAAAAAGGTTAACAAGCGGCAGCAGCACCGTGCAGCAAGCTGCACTGGACACTCACTTCGTTCGCGCCGCTGTGCCGAGCGTTAGATGCACTAAGCACATAATTGCTCACAGCCAAACTATCAGGTCAAGTCTGCTTTTATTATTTTTAAGCGTGCATAATAAGCCCTACACAAATTGGGAGATATATCATGAAAGGCTGGCTTTTTCTTGTTATCGCAATAGTTGGCGAAGTAATCGCAACATCCGCATTAAAATCTAGCGAGGGCTTTACTAAGCTTGCCCCTTCCGCCGTTGTCATAATCGGTTATGGCATCGCATTTTATTTTCTTTCTCTGGTTCTGAAATCCATCCCTGTCGGTGTTGCTTATGCAGTCTGGTCGGGACTCGGCGTCGTCATAATTACAGCCATTGCCTGGTTGCTTCATGGGCAAAAGCTTGATGCGTGGGGCTTTGTAGGTATGGGGCTCATAATTGCTGCCTTTTTGCTCGCCCGATCCCCATCGTGGAAGTCGCTGCGGAGGCCGACGCCATGGTGACGGTGTTCGGCATTCTGAATCTCACCGAGGACTCCTTCTTCGATGAGAGCCGGCGGCTAGACCCCGCCGGCGCTGTCACCGCGGCGATCGAAATGCTGCGAGTCGGATCAGACGTCGTGGATGTCGGACCGGCCGCCAGCCATCCGGACGCGAGGCCTGTATCGCCGGCCGATGAGATCAGACGTATTGCGCCGCTCTTAGACGCCCTGTCCGATCAGATGCACCGTGTTTCAATCGACAGCTTCCAACCGGAAACCCAGCGCTATGCGCTCAAGCGCGGCGTGGGCTACCTGAACGATATCCAAGGATTTCCTGACCCTGCGCTCTATCCCGATATTGCTGAGGCGGACTGCAGGCTGGTGGTTATGCACTCAGCGCAGCGGGATGGCATCGCCACCCGCACCGGTCACCTTCGACCCGAAGACGCGCTCGACGAGATTGTGCGGTTCTTCGAGGCGCGGGTTTCCGCCTTGCGACGGAGCGGGGTCGCTGCCGACCGGCTCATCCTCGATCCGGGGATGGGATTTTTCTTGAGCCCCGCACCGGAAACATCGCTGCACGTGCTGTCGAACCTTCAAAAGCTGAAGTCGGCGTTGGGGCTTCCGCTATTGGTCTCGGTGTCGCGGAAATCCTTCTTGGGCGCCACCGTTGGCCTTCCTGTAAAGGATCTGGGTCCAGCGAGCCTTGCGGCGGAACTTCACGCGATCGGCAATGGCGCTGACTACGTCCGCACCCACGCGCCTGGAGATCTGCGAAGCGCAATCACCTTCTCGGAAACCCTCGCGAAATTTCGCAGTCGCGACGCCAGAGACCGAGGGTTAGATCATGCCTAGCATTCACCTTCCGGCCGCCCGCTAAATATCTCCTTTTGGGTTGTTAATAAAACATCCAATAAGTTGACTGTGCGTGAAAAAGAAAGTTTTGTGTGATGGCGTTGAAGATCGCACCGTTAAGCTCTTATGTGGGATGGTGCAGAGCTCGACGACTACCGATAAAACGCAACCGCCGCAAACAGACAAGAAAAAGCCCCAACTGATAACAGTTGGGGCTTCAGTATTGTGATTGGTGGAGCAATAGCACCCTGAACCCAAAACCTTCTCGCTCAACCGGTAGTGGCTGATAACAACTCGTGAGGGCTATTGCGGGTTAAGCATTTAGCGATGTCTAGGGCCAGACTGGACGTCTGAACGCAAGCCGCTGATACTGTACATAACCACAGTATCAGCGGAGGATACCCATGTCGCTGGCAAGGAACGCCACGGCGAGTCAATCGCCCACTCAAACAAACGGTTACGAACGCCACCAACCCGACCAGACGCTGCTCTACCAGCTGGTTGAGCAGCACTACCCAGCCTTCAAAGCCTCACTCGAAGCCCAAGGTCAACACCTGCCTCGCTACATCCAACAAGAATTCAACGACCTCCTCCAATGTGGCCGTCTGGAGTATGGTTTCATGCGGGTTCGCTGCGAGGATTGTCATCACGAGCGTCTGGTCGCCTTCAGCTGTAAACGACGCGGCTTTTGCCCTAGCTGCGGTGCCCGCCGGATGGCCGAGAGTGCGGCGCTGCTGATAGACGAAGTCTTCCCCAAGGAGCCCATTCGCCAGTGGGTGCTCAGCTTTCCTTTCCAGCTACGCTTTTTGCTGGCTCGCCATCCCCAGCTGATGGGCCAGGTCTTGAGTATCGTCTATCGTACACTCTCAACTCATCTGATCAAAAAAGCCGGTTACACCAAAGCCTCTGCACAAACTGGCTCAGTGACTCTTATCCAACGCTTTGGCTCCGCGCTAAATCTCAATGTCCACTACCACATGCTGTTTCTCGATGGTGTCTATGCCGAAGATGACTATGGCAAGCAACGCTTCCATCGTGTCAAGGCACCCACTTACGATGAGCTGAATACGCTCGCTCACACCCTCAGCCATCGCATCGCTCGCTGCATGGAAAAGCGTGGGATTTTGGAGCGTGATGCCGAGAATACGTGGTTGACACTGGAAGAGGGCGAAGACGATACGCTGACTCAATTACATGGTGCTTCGGTTACGTATCGCATTGCCGTCGGCCCCCAGCAAGGGCGCAAAGTCTTCACCCTGCAAACCTTGCCAGGGCGTGAGGATAAAGCCGACTCAAGCAGTCGAGTAGCCAACCATGCTGGTTTCTCGCTACACGCCGGTGTGATGGCCGAAGCGCATCAGCGGGATAAGCTTGAGCGCTTGTGTCGCTACATTAGTCGGCCAGCGGTTTCAGAAAAACGTCTGGCATTAACCGCCAATGGGCAGGTGCGTTACGAGCTCAAAACTCCGTACCGCAATGGCACCACCCATGTGATCTTCGAGCCGCTGGACTTCATCGCCAAACTCGCTGCGTTGGTACCTAAGCCGCGAGTCAACCTCACACGCTTCCACGGCGTCTTTGCACCGAACAGCAAACACCGAGTTCAAGTAACACCCGCCAAGCGGGGCAAGAAGCCCGACAAATCGGAAGGTCTCGATACTAACTGGCGTGACAAGAGTCCTGCAGAGCGCCACCGCGCCATGACCTGGATGCAACGCCTCAAGCGAGTCTTCAATATTGATATTGAAGTTTGCGAACACTGCGGCGGTCACGTCAAAGTGATTGCCAGCATCGAAGATCCGAAGGTCATTGAGCAGATTCTCAAGCATCTGAAACAGAAAACAGCCAAGGCGAATGCCGCCAAGCAGCGTGAGCTGCCACCAGAACGAGCGCCGCCACTGACTCCCAGCCTGTTCGATCCATCACAGAGTCGTCTCTTTGACTGACGACCCCAAATCCAACACTGCTCAACACTGCCAACTTTTAAACGGGGCGGTGGGGCAGTTTGTATCTCTCGAGCTATCAGGCTAGAGATTTTACCGCCAAATCGAACCTTATTAGAGCGGTTTAGGCTGGACCGGCAGTTAAAATTGGGGCTTGAGCGGTAAACGAGTGAGGGAATTTCAGGTAAGATACTTCGGATGAGGAGCAAAAAGGTGGTTTATACTTCCTATACCCAAAAAGGTGGTTTATACTTCCTATACCCTAAAAAGGCAGCTTTGGCTGCCTTTTGTATAATTCATATCGACTTATCAAAAGGACAATCCGATGAATGTCATTATAAAAGCTGTAGTTACTGCCTCGACGCTACTGATGGTATCTTTTAGTTCATTCGAAACCTCAGCGCAATCCCCACTGTTAAAAGAGCAAATTGAATCCATAGTCATTGGAAAAAAAGCCACTGTAGGCGTTGCAGTGTGGGGGCCTGACGATCTGGAACCTTTACTGATTAATCCTTTTGAAAAATTCCCAATGCAAAGTGTATTTAAATTGCATTTAGCTATGTTGGTACTGCATCAGGTTGATCAGGGAAAGTTGGATTTAAATCAGACCGTTATCGTAAACAGGGCTAAGGTTTTACAGAATACCTGGGCTCCGATAATGAAAGCGTATCAGGGAGACGAGTTTAGTGTTCCAGTGCAGCAACTGCTGCAATACTCGGTCTCGCACACCGATAACGTGGCCTGTGATTTGTTATTTGAACTGGTTGGTGGACCAGCTGCTTTGCATGACTATATCCAGTCTATGGGTATAAAGGAGACCGCTGTGGTCGCAAATGAAGCGCAGATGCACGCCGATGATCAGGTGCAGTATCAAAACTGGACCTCGATGAAAGGTGCTGCAGAGATCCTGAAAAAGTTTGAGCAAAAAACACAGCTGTCTGAAACCTCGCAGGCTTTGTTATGGAAGTGGATGGTCGAAACCACCACAGGACCAGAGCGGTTAAAAGGTTTGTTACCAGCTGGTACTGTGGTCGCACATAAAACTGGTACTTCGGGTATCAAAGCCGGAAAAACTGCGGCCACTAATGATTTAGGTATCATTCTGTTGCCTGATGGACGGCCCTTGCTGGTTGCTGTTTTTGTGAAAGACTCAGCCGAGTCAAGCCGAACCAATGAAGCTATCATTGCGCAGGTTGCTCAGACTGCGTATCAATTTGAATTGAAAAAGCTTTCTGCCCTAAGCCCAAATTAACAGACTATCAGCACTATCTAAGCCGCTGACTCTGGTTGTACACTAAAGCTATGGTTTGAAATTGGAGTAGGTTATGCAGTTATTAGGTTCAGTGGCTTCCCCTTTTGTTCGTCGTTTACGTTTAGTACTGGCAGGGCAACCTTATCAGTTTGTAGCGCTTAATATTTTTGAGTCTGAAGGCCGTTCAGTGTTGGTACAACATAATCCGGCACGCAAAGTGCCTGTGTTAGTGGATGGAGAGCAGGTTATTTTTGATTCAGGCGTAATTTATCGTTATTTGGCTTCGAAACTGAAATTCAAACCATTGAGCTGGGATCAGGAAAACGGTCTGACGACCATCAATGCCTGCACAGACTCCTTGGTTGAATTACTGCTTTGTAAGCGCTCAGGTTTTGACGTGACTGAAGATAAATTGTTTTTTAATCTTCAGCATGAGCGAATTCAGGCGACGCTAGAGGCACTTGAGCAACAAATCAGGGCAGGGCATTTCGGTGACTGGGACTATCCTGGTATCAGTCTGTTCACTTTAATCGACTGGATATTGTTCCGCGATTTAGTCGACTTAAAACCCTTCCCTGTATTATTACAGTTCAGAAATGCGCATTTAAACCGGCCGATGGTCGCTGAAACCGACCCGCGTTTAAGCTAAAAACAACAGGTCAGAGCCAAGACTCTGACCTTTATTATTTATTCCACACCAATAAAGCCGCCGGTTTGATGCGCCCATAATTGAGCGTAAATACCGCCTTTGGCGATCAGTTCCTGATGACTGCCTTGTTCCACAATACGACCTTGATCCAGAACGATCAGCCTGTCCATAGCTGCTATGGTAGATAAACGGTGTGCAATGGCTATAACCGTTTTGCCTATCATCAACTGAGTCAGACTATGCTGAATAGCTGATTCTACTTCGGAGTCCAGCGCTGAGGTGGCTTCATCCAAAATCAGAATAGGGGCGTTTTTCAGTAAAACCCGAGCTATTGCAATACGTTGACGTTGACCACCAGAAAGCTTGACTCCACGTTCGCCCACCTGAGCGTCGTAGCCACTGTTGCCTTTAGGATCGGTAAGCTCCTGAATAAAAGCATCGGCTTCGGCTAAACGGGCTGCTTCAATCATTTCCGCTTCGGTAGCGCCAGGACGACCATATAAAATATTTTCCCTTACAGTACGGTGTAGCAGGGAGGTATCCTGGGTCACCATAGCTATATGAGCGCGAAGACTTTCCTGTGATACAGTTTTGATGTCCTGACCGTCTATCAAAATCTGGCCTGAATTGACATCATAAAAGCGCAGCAGTAAGTTCACCAGCGTGGATTTACCAGCACCAGAACGGCCGACTAAACCTACTTTTTCACCGGGTTTAATCGACAAGTCCAGACCATCAATCACAGGACCATGTTCACCTGCTGCTTTGCCGTAGTTAAAGTTCAGTTGCTTAAACTCAATCTGACCTTGTGGCACTTCAAGCGGCTTCGCATCAGCTTTGTCGATGATTTGCTGAGGCTGAGACAAAGTCGCAATACCATCTGCCACAGTACCTATGTTTTCAAACAGTGCACTGACTTCCCACATGATCCACTGCGACATACCATTTAAACGCAGCGCCAGACTGACTGCGATGGCAATAGAGCCCACAGTGACGGCATTGACAGACCAAAGCCATATCGCCAGCGTGGCAATAGAGAACACCAACAGATAGTTCAGACCCTGCACACAAATATTGAGCCAGGTAGCCAGTCGCATTTGTCTGTACACAGGCACCAGAAACAGCTGCATGCTATCGCGGGCGTATTCTGACTCACGAGCCGTGTGTGAAAACAGTTTAATAGTGCTGATATTGGTGTAGCTGTCGACAATACGGCCTGTCATTTCTGAACGGGCATCGGCTTGTTCTGTTGCAACTTGTTTCAGTCTCGGCACAAAATAAAACTGCAAGCCGGTGTATATGACTAACCAGGCAATCATCGGCAGTACCAAGCGCCAATCTGCATCGGCGATCAGATACAACATAGAGCCAAAATACACCACCACATACACCATCACATCCAGCAGCTTGGTGGCCGTTTCGCGCACTGCCAAAGCCGTTTGCATCACTTTAGTGGCGATGCGACCAGCGAATTCATTCTGGTAGAAACCCAAACTTTGTTTCAGTAAATAACGATGCGCCAGCCAGCGGATCGACATAGGGTAGTTACCCAATATAGTTTGGTGGATCAGGGCTGAGTGAAAAAATACCAAACCAGGCAACACCAGCAACATCACTATGGCCATAGTGATCAAGGTATCCTGCTCTTCCTGCCAGAAAGTAGCCGGATTCTTGGTTACCAACCAATCGACTAATTGCCCCATATAGCCAAATAAGGACACTTCTAATGCGGCCAGTAAGGCTGTCGCAATAGACATCAGGATCAGAGGCAACACCATGCCTTGACTGTAATGCAAACAAAATGCAAACAGGCCTTGAGGTGGCTGAGTTGGCTCTTTATCAGGGAAAGGGTTGGTTAAGCGTTCAAAAAAGCCCAGCATAAAATTCCTCTGCAGCAACGAAAAAGGCAGTTATTGTACGTCAAAGTTTAAAAAACAGATGTAACTATTTGATGAAAGCCCGGTTTAGAACGGCCATCTTATTTTATAACCGATAGCTTGTGACTCGCTTTTTTGCTGAACAGAACAGCAGATTGTTGAAAATAAATACAAAAAATCTGAAAAATCCAAAAGATGCTATATCACATGAACTCAGCAGCTTAGATTTATTGAAGGACCGTTAATAGGTAATAACTGGAAAATCTATAACTTAGCTTCTGTTTTGTCAGCTTGCAAAGGACTTTTTGCTTTCTACACTGAAAATACAGAGTACCCGAATCAGGGTGTTGTCTCGTCTTACAGGAGTGTTGAAATGGATGCCAAAGAATTATTGGTCTACATGAAGCAGGCAGAACTGCAAGCTGAGTTAGTCGTTGAGGCTGGTCAGCAACTGGACAGAGCCATCAAACAATTACATGACTGGTCTGAAGACTGGGATTGTCAGCGCCGGGCTTGTGAAGATATGTACGATGCCGTGCATTTAATTCTGATCCATAGCTATCAATTATCCCGGATTTTCTGGCCCGCCAAGTGTTGCGGAGAACTGGGGCTGGATTTGTGTCATAGAGCCATGGCGCTGCGAAGTGAAATCAACCTGCCTGATCTAAACCATCCACTGCGGAATGAGGCGTTATGGCGTCATGCAGATGAGCTGGATCATTCAGTGCGGGATAATACTGCTCTGCGTCGTTATCAAGCGCATCATTTAACCGGTTTTAATCAGGTGATCACCTGGATGGATAATGAAGCCATGTTTTGCTGGCTTGAACCTGCCAGTAAAACCTTTGTGTTTCATGCCGAGGAGTTTGCTTTAGCCCAATTACTGGATGCTGTGCATCAGGTTCAGCAAGATATTCAGAATTTTCTTAACAAGCAGCATCAGTCAAATCTAAAGGTGGCCAAAGCTGGCGTGCATCACTATGAGAAGCAGTGGGGGGCATTTAAAATAAGACAAGACAGATCTTGTCCACAGCTTTGTTGTTATGACTACTTATCTAATTTAATAAATCCGTAGGCAGAAATCTCGCTGAGCTTATGTTCTCTGATCTTTTTTGCGACTTCTGCTTGGTAGTCTTCAATGTACAGGTGCAAAAAATCTTTAAACTCTTCATCCAAAGCACGTCTATCCACAGAGTTACCGAACCGTTGCGCTTCGTATGCAAGCAGGCATAATCTATGCGCCCGGATCTCCATATCAGCGGCCACCTGCTTTTCGATAATGTTTAATGCATCTGACATTCCAATCAACTTCTTGTAGAAAAACAGACTTAACAGTAAAAAGCCAAACGTAATTGCAGACATAACAAAAGTCAGCATTCCTGAAGTTCCTTTCTGTGCTTGACGGCTCCTGATATGGACCATAAAAATATCGCTAAAATTGCTGCGATATTTATAGCTGGTATTCCATATTTGTATATACCACCCAATAGATCAGTGCCAAATATGACTCTGTCTGTGAATCTCGCTACCTGCAGAACAGAGTGCATCAAGATGCTTAAACAAATGAATTGAGTGATTTGTTCAACCGCCCATACGAATTTTCTATGAATAACCCAGATGATACCAAGCGTCAATGTTTGACATATCACCCAACTTGGGTACCAAAGTAAGCGAGCGAGCTCAGGAGATGTTTCAGATATCCCCATCAGCAAAGGAGCAATCCTGTCTTGAGCTAATCCCGATAAAGTGAGTATCAATATGGTTATTCGTGCAGATTTACTGGCCGACCAGACTAAGGACAGCAGTAGAGAACCTATGCACAACACCCATAAGTACTCAGCAAGAGTCGTAATAAATGTCCCCACAAACTACCTCTTATTTTGGTGGTTCATTACCCCAGCCACCACCTAATGTAGTCAGTGTTGGATTTATTGCTTTAGATTCTTGCTGCTCTGCAGCCAGCTTCGCCTTTGCTTCAGCAGATAAGGTGACAGTGTCTGCAGTAGAGGGTGCTGTTGTAGTGGTGGTTTTAGCCTGAGCAGCAGGAGCAACAGTTTGTATTGTTGATGTAGCCGCTGTGCCCGGAGTATTTAAGTTGATTTGCATAACTGTTCCTTACCATTGTCACTAAATCAGAAAACAAATGTACCGAGGGCTTTACTAAGCTTGCCCCTTCCGCCGTTGTCATAATCGGTTATGGCATCGCATTTTATTTTCTTTCTCTGGTTCTGAAATCCATCCCTGTCGGTGTTGCTTATGCAGTCTGGTCGGGACTCGGCGTCGTCATAATTACAGCCATTGCCTGGTTGCTTCATGGGCAAAAGCTTGATGCGTGGGGCTTTGTAGGTATGGGGCTCATAATTGCTGCCTTTTTGCTCGCCCGATCCCCATCGTGGAAGTCGCTGCGGAGGCCGACGCCATGGTGACGGTGTTCGGCATTCTGAATCTCACCGAGGACTCCTTCTTCGATGAGAGCCGGCGGCTAGACCCCGCCGGCGCTGTCACCGCGGCGATCGAAATGCTGCGAGTCGGATCAGACGTCGTGGATGTCGGACCGGCCGCCAGCCATCCGGACGCGAGGCCTGTATCGCCGGCCGATGAGATCAGACGTATTGCGCCGCTCTTAGACGCCCTGTCCGATCAGATGCACCGTGTTTCAATCGACAGCTTCCAACCGGAAACCCAGCGCTATGCGCTCAAGCGCGGCGTGGGCTACCTGAACGATATCCAAGGATTTCCTGACCCTGCGCTCTATCCCGATATTGCTGAGGCGGACTGCAGGCTGGTGGTTATGCACTCAGCGCAGCGGGATGGCATCGCCACCCGCACCGGTCACCTTCGACCCGAAGACGCGCTCGACGAGATTGTGCGGTTCTTCGAGGCGCGGGTTTCCGCCTTGCGACGGAGCGGGGTCGCTGCCGACCGGCTCATCCTCGATCCGGGGATGGGATTTTTCTTGAGCCCCGCACCGGAAACATCGCTGCACGTGCTGTCGAACCTTCAAAAGCTGAAGTCGGCGTTGGGGCTTCCGCTATTGGTCTCGGTGTCGCGGAAATCCTTCTTGGGCGCCACCGTTGGCCTTCCTGTAAAGGATCTGGGTCCAGCGAGCCTTGCGGCGGAACTTCACGCGATCGGCAATGGCGCTGACTACGTCCGCACCCACGCGCCTGGAGATCTGCGAAGCGCAATCACCTTCTCGGAAACCCTCGCGAAATTTCGCAGTCGCGACGCCAGAGACCGAGGGTTAGATCATGCCTAGCATTCACCTTCCGGCCGCCCGCTAGCGGACCCTGGTCAGGTTCCGCGAAGGTGGGCGCAGACATGCTGGGCTCGTCAGGATCAAACTGCACTATGAGGCGGCGGTTCATACCGCGCCAGGGGAGCGAATGGACAGCGAGGAGCCTCCGAACGTTCGGGTCGCCTGCTCGGGTGATATCGACGAGGTTGTGCGGCTGATGCACGACGCTGCGGCGTGGATGTCCGCCAAGGGAACGCCCGCCTGGGACGTCGCGCGGATCGACCGGACATTCGCGGAGACCTTCGTCCTGAGATCCGAGCTCCTAGTCGCGAGTTGCAGCGACGGCATCGTCGGCTGTTGCACCTTGTCGGCCGAGGATCCCGAGTTCTGGCCCGACGCCCTCAAGGGGGAGGCCGCATATCTGCACAAGCTCGCGGTGCGACGGACACATGCGGGCCGGGGTGTCAGCTCCGCGCTGATCGAGGCTTGCCGCCATGCCGCGCGAACGCAGGGGTGCGCCAAGCTGCGGCTCGACTGCCACCCGAACCTGCGTGGCCTATACGAGCGGCTCGGATTCACCCACGTCGACACTTTCAATCCCGGCTGGGATCCAACCTTCATCGCAGAACGCCTAGAACTCGAAATCTAACGTCCGTTCGGGCATCGAGGTCCATGTCGGGGTGGGACGGGCCCGTGGCTTCAAGATCACTTGCAGTCCGACCGCGATGTCTTGGTTGCGCGAGAGGTTGTCGATATCTGTTGATTTGGGGGTCTGAAGGCCAATAGAACGAAAACGTACGTTAGTGAAGTAACTGTCTGATATATCGAAACATAATGTACATTGGAAAACGCCATCAAAACGGTGTCTTTTTAATCGAAAATTGGCACTTAACGGACTTTCTTGTCTACTAATCGATTTTTCAGACGATAATTTTCCTCTTACCGTACGTTTTCGTACGGTTGGACCTCAAACCCCATTTGCACCCAAATTTGACCCGGGATTTGCATTGAATTTTGACCCACCCCTTGTTGTCAGAATTATGTCTCGATTTTCAGTTTGCGGGTCTGTTTTTCCTCCTGCTTATTCTGAGTTGAACTGTGTTTGAAGCGGTAACTTTCATTGCCGGTTTCCAGGATGTGGCAGTGGTGGGTTAGTCGGTCCAACAACGCTGTTGTCATCTTTTCATCGCCAAACACTCGGCTCCATTCCGAGAAGCTCAAGTTGGTGGTCAGTATCACGCTGGTTTTTTCGTACAGCTTTGAGAGCAGGTGAAACAGCAGTGCCCCACCGGTTTGGCTAAAAGGCAAATATCCCAGCTCATCCAGAATCACCAAATCGGCATACAACAGACGGTTTGCGATTTGTCCCTGACGCCCAGATGATTTCTCTTGCTCCAGTGCATTGACCAAATCCACGGTGGAGAAGAAACGCACCCGTCGGTTCAAGTGCATCACTGCTTGTGTACCAATGGCTGTGGCCAGGTGAGTCTTGCCTGTGCCTGGCCCACCAATCAGCACCACGTTCTGGGCTTGTTCCATGAAGTCGCACCGGTGCAATTGTTTGACCGTGGCCTCATTAACCAGGCTTTGACTGAAGTCAAAGCCCACCAAGTCCCGATACACGGGGAACTTGGCCACCCGCAATTGATAGTTCACCGAACGTACTTCACGCTCTGCCACTTCAGCTTTAATCAAGCTGTCCAGCATGGGCAAGGCTTGATTAAATGCTGGTGAATTCTGATTGCCCAACTCCTCAATGGCGTGTGCCATGCCAAAGAGTTTCAAGGATTTGAGGATTCTCACATGGCCTTCATGCTGCATCATGGGCTCTCCTTAAACTGTCATAGCGGTTCACGTTGGCCTGTGGTTCCAATGTCAGCCTTAACCCCTTGGGAATTGGAATCGGTTTGGGTGGAGGTTCTTCGGTCAAACGTCCCAACAGATTAAGCACATGCTCCTTCGATGGCTTGCCACACTCCAATGCCAATTCCACAGCACTGAGTACCGCACCTTCATCGTGGTGCAATACAAGGGCCAGAATTTCCACCATGTCACGGTCACCGCCGGGGCGTTGCAGCAAGATGGATTGAAGCTTCTTGAACGCGGGTGGCAATTCAGCAAATGGCGCACCATTGCGCAACGCCCCAGGTTTCTTCTGAAGCACAGACAAGTAATGGTGCCAGTCGTATTGTGTGTGGCCACGCCGAGCGTGGCCACTGCCAAACAATCTTGGATGCTCGGCAATGTGTTGGCCTTCGGCAGCCATCACCAGCTTGTCTGCATAAATCCGAAGGCTGATGGCCCTGTTGGCGTAACTGGCAGGAACGCTGTAGCGATTGCCCTCGTGGTGAACAAGGCAGGTTGAAGTGACTCGCTTGGTTTGCTCCACGAATGCATCAAAGGCATTGGGTAGCGCCATCAACTCGCCTTGTTCATCGGCAAAGGCCTCTTGCACGGTTTGGTCCAATTCGGGGTGGCGCAGCTCAGACCACAGCGCTTTGCAGCGATGCTCAAGCCACACATTCAAATCAGCAAGGCTTTGAAAGTCTGGTGCCCCTTGCCACAGGCGTTGGCGGGAATCCTGCACGTTCTTCTCAATCTGGCCTTTCTCCCAACCCGATGCTGGATTACAGAACTGCGCATCAAACAGGTAGTGGCTGACCATGGCAGTGAACCGCTGATTGACCCTGCGCTCTTTGCCACGCCCCACCGAATCCACAGCGGTCTTCATGTTGTCGTAGATGCCGCGCTTGGGAATGCCACCGAAGATTTGAAAGGCATGCCAGTGGGCATCAAACAGCATTTCATGTTTTTGCTGGTAGTAAGCCCGAAGCACAAAGGCCCGGCTGTGGGCCAACTTAAACTGGGCAATCTGAAGTTTGACCTGTTTGCCCGCTATGCGGGCAAAGTCCTCACTCCAATCGAATTGGAAGGCTTCGCCACAAGCAAAGCGCAAGGGGATGAAACAACCCTTGCCCGAGGTTTGCGCCTTGAACTGTTCGGAATCTTTCCACTGTCGGGCAAAGGCACACACTCGGTCATAAGACCCGGTAAAGCCCAAAGCGACCAAATCCCGGTACATGCTGCGCAGGTTTCTGCGCAGCTTCTTTGTCTTTTTGTGCTCGGTGGAGAGCCACTGCCTTAACTTGGGCTCAAAAGGACTTAACTTGCCAACGCTGTCTCGCGCTGGGTACTGCGGTTCAACCACCTTGCTTTGCAAATACTTGCGAACGGTGTTCCTGGACAGGCCGCTTCGTCGGGCTATTTCCCGAATCGACGCACCATCGCGAAAATGCCAGCGTCGAATTGCGCTCAATATCGCCACGTTTATCACTCCTTGATTTCTCCCGCCATATCCAGACGGGAAACAGTGTCATACGTGGGTCAAATTTCGACGCAAATCTTTACCCTAAGTTGGGGTGCGGACAAAATCTTGGACTACTTTAGGAGTAGTTCATGTATTCGTATGAAGATCGCCTTCGAGCCGTGAGGTTGTACCTGAAGCTTGGGCGCCGGATGAGCGCCACACTACGGCAGCTGGGATACCCCACCAAGAACTCGCTGAAGGCCTGGTTGGCAGAATTCGAACGGAATCAGGATCTTCGCCGAGGCTATCAACGGATAAAACGGCAGTACACCGATGAGCAAAAGCAACGGGCAGTAGATCACTATATCGAACAAGGCTACTGCCTGAGTCACACAATCCGAAGCCTGGGCTACCCAAGCCGCGAGGCCTTGCGTGCCTGGATCCGTGATTTACGCCCTGAATTCGCTAGGACGGTCGTCGGCAGCAGCGCTCCCACAGTCGCCCGCTCTCGCCTCGAGAAGCAGCAAGCCGTCATTGCACTGAACCTGCGCGTAGGTTCGGCAAAGGATGTGGCCGACACTGTCGGTGTATCGCGACCAACGTTGTATAACTGGCAGCATCGATTACTTGGCAAAGTGCCCCTAAAACCCATGACAAAGAAGAAAGGTGACACCTCGCTCGAGCAGCGGCATGAGGCACTACTCAGGGAACTGGCCGAACTGGAGAGCCAGAACCAGCGGCTTCGCATGGAGAATGCAATTCTGGAGAAGGCGAGTGAATTGATAAAAAAAGACATGGGCATCAACCCCCTCGAACTGACAAGCCGAGAAAAAACGAAGGTGGTTGATGCCCTCAGAGTCACGTTTCCATTAGCCAATCTGTTGTGCGGCCTGAAGCTGGCGCGCAGCACATACTTCTATCAACGCCTGCGGCAGACGCGGCCCGACAAGTACACGCAGGTGCGTGAGGTCATTCGGACTATCTTCGAGGACAACTACCGCTGCTATGGCTATCGACGCATTGATAGTGCCTTGCGCCTTGGTGGCATGCGTGTGTCCGAGAAGGTCGTGCGTCGCTTGATGGCGCAAGAGCGTCTGGTCGTGAGAACACCGCGCCGCCGGCGCTTCTCGGCGTATGCTGGCGACCCGACACCAGCGGTCCCGAATCTGCTGAATCGCGACTTTCACGCGTCGGCGCCGAATACGAAATGGTTGACCGATCTGACGGAAATACACATTCCGGCAGGGAAGGTCTACGTCTCGCCGATCGTCGATTGCTTCGATGGGCTGGTGGTGGCCTGGAATATCGGCACCAGCCCGGATGCGAACCTGGTCAATACCATGCTGGATCACGCGGTACGGACACTGCGACCCGGTGAGCATCCGGTTATCCATTCGGACAGGGGCTCGCATTATCGCTGGCCTGCGTGGATCCGCCGCACTGAAAATGCCCAATTAACGCGGTCGATGTCCAAAAAGGGCTGCTCGCCAGACAATGCTGCATGCGAGGGCTTTTTCGGACGATTGAAGACCGAACTAATCTACCCGAGGAATTGGCAGCACGTGACGCTGAAAGACCTCATGACGCGAATCGATGCCTATATCCACTGGTACAACGAGCGCCGCATCAAAGTGTCGCTTGGCGGGCGTAGTCCCATCGAGTATCGTCATGCGGTCGGATTGATGTCCGTATAAACCGTCCAAGAAATCGTCCGCACCCCCAGTGGGTCAATTTTAGATGCAACTCAACAGGCCATGCTGAGTGTGCGATGGTTGATCGCTTCCTCGCCGCTCTCCACGGCGACGATGGCCGCCGCCATCAGCAAGTGCGCCAGTTCCCCTATGGTGCCCTCGCTGCGTGTGAGCAGGTAGCGAGCCATGTCCAGCGTGGCAATTGGGGAAGGCCGGCGCAGCGGGAGCGAAGCGGCGAAGCTGGCCAGCAGTGAGCAGCAATCGTCGTTGGCCTCCCATACCGGCAGCATCATCGGCTCGAAGCGATTTTCCAACTGGTCATCGGAGCGGATGGCTAGGTAGGCGTCGCGCGTGCCTACCCCAACCAACGGGATGCGCAGTTCGTTGCCGAGGAAGCGCAGCAGGTTGAGGAATTCCCGGCGGTTGACGCTGTTGCCGGCCAGCACGTTGTGCAGCTCGTCGATCACCAGCATGCGCACGCCGACCTTGCGCAGCAGTGCCAGAGCCAGTTGCTCCATTTCCGGCAACCGTGGGCGTGGGCGCAGCGGCGCGCCCATCGCGGCGAGCAGCGCGACGTAGAAGCGGATCACGGACGGCTCGGACGGCATCTGCACGACCAACACCGGGATGTGCTCCTGGTCGGCGTCGGAGCTGGCCGGGTGGGTGCGGCGGAACTTCTCGACGATCATCGACTTGCCATTGTTGGTCGGGCCAACCAGCAGCAGGTTGGGCATGCGTTGCTTGTTTGGCCACGCATAAAGGGCTTCCAGCCGGTTCAGCGCCTCGACTGCGCGCGGATAGCCGATCCAGCGGTCGGCGCGAAGGCGCTGGATGCGCTCGTCCGCCGGAAGACGGGCCAAGCCCTGGGCCGCCGGCAGCAGGTGGGACAGGTCGATGATGGGATATTCGTCCACGGCTACCACTCCTCAATCTGGTCGAACGGTTTGGCGGGTGGCAAGTTGTCTGCCTGCGGGTCGGCAATATCCGTATCCGGCGGAACGGGCTTGTCCGGCCGAGCTGATGTCTTGAGGTGCTGGCGGCGATCCGCGTCACGCCGCGCCTTGCGTGTGGCCTTCTGCGCGCTGGTCACAATCTCACGCATCTGGCCGATCATGCGGAACAGCGCCGACTCATCCACCTGTTCGCGCCCTTGCTGCCGCAGTTTCGCCAGCGCCTGCCGTTGTTCCCAGAGGGTGACAGCCGGATGCGACAAGGTACGGTAGGGAATTTCCAGGTAATGCTGTCCCTCCGGTTCCAGGACCCAGATACGGCTGATGTCGCGCGGATCGCGCCGGATCAGAAAGGACGGCCAGCGTTCACGCCGCGCAATCCACGGCTTGAGCGCATCGGCGGGCACTGTTGCAAAGTTAGCGATGAGGCAGCCTTTTGTCTTATTCAAAGGCCTTACATTTCAAAAACTCTGCTTACCAGGCGCATTTCGCCCAGGGGATCACCATAATAAAATGCTGAGGCCTGGCCTTTGCGTAGTGCACGCATCACCTCAATACCTTTGATGGTGGCGTAAGCCGTCTTCATGGATTTAAATCCCAGCGTGGCGCCGATTATCCGTTTCAGTTTGCCATGATCGCATTCAATCACGTTGTTCCGGTACTTAATCTGTCGGTGTTCA
Source organism: Providencia sp. PROV073 (assembly GCF_033688125.1). NCBI lineage: Bacteria > Pseudomonadati > Pseudomonadota > Gammaproteobacteria > Enterobacterales > Morganellaceae > Providencia > Providencia sp. PROV073. The sequence continues at coordinate 33,370 of NZ_CP096354.1, read as the reverse complement.
ACGTCAGACGGGCACCGGCCTTCGCGTTTGAGCAGAGCAAGCGCGCGACCATAGGCGGGCGCTTTATCCGTGTTGATGAATCGCGGGATCTGCCACTTCTTCACGTTGTTGAGGATTTTACCCAGAAACCGGTATGCAGCTTTGCTGTTACGACGGGAGGAGAGATAAAAATCGACAGTGCGGCCCCGGCTGTCGACGGCCCGGTACAGATACGCCCAGCGGCCATTGACCTTCACGTAGGTTTCATCCATGTGCCACGGGCAAAGATCGGAAGGGTTACGCCAGTACCAGCGCAGCCGTTTTTCCATTTCAGGCGCATAACGCTGAACCCAGCGGTAAATCGTGGAGTGATCGACATTCACTCCGCGTTCAGCCAGCATCTCCTGCAGCTCACGGTAACTGATGCCGTATTTGCAGTACCAGCGTACGGCCCACAGAATGATGTCACGCTGAAAATGCCGGCCTTTGAATGGGTTCATGTGCAGCTCCATCAGCAAAAGGGGATGATAAGTTTATCACCACCGACTATTTGCAACAGTGCCTTCAAACCAGTGACAGCATTACTCATTCAATCTTGGAACTCATCAACAATATGTTGATTGATCTTCTGGCAACAATGGCCCGCCTAGACAATGAGAAACGTATAGAACGTATTAAGCAGGGCCTGGCACGTTCGGGTTACAAACCAACAGGCAAGAAGGCAAATGAGGCTAAACATAAACGAATAAAAGAATTGCTAGTAGTTGGCAATATGACTAAGGAAGAAATTGCCAAAGCAGTGAATTGTGGAGTTGCAACTGTCTATCGAGTTGCTAAAGTTATCTAAAAGAGGCTTATCTCAACGCGCCCCCAATGGGGCACCGCTGCATTCAGGTTACTTCACATAAGAAATTTTATGTTAAATGATTGTTAGAAATGCCCCTTGATCGAGGCATTTTCTATAAAGAATACTAAAAACTAATTAAAGCCAACCAAGTTTCAAAACAAGGCAGTTCTCAGCAATCATATTTTTAAATTATATAACTCCCAACTGAGCTTTTGCTCCAACGATAAGGCTTTCATTTTGAGTTTCTAAGGCAAATAAACCATACATCAAAGGAGAGGCCGCTGCTCTTTCTAAAGTCTGTTCATATAGTTTATTCCAAACTTTACCCCCTAGTTTTTCATACTCGATGATTAGAGTTTTGAGGCTTTCTTCTCCAAACAAAGTTACATGCCCAGCAAAATCAATCGCTGGGTCATCTATATGGGCTGTTGACCAATCAATAACGCCTGAAACAGCTCCATCCTTTGAAGCTAGTACATGCCCAGCATATAAATCGCCATGTATAAATTGGGTGAAATCTGCCCATAGAACATCATTATCCAACCATTTTCTGTAGCGGGTTTCCAATTGCTCACTTATACCAATTTCAGATTTTACTAACTGCAAATTGTTTGCTATTTCAGGTCTTAAATCTGAAGGTTTCATAATTTTCAAATCATTTTCCCGAACTTCTTTTTCAGGAATACTATGGATTTCAAATAAGGTTTTTGCCAAAGATGTTATGTATTTCGGGCTATCTTTGTCCATATTCCAAATTATTTCATAGGTTTCAGCATCCAAATTTAAAACAGGATTATCTTTAAGTATGGGATAAGCCACTAATTCTGTAGATGAAATTCTCCAATCAGGAACCTCTACAGAAAGATGTTTTTTTACCAATTCTAAAATGCGTTTTTCTTTCTTGATTTGTTCCCTCATGCCATCACGACGAGGAATACGCAGCAACCATTGTTGCCCCTTTGTATCAAGAGCAAAAACGACCTTAAAATCAATGCCCATTTCATTGAAATTCATTTTGTCCGTAAGCAACAAGCCGTGTGCTTCAGCAAGTGATTGAATATCTTGAATTGTCATTTTTAATTTCCTTTAAAGAGTTCAATAATTAATGTTCGGATTAGATTGGCTATCATTAACAATCTCTCTCAAAAGTCTTGATGATTTTGTGGTCTTTGATCTCGTAGATAATGTCAGCAATATTATCGACCAATTGCTTGTCATGAGATACGAAGATAATAGTTCCTGCATAGGACTTCATCATTGTTTCTAATGCGGCAATACTTTTTAGGTCAAGATAGTTTCCTGGTTCATCCATAAGCAAAATATTATATTTTCCTAAAAGCATTTTGGATAAAAGCAGTTTGATGATTTCACCTCCCGATAAGTCGGATAAGTTTTTTTGAATATCATTCGCTCCGATCCCCATTGAAGCCAATACTGCACGAATTTCCGCAACTGTGTACTCGCACTCTTCCTGCATAAAGGAGAGCACAGATTTATGCGTGTTAAATTTATATCCTGTTTGTGTAAAGTAGCCAATTTCAGCTTTTGGAGATATGGTTAATCCATCAGCACGTTCTGATATCATTTTTAACAAGGACGTTTTCCCTGTTCCATTCGATCCAGTTATAGCGACTTTAGCGCCAAGCGGTATTATAAAGTTAGCGTCATCAAAGATAGTACGGCTACCAAATTTTAAGCTCAGACCATCTGCCGTAATCGGGAACTTATTGTGCAGTTCTAGGGCTGAACTTTGACGAAAACGAATAGAACGCAAATGCTCTGGTGCTTGAATATCTTCTAATGCAGCCAAACGCTTTTCCATACTCTTAGCTGCCTGATACAGTTTTCTTTGCTTGGTGCCAGTCATTTTTGCATGCCCAAGTCGTCCAGCACTTTCGGTAGAGTTTTTGGATTTTTCTCCTTTTTTCTTATTGTCTAATCGATTAGCTTGCTGGCGTTTTTCTTGCACAGCAGATTCTAATCGCTCCCGTTCCTTCATCATCAGCTCATATTCTACGGCTTGGTGTTGTCGCTCTTCTTCTTTTTGACGCAAGTAATCCGAGTAACCACCCCAATATTCCGTAATTTTACCGTCTTTTAACTCCCATATCTTGTCTACAACCATATCAAGAAAATATCGGTCATGACTGATAACAAGTAATGCTCCATCAAATGCTTTAAGTTGACCAATAAGTAGATCTATTCCATTGAGATCAAGGTGGCTGGTTGGTTCATCCGCTAGAATGCCATGTACTTGTTGGGAAAATGCGGCAGCAATTTTTGCACGAGTTTCCTCTCCGCCACTCATTGTGTCGTTTTGTACATTGGAAACACCAAGGCGAGATAACATTGCCCGGTCTTCGACCGTTTCTATTTCGATTCCGCCCAGTTGGCTGATATGTGCAAAATCACCAAAACGCTGTAATGTCGCTTCGGCTAAAACAATTTCGCCATTAAGTACTTTGAGTAAACTACTCTTTCCTGCTCCGTTATCACCCACAAGACCAATACGGTCATAAGAGTGAATTTCCAATTCATCAATATCCAAAACATCACGCCCAGCATAATCCAAGCGTATGTTTCTCGCTTTAATAATTAAACTCATTTTTATTTACTCCTGTTTAGCTCTTGAAATTTTTTATGCAGCAAACAGGATTTAGGTGAAAACAAAAGCTAGCATCACAGTGTCCTCCCAAAAAAAAAGCTATTCATCCACAGGGTGGACAAATAGCTAGTCAATTAAGTTATAACTGGAAACTATGCACTAAAAGCATACTTATAAATTAAGCATACTTTTACTTTATATATCCGCATATATTCTTAAAGACACAACAAAAGCCCACCATTATAAAATAGTGTCACTATGCAAATAGTTGTGTCTTAACGAATGCGGATAGAATGCATAAACTTACCTAAAAAATAAAATTCAGTTTTATGATAACTTTACTGTTAAAAGAAGTCTAGACAACCTTGTTTTATGCTTGGATATAAGGCTTATTTTAGGCACTGTTGCAAAGTTAGCGATGAGGCAGCCTTTTGTCTTATTCAAAGGCCTTACATTTCAAAAACTCTGCTTACCAGGCGCATTTCGCCCAGGGGATCACCATAATAAAATGCTGAGGCCTGGCCTTTGCGTAGTGCACGCATCACCTCAATACCTTTGATGGTGGCGTAAGCCGTCTTCATGGATTTAAATCCCAGCGTGGCGCCGATTATCCGTTTCAGTTTGCCATGATCGCATTCAATCACGTTGTTCCGGTACTTAATCTGTCGGTGTTCAACGTCAGACGGGCACCGGCCTTCGCGTTTGAGCAGAGCAAGCGCGCGACCATAGGCGGGCGCTTTATCCGTGTTGATGAATCGCGGGATCTGCCACTTCTTCACGTTGTTGAGGATTTTACCCAGAAACCGGTATGCAGCTTTGCTGTTACGACGGGAGGAGAGATAAAAATCGACAGTGCGGCCCCGGCTGTCGACGGCCCGGTACAGATACGCCCAGCGGCCATTGACCTTCACGTAGGTTTCATCCATGTGCCACGGGCAAAGATCGGAAGGGTTACGCCAGTACCAGCGCAGCCGTTTTTCCATTTCAGGCGCATAACGCTGAACCCAGCGGTAAATCGTGGAGTGATCGACATTCACTCCGCGTTCAGCCAGCATCTCCTGCAGCTCACGGTAACTGATGCCGTATTTGCAGTACCAGCGTACGGCCCACAGAATGATGTCACGCTGAAAATGCCGGCCTTTGAATGGGTTCATGTGCAGCTCCATCAGCAAAAGGGGATGATAAGTTTATCACCACCGACTATTTGCAACAGTGCCCTCTGATGTTACATTGCACAAGATAAAAATATATCATCATGAACAATAAAACTGTCTGCTTACATAAACAGTAATACAAGGGGTGTTATGAGCCATATTCAACGGGAAACGTCTTGCTCGAGGCCGCGATTAAATTCCAACATGGATGCTGATTTATATGGGTATAAATGGGCTCGCGATAATGTCGGGCAATCAGGTGCGACAATCTATCGATTGTATGGGAAGCCCGATGCGCCAGAGTTGTTTCTGAAACATGGCAAAGGTAGCGTTGCCAATGATGTTACAGATGAGATGGTCAGACTAAACTGGCTGACGGAATTTATGCCTCTTCCGACCATCAAGCATTTTATCCGTACTCCTGATGATGCATGGTTACTCACCACTGCGATCCCCGGGAAAACAGCATTCCAGGTATTAGAAGAATATCCTGATTCAGGTGAAAATATTGTTGATGCGCTGGCAGTGTTCCTGCGCCGGTTGCATTCGATTCCTGTTTGTAATTGTCCTTTTAACAGCGATCGCGTATTTCGTCTCGCTCAGGCGCAATCACGAATGAATAACGGTTTGGTTGATGCGAGTGATTTTGATGACGAGCGTAATGGCTGGCCTGTTGAACAAGTCTGGAAAGAAATGCATAAGCTTTTGCCATTCTCACCGGATTCAGTCGTCACTCATGGTGATTTCTCACTTGATAACCTTATTTTTGACGAGGGGAAATTAATAGGTTGTATTGATGTTGGACGAGTCGGAATCGCAGACCGATACCAGGATCTTGCCATCCTATGGAACTGCCTCGGTGAGTTTTCTCCTTCATTACAGAAACGGCTTTTTCAAAAATATGGTATTGATAATCCTGATATGAATAAATTGCAGTTTCATTTGATGCTCGATGAGTTTTTCTAATCAGAATTGGTTAATTGGTTGTAACACTGGCAGAGCATTACGCTGACTTGACGGGACGGCGCTTCCCTACCCTCATGGCCGCCTCCCAGGAATCGACCCAGGTGCTTATCGTGGACATAATCCTTTACTCATAAATTGGCACTGTTGCAAAGTTAGCGATGAGGCAGCCTTTTGTCTTATTCAAAGGCCTTACATTTCAAAAACTCTGCTTACCAGGCGCATTTCGCCCAGGGGATCACCATAATAAAATGCTGAGGCCTGGCCTTTGCGTAGTGCACGCATCACCTCAATACCTTTGATGGTGGCGTAAGCCGTCTTCATGGATTTAAATCCCAGCGTGGCGCCGATTATCCGTTTCAGTTTGCCATGATCGCATTCAATCACGTTGTTCCGGTACTTAATCTGTCGGTGTTCAACGTCAGACGGGCACCGGCCTTCGCGTTTGAGCAGAGCAAGCGCGCGACCATAGGCGGGCGCTTTATCCGTGTTGATGAATCGCGGGATCTGCCACTTCTTCACGTTGTTGAGGATTTTACCCAGAAACCGGTATGCAGCTTTGCTGTTACGACGGGAGGAGAGATAAAAATCGACAGTGCGGCCCCGGCTGTCGACGGCCCGGTACAGATACGCCCAGCGGCCATTGACCTTCACGTAGGTTTCATCCATGTGCCACGGGCAAAGATCGGAAGGGTTACGCCAGTACCAGCGCAGCCGTTTTTCCATTTCAGGCGCATAACGCTGAACCCAGCGGTAAATCGTGGAGTGATCGACATTCACTCCGCGTTCAGCCAGCATCTCCTGCAGCTCACGGTAACTGATGCCGTATTTGCAGTACCAGCGTACGGCCCACAGAATGATGTCACGCTGAAAATGCCGGCCTTTGAATGGGTTCATGTGCAGCTCCATCAGCAAAAGGGGATGATAAGTTTATCACCACCGACTATTTGCAACAGTGCCCATCGGCGTAGTAGTGGATGTGGTCGATGACAAAGCCGGTGCGGGTCAGCGTGCGCCGGAGGATCGGCAGAAAATCGACCAGGAACGAAGTAGCGCGTGTGACGACGGCCGGTACGCCGACACGCGCCACGGCCTCGGCCCAGCGCGCGGCCGGCGGTTGGAGCAGGCCGTTGTGCACCGAACCGTGGTAGGTGCCGACCGCCAATGTGAGCCAGCGCTCTAGCTCGCGCAGCGTCAGGGCGGCCTTGTTTTCGGAATCGTAGTCGCCGCGCTGGTCAGGGTTGGAGAAGGTCGTTCCCGGCAGTTCGTCGTGAATCATCTGCATCGCCGTGCCGATGATCCGTTCCACGATGCCGCCATAGTGCGGCTGTCCCAGCGGGCGATAGTCCAGCCGGATGCCATGCTGCTCGCAACCCCGGCGCAGGGCCTCGCTCTTGAACTCGGCCGCGTTGTCTAGGTAGAGCAGCAAGGGCTTGCCGCTCATCTGCCAATCCATTTCCACGTTCAGTCCTTCCAGCCAAGGGCGCTTGTCGCAGGCGACATGCACGAGGCACAGGCCAACCGAAACGGCAGACGGCGCTTCCAGCGTGACGACCATGCCGAGCACGCAGCGGGTGAACACGTCGATGGCGAGGGTCAGGTACGGGCGGCCAATAGGTTGCCGGTCGCGGTCATCGACCACGATCAGGTCGATGACCGTATGGTCTATCTGCACCTGCTCCAGCGGCGCGGTCACGGCAGGAGGCTCGCCGCCCACACCTTGTAGGTCACGAGCGGCATCCTGGCCTTCCCGCCGGCGGATGACCTTGCGCGGGTCAAGGCTAGCGATCCGTAAGGCCACGGTATTGCGCGCCGGCACTCGCAGTTTTTGAGCCTTGCACACCTGAGTGACTTCGCGGTGAAAGGCCGCTAGGCTGCGCTTCTGCTTGGTCAGGAACCGCTTTTGCAGTAGCTCGTGGATGACGCGCTCGACCGGTTCCGGCAAGCGCCCCTTACCTTTACCTCCACCGGACTGGCCGGGCACCAGATCCGTCACGAGGCCGCTGCCTTGCCGGGCACGCCGGATCAGAACGTATACCTGGCGCCGAGACAAGCCCAGCGCCTGAGCCGCCATATCGGCCGCTTCGTGCCCGACCGTCTCCGACTGCGCCAACGGACTGATGATCTCCGCACGACGGCGCGCACGCTCCCAAGCCTCATCAGGCAGAGTGGCCACGCCTTGTTCTGGAATCCGTGGGGTGTCCGTCGCCATGCTCACCTCGCTTTGGTGCACACGAGTATTGAGCATAGTCGAGATTGGTGCAGATCACTTCTGATATTGAACTGTCAGGAGCTGGCTGCACAACAGCCATTACGCCCAATCAACTGGTGCAGTCGTCTTCTGAAAATGACATCCATGCCCAGCCCGTGCGCGAGCTGGATCACCGCCCGCACGATAGTTTGGTCACGGGCATCATCCGGGAGCCTGGCGACAAAGGATTGGTCGATTTTCAATGTGGTGATGGGGCAGCATTTCAGATGTTGCAGGCAGGAATAGCCGGTGCCGAAGTCGTCGGCGGCGAAGCGCACGCCGATGGCGCGCAAGGCGTCGAAACTGGCGAACAGGGCTGGATTGCCGAATGCGACCGATTCGGTCAGTTCGATCTCCAGAAGCTCGGCGGGCAGGGCCATATCGGCCAGCACCCGCTTTACCTCGTCGTCGAACGTTGGCCCAACCTGGCTGGCGGACACATTGATGGCAAGACGGAACGGTTGCCATGCCGGTCCTTGCCACTTGTGCATCTGGCGACAGGCCTCGCCCAGCACCCACGCGCCTATTTCCGGCATCAGGCCGAACGACTCGGCCAGCGGCAGGAACTGGCCGGGCGGCAACAGGCCAAGCCTCGGATGCCGCCAGCGCATCAACGCTTCCGCGCCAGCGATCCGGTGATCGCGCAGATCGACCAGCGGCTGGTAATGCAGGTCAAGCTGTCCGCGCGCCGCCGCCTGCGCCAACTCGGCCGCCGTCCATCCGGCGGGCTGCGAACTCGTCATGATCCGCCCCGGAAGGCGCGCAGCAGCCGCGTTACGGCCAGAACGAACAAGCCGGTCAGCGCGAGCGCGGCAACACCCCAATGCTCGCCAAGGAAGGCACCGGCGGTCGTCCCGGCCAGCACGGCGGCGAGAATCGGCAGATGGCAGGGGCAGGTCAACACGGCCAGCGCACCCCACAGGTAGCCGGAAACGGGTTGGCGCGTCTCGGGCGGCAGTTTGTCAGGGGCGTTCACGGCAATGCCTCCTCGTGCGCCCGCTCGGCTGGCATGGAGGCCAGTTGCGCGTCCAGATGGGCCAACGCCGCGCGCCGCCGCTCGACCAACTGGCGCAGCACGGCAAGCTGCGCTGCGGCTTGTGCGCCGTCCGCTGCGTCGAGCGCACGGCACAGCCGCGCCAGGGCATCCAGGCCGATACCCGCCTCGAAGGCCGCGCGCACGAAGCACAGCCGTTGCAAGGCCGCATCGTCGAACACGCCGTAGCCGCCCGTGGTGCAGGCCACCGGCCGTAACAAGCCGCGCACCAGGTAGTCGCGCACGATATGTACGCTCACCCCAGCGTTATGGGCCAGTTGCGATACCGTGTAGGCGCTCATCGCACACCTCCTTGTCCTCACCCGGCGCAGCAGGAAAGCTGCTTCACATCCTTGTTGAAGGTCTGCGCCGCGAGCTTCAACCCTTCGACCATCGTCAGGTAGGGGAACAACTGGTCGGCCAGTTCCTGCACCGTCATCCGGTTGCGAATCGCCAGTGCGGCCGTCTGGATCAGTTCGCCCGCTTCCGGGGCCACTGCCTGCACGCCGATCAGTCGTCCGCTGCCTTCTTCAACCACCAGTTTGATGAAGCCGCGCGTGTCGAAGTTGGCGAGCGCGCGCGGCACGTTGTCCAGCGTTAGCGTGCGACTATCAGTTTTGATGCCGTCATGGTGCGCTTCCGCCTCGCTGTAGCCTACGGTCGCCACTTGCGGGTCGGTGAACACCACGGCCGGCATCGCGGTCAGGTTCAGGGCCGCGTCACCGCCGGTCATGTTGATCGCGGCGCGAGTGCCGGCCGCTGCCGCCACATAGACGAACTGCGGCTGGTCGGTGCAGTCGCCTGCGGCGTAGATGTGTTCCACGCTTGTACGCATGCCGGGGTCGATGACGATAGCGCCTTGCGGGGTGAGCGTGACGCCCGTCGCATCCAGTGCCAGCTTGCGTGTGTTGGGCGCGCGGCCGGTGGCGACCAGCAGCTTGTCGGCGCGCAGTTCGCCGTGCGCCGTGGTGAGCACGAATTCGCCGTCCCCTTCACCATTGATATACGCGACCTGGCTGGCCTGGGTGTGTTCCCTCACCTCGATGCCCTCCATGCGGAATGCGGCCGTGACGGCTTCGCCTATAGCTGGGTCTTCGCGGAAGAACAGCGTGCTGCGAGCCAGGATCGTCACCTTCGCTCCGAGTCGGGCGAACGCCTGCGCCAGCTCCAGCGCCACCACTGATGAGCCAATCACGGCCAGGCGCTTAGGAATCGTCTCGCTGACCAGCGCTTCAGTGGAAGTCCAGTACGGAGTGTCTTTCAGGCCGGGAATCGGCGGCACGGCCGGGCTCGCGCCGGTGGCGATCAGGCAGCGGTCGAATGCCACCACGCGCTCGCCGCCGTCGTTGAGTTGCACGATCAGGTTGCGATTGTCCTTAAAGCGGGCGGAGCCGTGCAGCACAGTGATCGCCGGATTGCCCTCCAAGATGCCTTCGTACTTGGCGTGGCGCAGTTCATCGACGCGGGCCTGCTGCTGGGCCAGCAGCGCCGTGCGCTGGATGGTCGGCGTGGTAGCGGCGATGCCGCCATCGAACGGGCTTTCCCGGCGCAGATGGGCGATATGGGCGGCGCGGATCATGATCTTGGACGGCACACAACCGACATTGACGCAGGTGCCGCCGATGGTGCCGCGCTCGATCAGCGTGACACGTGCGCCTTGCTCGACGGCCTTCAGCGCCGCTGCCATCGCGGCCCCGCCGCTGCCGATGACGGCGATATGCAATGCGCCGCTGCTACCCGTCTTGTCGTTTCTGCCCAGCAGATCGCGCATCTTGTCGAGCAATCCGCCCGGCGTCGAAACTGAGGGGGCATCGGCCAGCGTGGCCCGATAACCGAGTCCAGCTACAGCGGCCGTCAGCGCGTCGGGTGACGTGCCGACCTCAATGGCGAGCTTGGCGCTGCCCTTGGCGTAGGAGACATCCGCTGATTGCACGCCGGGCACTTTCTCCAGGGCGTCCTTGACATGCACTGCGCACGAGTCGCAAGTCATGCCGGTGATTTTGAGAGTGCTCATACCATCGTTCCTTATTCGTGTGGGCCGCCGTGTCGCACGGTCAGCCGTCTTTCACAAGCGCTTGGCGGGGAGTTCGCAGCCGTCCGGTCCGCAACGGCGATGCGCCGGCGACACGAAGTCCCAGATCGACACCCCAATCATCAAGGCCAGGCCGACGTACATCAGGTTCGCCGTCCACCAGTTGCCGAGCAGCCAGACCGTGGCCGCAAACACGATGGCCGGGCCGATCATGCCGAGCAGACTGCGCAGCCATTGCCGATGACTGAACCAACCCAGCGCGTTCGCCAGGAAGGCCAGCGCGGCAAACAGCGGCAGCAGGCGGCTGATGAACAGTCCCTCGTACTGGCTCAAGAAGCCCAGCCCGATGGCCGCGCCGAAGCTGGCGAGGGCTGGAAAGCAGGCGGCGCAGCCCATCGCGGAAACGACGCTGCCGAGCGCGCCGGTTTTATCGGCAATGCGTGTCATCAGTCCCATGAAGCGGCTCTCGCTGTTGTCGTTGGCTTGCTGGCTCACTGCTTGACGCTGGACGGATAGCCGGCGTCTGCGGTGGCCTTGGTCAGCTTCTGTACGCTGGCCTTGGTGTCGTCAAAAGTGACGACGGCCTCGCGCTTCTCGAAGCCCACATCGACCTTGCTCACGCCTTCGACCTTGGAGAGCGCTTTCTTGACTGTGATCGGGCAGGCGGCGCAAGTCATGCCGGGAACCGCTAGCGTGACGGTCTGGGTAGCGGCCCACACCGGGGCAACAGCGGCGGCGAGGGCAAGGGAGGCAAACAGTTTCTTCATGATGAACTCCTGGTTAATAGAAAAATGGAACGACATAGGGAAATCCAAGCGCGACCAGGACCAGCACGGCCACGATCCAGAAAATCAGCTTGTAGGTGGCGCGCACCTGCGGAATCGCGCAGACCTCACCTGGCTTGCATGCCTGCACGGGCCGGTAAATCCGCTTCCAGGCGAAGAACAGCGCCACTAGCGCCGCGCCGATGAACAACGGTCGATAGGGTTCCAGCACCGTCAGGTTGCCGATCCAAGCACCGGAGAAGCCCAGGGCGACCAGTACTAGCGGCCCCAGGCAGCAGGTCGATGCAAGAATGGCGGCCAGCCCGCCGGCGAAGAGCGCACCGCGCCCGTTTTGTGGTTCAGACATACGTTGGCCCTTTTGAATTTGGATTGGATAGCGTAACCTTACTTCCGTACTCATGTACGGAGTCAAGCGATATGGAAAATAATTTGGAAAACCTGACCATTGGCGTTTTTGCCAAGGCGGCCGGGGTCAACGTGGAGACAATCCGCTTCTATCAGCGCAAGGGCCTGTTGCGGGAACCGGACAAGCCTTACGGCAGCATCCGCCGCTATGGGGAGGCGGACGTGGTTCGGGTGAAATTCGTGAAATCGGCACAGCGGCTGGGGTTCAGTCTGGACGAGATTGCCGAGCTGTTGCGGCTCGACGATGGCACCCACTGCGAGGAGGCCAGCAGCCTGGCCGAACACAAGCTCAAGGACGTGCGCGAGAAGATGGCCGACTTGGCGCGCATGGAAACCGTGCTGTCTGAACTCGTGTGCGCCTGCCATGCACGAAAGGGGAATGTTTCCTGCCCGTTGATCGCGTCACTACAGGGCGAAGCAGGCCTGGCAAGGTCAGCTATGCCTTAGCGTGCTTTATTTTCCGTTTTCTGAGGTGCCCCCATCAACTGTTACTGATAGATTGCTTTTTTGGTTTAACTCTTTTATTGCTGGTTTTATTACCCATTGATTCAGTGACTTGAAGGTAGCGTATTTTTTTTCGTCCAAACCTAGCATCGAGCGAAAATCATCAATGCTGATCAATCGATCGCCAATCACTTTAAATTGCATTAATAACTCATATAAACGAATGCTATAGACACTTTTTAGTGTTGATACATTTTTGATCACGATTTTAGTAAATTGACCTTGAAGCTGAGTTAAGTAGGGCATTATGGAGTCAGCAAAAACAATTTCTATTTTTCCCTCACCCTCAAAATATTCAGCTTCTTCTTGGATCCAGCGAATACGTCGTCTTTCATTATTGTTTTGTATATATATCCAACGTTCAGCGAGCTTATCTATAGCTTCTTTTAAATGTCGCTCTGCATTACTTTTTCCCATATCAGGAAATGCTAGATAAAAATCGCCAGATGTAATTTTGAATGTTTTTTGAGGAGTTTTATCCAGAGGGTTTAGCTTTCCAATACACATCAATAGCAAGCGCTGTTCCTGTAAAGTTAGTTTGTAACTAGCTTCAATCAACGCATTGGATTTATATGCTATTAGTTCAGACATGTCGCTTCCTACTTAATGGGATAGACAAAAAATTAGTCTATCCCTACATTAAAGGCAAGTCTTTTATTTTATCTATGCCTAATTTGTGAGTATTACCGTAAATTTCTATGCCTATTACCGTAAATTTCTATGCCTATTACCGTAAATTTCTATGCCTATTACCGTAAATTTCTATGCCTATTGGTATTTTTATTATTATAAAACAATATGGTACATATAGATAAAACAAGGTTTAAAAACATAAAACAATTTAAAACAGAAAAGCCCTGTGGATAAATCAGCTCAATCTGTCAGATACATCACGTTTTCCCGTATTCAAAAGGATGTCGCAAACTCTGTTTGCTCCTTTTCAAAACATATTCCCAAATCAAGGTGGCTCCCCCGCATTGCGGGGGCATATTGCTGACAGAATCTTTTGTCTCCGACCATCAAGCCACTGAACCGCTAATTTTCCCGTGCAATTAAGTTCGCTACGCTCACGGCTCAGTCAGAATGGTGTTGTATGAGCCTGTAAGCGACTTTCTTTACCTATGACGATAAATTCCATGTCCAAAGCATTAAAACTACTCCTGATTCGTTCTGTGGCTTTTTATCGCTATAAACGATATTGCAGTAAGACTGTATTTTACATTCTCAGATATACTTGCAGTATTTATGATGCCATTTAGAAAACGATTCATGTGACTTTCAAAATCTGTTTTTCAAGAGAACAGATGCAGAATCAAGAATGGATGTGGTTAAAAATCAAGCGATCTGTCGCACAGACGTCAACCTTTCGCTGAATTTTGATTTCAGATCATTTTAAATCAAAAGGTTATGATGTTTTCGATACCCGATGAATATCGGTGTTTACGATGATGAAAGAATTTGAATAGTATAAATAATGTTATTTAAATCATTATTTATCAAATGGATAAATGAAAGGTTGACGTTTGTAAGACATGCTGCTGAAAGGTCTACGTCTGCAAGACAACAGGTTCATTACTGAGTTTAAAAACCAATCTCCCATTTTCAGACCAGAACAGGTGCTGACATTTGTCAGTTTAAACCGGTTTAAACGTTCTGAATTCAGATGCAACGTCTGACCCGCAGTTCTGATATTGCATTAATCAAAATGGTAAAAACCCCGAACAGGGATATTAATCTCCATCCGGGGCAGTCTACAAACTTCGCCATTTGATTCTGTCTCCCTTCACTCCGGAGATCAAGATGAATGTATCAGGGATTTCATCAGGATAATCACCGGTACAACCTACGTCGCCTTCGGCTCACAGTACCCCCTGCAAAACGGAAAATGACAAGGTTATTAACCCTGCCTAAAACCCTGTCTGGTCATAAACTAATTATACCGTAACTACCCTAGTAGTGACTTAATACAGCCAATACATTAAGTCACTACTAGGGTCTTGGTGACTTAATAACGTTATGCATTAAGTCACCATTAGGGTTTTGGCGACTTAATGTCTTTTATAATTTCAGAAACAAAATTTTTTGATAAAAAATATGATTTTCATCAGAATGACGAGGCCATCATATTGACGTTTTTTTATCCATAATACCGTGTATGCATCAACCTTTTGCTGAAAACACATCAAGTTAGGGAGGGCGTGAAATAACTGTTTATAATCAAATTTTATTTTACGTACCAAAAACCAACGATTTTCTGCATGTGTTTATCACAAACATAATTTATAAAAAACATTAATTATCAATATATTACTATTTGAAAAGTCGACGTAAAGATTGATTGTGGGATTTAATAATCAACCTTTCATTATCAAAATGAATCAGGTTTACTGACAGATAACCACGAATTCAACAGCTCTTTCACACAGTGCTGACATAAGTCCAGCTTCAAGCGGTTTCCGTCGTCGAAAACAGAGCCAAAACCAACCCGCCGGTCTATCGACAGAAATTCATGAAATTCAGGGTTGTCTTTTTCTGCATGAAAATGACATCGGTCACAGGATTTTGCAGAAATAATTAAAACTTCGACGGAAGTAAAGAATTGCATATAAGTTTCTCTTATTAGTATGAATATAGCTCTGCTATCCACCGTTCGATAGCTTTCATGTCGCAGGTAATAATGCACTCAACAACCTTAAATAAATTTTGCCATCAAATATGGCATATGCTATATACTAAATATAACATATGTAAATAAAGAGTCCTCATGGCTAGACCCAAAATACCACGTAACATCTGTGGCCATCCGGCAGATAGTTGTTTTAAGCCAAATGCACGACCTATGAGTCAACTCGAGCAAGTGTTTTTGAAAGATGATGAGTTTGAAGCCTTGCGATTGGTTGATTTACTTGGCATGCAGCAACAAGAGGCTGCAATAGAAATGCGAGTTTCCCGGCAGACACTGGCTAATATCTTGAAAGAGGCTCGTTTCAAGATTGTAGACTGTTTGACGCAAGGAAAAGCCCTGATAATGCACACTAAGAATGAAGAGAGTTTAAAAAATGATCACTGTTATCCCAATGAATGATGATCGGATTGCCAACCATTTTTCCAAGGCAAATTACTTGGTATTCTTCGATGAGCGAGGAATTGAAATTAACCGAATTGATAATTCAGCCTTAGTGGCAAATTGCGTCGGGAAGAAAAAAATGGTCGATCAATTGACAGAACAAAAAGCAGATAGGATTATTGTTCGCAATATCGGCGAACGAATGTTGGGTAAATTGTTGGCACGACAGTTTGCCGTATATCAAACCAACTGTGGGCGTTATTCAGCCCAAGATCTAGTTAATCAGGTTACCAGTGATTTAGTCCAATTACATCAGGCTAATCAGGGGCGGCAATCGCGTAATCATGAAATGAAGAAAAAATCCAGTTATTGTTTTCATCCGTAGAGAGAACACTCAAACTCTTGTTGTCATGTTGCCAACAGGTTTTAATGCAGTAGCAAAGCTACTTCAGGAAATTACACCGGCATTGATTTATTAATAATTAATGTGTAGGAATGTATAGATATACATTCGGAAATTTAAAATCACCTCTTTAATTGTGATGATTAAAATGAATCAAAATAAACTCTTAAATGAGTCAGTTCAGGTTGTATCCAGAATTTCATATTTTCCGATTTCTTTTTTTTCTATAGTTATGGGATTGTCAGGTTTTACATTGGCATGGAAAGGTGCTGATAATTTGTTCCATAATTCTGTAATATGGCTGAGTTTGGCTTATGTGTCCTCAGTGGTTATGGCTGTCATTTCTATCATTTATGTTATCAAGATATGGTGCTATCCGAGGGGGGTTCTTGAAGAAATTAGACATCCGGTTCGTATAAATTTTTTCCCTGCGTTTTCTATTAATCTGTTGTTATTATCAATAGTCTGGCAACAGGAAACGATAGTTACAACAATTTTGTGGGGGACTGGAGTAGTTTTGCAAGTAGTGTTTACTTTGTATGTGATGAGTAGTTGGGTATACCATACACATTACACATTATCACATGCTAACCCAAGTTGGTTTATTCCTGTGGTAGGTAATCTTATTATTCCCATTACTGGCAGTCAATTAGGTTATACCGAGCTGAGCTGGTTTTGCTTTAGTATTGGGGGCGTCTTTTGGATCATATTACTGACAATTATTATGTATCGGCTGTTTTTTCATGAGCCTTTACCTGCTCACATGACACCAATGTTGTTTATACTTTTGGCTCCGCCATCTATAGGATTTGTTTCTTATATTAGTATGGTGGGTGAGCTAGATACTTTTGCAAGAGTTATTTATTACATCGCGTTATTTATTGGTTTATTGCTTTTTTTTAATATATTTAAATTTATCAAAATACCATTTTTTATTTCTTCCTGGGCATATTCCTTTCCTTTAGCTGCTTTTACTATTGCAACGATGAAAATGACTCATCTGACATCATATCTATTTTTGCAGGTATTATCCGTTGTGTTGTTGTGTTTGTTGACTGTTTTATTGTCTTGGTTAGTAATGCGTACTGCAAAAGCAGTGTTTACTGCTGAATTATGTCAGCCTGAATAAAGGTTGTGAGTTTATGGTGTTGTATGTTGTTATCTGTTATCGGCTTATGCTAAGAAGGAATGTATGGTCTCTTATCTCAATGCTAAATTAAGTCATGACCAGTGTATGGCTTGTGGTTCACGTGAGAACAACCCTGACTCACTGGAGCTCTTTTTTTCGCAACACCCAGATGGTTCAGTTCGGGCTCCTTTTGTTGTAAGTTTAAAACATCAAGGATATACCGGGCTTCTTCATGGTGGTGTGATCAGTACTTTATTCGATGCTGCCATGACACACTGTTTGTTCATGCATGGGATAAAAGCACTGACGGCGGAGTTAACCGTTCGATTTATTGCACCGGTTCGTGTGGGGCAAACTATTACTATTTGTGCTAGGTTGCTTGGGCAACGTCATGGCATTTATCAACTCGAAGCATGGCTCCTACCTGAATTGTATATTGCAGAAGAGCAGTGCCTGGCTCGTGCGTCAGCTAAATTTATCATCCCACCCGATGAGAATATAACTAAGTCCAGATTACCGTGATGACACAGAGTTTCTGAAACAGCGTTTTTGGAAGCATTGGTGATTCATAAATATTAAGGTCACAGAATAGAAGTGTTACTATAGGGGCTTGAGGGCCAGTGGTGTTAAAAATCACGCTAATCGGCTTCAAAAATCAATATTGATATCAATGAATATCAATATGGTCAAAAAACGATATTTGGAACCTCATTTTAGACCTGAAATAGCTTCACAGTAAGAAAGTAGAATATCCTAAGATATTACGGATTTTCCTTAACCTTAATTCCATGAGTTATAAATAGGGGGGCCACTTGGAAAACGGAAAATATCTCACGCCAAGCCTATTTTTTAATCATATTGTAATTAACAACTGCCTGATTTATAAAACTGTAGTGTTTTCCCGTCCGTAATGGACCGGTATCGTACACCTCCTAATAAATATGTACGAAAGTCAGTGAAATTAATTTCGGATATGCATTATAATATGTACACCCATTTCGTACAGAAAATTTCATTATGTCACGAATTTTTGCCTATTGCCGGGTCTCTACTCTGGAACAGACCACAGAAAATCAACGCCGGGAAATCGAAACCGCAGGTTTTAGCGTCAGATCCCAGCGAATAATTGAAGAAAAAATCAGTGGTTCGGTAGCGGCCAGTGAACGTCCAGGTTTTAACCGGTTGCTTGACCGGCTGGAAAATGGCGATGTATTAATTGTCACAAAATTGGATCGTCTAGGTCGTAATGCGATGGATATAAGGAAAACAGTGGAGCAACTGGCCGAATCAGGTATTCGGGTGCATTGTCTGGCATTGGGTGGCGTTGATTTGACCAGTCCGGCAGGAAAGATGACGATGCAGGTGATTTCAGCAGTTGCTGAATTTGAACGAGACCTTTTACTCGAGCGCACCTATTCGGGGATAGCGAGAGCGCGGGATGCAGGAAAACGCTTTGGGCGCCCACCGGTATTAAATGAAGAACAAAAACAGAAGGTACTCGAACGAATTGAGTCTGGAGCAAGCATAAGTGCTATTGCCCGGGAATTCAGTACAACGCGACAAACAATTCTGCGAGTGAAAGCAAGACAGCAACCTACTGTTTAAAAAACAGTCTTAGCGTGAGATATTTTCCGTTTTCCAAGCGGACCCCTTTGATAGGGGGATCGTGTCTTAAAATCGTTTTGAGTGGTGTTGATGGAGATGAACGGGCGGTTTTCGCTAACTAACTCGCCCGTTTAACATAAAGGTGCTTAAGCGCACACCCGCTTCCGGTTTCATGCTGAAAACACCCTGAACAGTTCAAAATGGTCTCTTTTCCTGCCGAAAATACCCTATTTTATTGTTACTCATTTGTTATTAAAATCATGATGTCGTTTTCAGCGTGAAAATACTGCCAACCGACTATTTTTTCCAGAATTGCCACGGTTTTTTGGTTGGTACAGGTAGTACAGGTGCAACGGGTTCAGGTGTTGTCGGCAGCTTGGATTCGATTAATAACATAGCCTGACGTATATCATCTAAATTTTTTGAAAGTAACTCTTTTTCAGCTTTTAAGTGTGCATTTTCTTGTTCAAGAAGTTGAAGTTTAATCTGTAGTGATTGTGTAGTGCTGGGTGTTTCTTGCTGTAGTTTTGATACACGTGTGACGCTGTCACTGTCTGTAGTTGAGAGATTACTTATTTTACCAAATACTCTAATTAACTCAGATGTTTCAATGCTTTTATTCCCTGTATTTTGATCTGTAGTCGTAGACAGTTTTCCTTGTTTTATGTATTTGTGTAGTGTGCTTCTTGCTTTTCCTGTCAGCCTTGCCGCTTCACTGATTGATACCAAAGCCATAATCAATCCTCTAACATCATTTTTATTTGTTGATCTTCTTTGAAGTGAAAGTGTAGCGCAAAAACACTCCTGCCTTTTTTTACTGTATCAAGGGGTCGTCTCAGAAAACGGAAAATAAAGCACGCTAAGGCATAGCTGACCTTGCCAGGCCTGCTTCGCCCTGTAGTGACGCGATCAACGGGCAGGAAACATTCCCCTTTCGTGCATGGCAGGCGCACACGAGTTCAGACAGCACGGTTTCCATGCGCGCCAAGTCGGCCATCTTCTCGCGCACGTCCTTGAGCTTGTGTTCGGCCAGGCTGCTGGCCTCCTCGCAGTGGGTGCCATCGTCGAGCCGCAACAGCTCGGCAATCTCGTCCAGACTGAACCCCAGCCGCTGTGCCGATTTCACGAATTTCACCCGAACCACGTCCGCCTCCCCATAGCGGCGGATGCTGCCGTAAGGCTTGTCCGGTTCCCGCAACAGGCCCTTGCGCTGATAGAAGCGGATTGTCTCCACGTTGACCCCGGCCGCCTTGGCAAAAACGCCAATGGTCAGGTTTTCCAAATTATTTTCCATATCGCTTGACTCCGTACATGAGTACGGAAGTAAGGTTACGCTATCCAATCCAAATTCAAAAGGGCCAACGTATGTCTGAACCACAAAACGGGCGCGGTGCGCTCTTCGCCGGCGGGCTGGCCGCCATTCTTGCATCGACCTGCTGCCTGGGGCCGCTAGTACGGCACTGTTGCAAATAGTCGGTGGTGATAAACTTATCATCCCCTTTTGCTGATGGAGCTGCACATGAACCCATTCAAAGGCCGGCATTTTCAGCGTGACATCATTCTGTGGGCCGTACGCTGGTACTGCAAATACGGCATCAGTTACCGTGAGCTGCAGGAGATGCTGGCTGAACGCGGAGTGAATGTCGATCACTCCACGATTTACCGCTGGGTTCAGCGTTATGCGCCTGAAATGGAAAAACGGCTGCGCTGGTACTGGCGTAACCCTTCCGATCTTTGCCCGTGGCACATGGATGAAACCTACGTGAAGGTCAATGGCCGCTGGGCGTATCTGTACCGGGCCGTCGACAGCCGGGGCCGCACTGTCGATTTTTATCTCTCCTCCCGTCGTAACAGCAAAGCTGCATACCGGTTTCTGGGTAAAATCCTCAACAACGTGAAGAAGTGGCAGATCCCGCGATTCATCAACACGGATAAAGCGCCCGCCTATGGTCGCGCGCTTGCTCTGCTCAAACGCGAAGGCCGGTGCCCGTCTGACGTTGAACACCGACAGATTAAGTACCGGAACAACGTGATTGAATGCGATCATGGCAAACTGAAACGGATAATCGGCGCCACGCTGGGATTTAAATCCATGAAGACGGCTTACGCCACCATCAAAGGTATTGAGGTGATGCGTGCACTACGCAAAGGCCAGGCCTCAGCATTTTATTATGGTGATCCCCTGGGCGAAATGCGCCTGGTAAGCAGAGTTTTTGAAATGTAAGGCCTTTGAATAAGACAAAAGGCTGCCTCATCGCTAACTTTGCAACAGTGCCCATCGAACCGCATGTGCCGGTGTGGGACAAGACCGAGCGCAAGGACGACAGCCTCTCCAGTAACGACTTTCACTGGAGTCAGGACGCCAATGAATATCGCTGCCCAGCCGGCAAACCGCTACGCAGTGAATGGCGCGCCTTCACCCAGCAAAGGTCGCGGGTAACTAAGGCCAAAACCGTCATTTACCGCTCCAGCCAAACCGACTGCGCCACCTGCCCGTTGAAAGCGAAATGCTGCCCCAACACGCCGAATCGGAAGATCGTCCGCAGCATCCATGAGGCTGCCCGCGACGTGGCTCGACGCATCGCCAAGACACCGGAGTACCTCGTCTCTCGCTGCGAACGAAAGAAGGTGGAGATGCTTTTCGCCCACCTCAAACGGATCATGAAACTCGACCGTTTACGACTGCGTGGCCTAACGGGTGCCACTGACGAATTCACCTTGGCTGCGATGGTGCAGAACCTGCGCCGCATGGCCAAGCTTTTGCCTCAAGGGCCACCGCTGACGGGATAGGTATGCCTGCTACGAGCAGAAACCCTCAAATTAACCCTTAAACCTGAGCAAGGACGCTCAGTGAAACGCCGGAAGGCAACTTGAAGTGGCTTGCAGCCACTTCGACAGCAGGCACACCTGATCGGCAGGCTGCCGCTAAAGCTACTTTTTCAACAGAATCGGCCGATTTGTGCCGGTCGTCAAGGACCGCTTCGGATCACTCTCAACCGGATCGCGGGCCAGCTGATTTGCTAAAACCCGCGCCAAACTCAACGAAGGATTTCGCATGATCCGTTTTTTTTGGCGATCACGCTCGGCCTGATGGTTGGCTGCTCGTCGAGTTCAAGTTCGATCTGATCAGTGAGCGGTAGCGCAAGTGGATCGCCTCAGCCAAGCAGCGTTGTTGCCGGCGGCCGGAAGAAAGCCTTGAACTAGTAGCGGAAAGGATGAAACTTTATTTTTACGATTCTCAGCATTTTCCAAGGTTGAGCGAAAATTAGGATGATACTTTAATGATTCCGGCCTCCATCCCCACAAAACGCTTGCAGATGGCAGAATTGAAATAAGTCATTGTTTTAAATGGATTTTTGCAGGAATTGCTACGTTGCAGGGTCCTGTAGTTAGGATGACACTTTATTTTCCTCCCACAACTACTATAATGGATATCGCGGTGTTGTCGTCGCGCGTCCTGGCTACCGCTTCTATCGAGGATACTGGTTTCCGCCCGCAGCCTTCGCTGCCGGCGTGATCGTCGGCCGAACGCTGGCCCATCCCGTGCCACCGGCGCGCCGTCTGACCGCCGCCCATTAGGTATAGTGTTTTGCAGTTTAGAGGAGATATCGCGATGCATACGCGGAAGGCAATAACGGAGGCGCTTCAAAAACTCGGAGTCCAAACCGGTGACCTCTTGATGGTGCATGCCTCACTTAAAGCGATTGGTCCGGTCGAAGGAGGAGCGGAGACGGTCGTTGCCGCGTTACGCTCCGCGGTTGGGCCGACTGGCACTGTGATGGGATACGCGTCGTGGGACCGATCACCCTACGAGGAGACTCTGAATGGCGCTCGGCTGGATGACGAAGCCCGCCGTACCTGGCTGCCGTTCGATCCCGCAACAGCCGGGACTTACCGTGGGTTCGGCCTGCTGAATCAATTTCTGGTTCAAGCCCCCGGCGCGCGGCGCAGCGCGCACCCCGATGCATCGATGGTCGCGGTTGGTCCGCTGGCTGAAACGCTGACGGAGCCTCACGAACTCGGTCACGCCTTGGGGGAAGGATCGCCCGTCGAGCGGTTCGTTCGCCTTGGCGGGAAGGCCCTGCTGTTGGGTGCGCCGCTAAACTCCGTTACCGCATTGCACTACGCCGAGGCGGTTGCCGATATCCCCAACAAACGGTGGGTGACGTATGAGATGCCGATGCTTGGAAGAGACGGTGAAGTCGCCTGGAAAACGGCATCGGATTACGATTCAAACGGCATTCTCGATTGCTTTGCTATCGAAGGAAAGCCGGATGCGGTTGAAACTATAGCAAATGCTTACGTGAAGCTCGGTCGCCATCGAGAAGGTGTCGTGGGCTTTGCTCAGTGCTACCTGTTCGACGCGCAGGACATCGTGACGTTCGGCGTCACCTATCTTGAGAAGCATTTCGGAACCACTCCGATCGTGCCTCCGCACGAGGCCGTCGAGCGCTCTTGCGAGCCTTCAGGTTAGAGGCCGTCGACAATGATAATCTGGATCAACGGACCTTTCGGCGCCGGAAAGACGACGCTCGCTAAGCGGCTGCGCGATCGGCGTTCCAAATCGCTGATCTTTGACCCCGAGGAAATCGGGTTCGTGGTGAAAGAAACGGTCCCCATGCCAGCGAGCGGAGACTATCAGGATCTCCCCTTGTGGAGGGGACTTACGATCGCGGCGGTCAGGGAGATTCGAAGGAATTACTCGCAGGACATCATCATCCCAATGACGCTCGTGCACCCGGACTATCTGACTGAGATACTCGACGGGGTAAGGCGGATCGACGATCAGCTGCTGCACATCTTTCTGACGCTCAACGAGGACCTATTGCGTCACCGGATCGCGAACCAGACCATGCATCCTGACCCGAATCGAAATGCGGAGATTCGAGAGTGGCGATTAGCGAATGTCGCCCGATGCTTGGCCGCAAGGGAACGGCTTCCATGCACAACCCGTGTTCTCGATAGTGGTGCACACACCAGCGATGAACTCGCAGCGATGGTGCTCGACGGAATCGATGGGCGCACCTGATCGCCTTCGACGCCTGCGCAAAGCGTAGCGCGAGGGTGGCGGGCTCACGACCAAACGCCCAGAGGTCGATCATCGCAGGGATGTTTGGCTTTGTGGTGCGGACGACGGGACTCGAACCCGTACTCTCACAGAGAAGCAGATTTTCGTACCACCTCGACTTTCGCCGCCGTCTGATGACGTTCGTGGTCTGGACTGTCCCTTCGCCATTGCCCGAAGGCTTTAGGCGCCGCCCGTCCAGTCTCTACACCTTCCCCCGAAGGGGCTTGGCTCGGGATTGGCTTAGGGTATTGCCCGTTAGCGTTCCCCGACTTTGAGCGGTTCTACTCCGCGGATTTCCCCGCGGGCACTCCAATTTTAAAGTCTGCTGCGTCTACCGATTTCGCCACGTCCGCCTTTTTTCGCCGTTCCTAGCGCTCGTGCGATGCACCTATGTTGCACCTAGCGCCGAATCGTTCTTCGTCATCCTGAAAAACCACGTCTCCTAAAGCCTTGCATAGCTTATCTTTTCTCCACCACGAACTTTTTTGTGGGATGGTAGAAAAAAAGACTTTTTAAGTCCGCTGGCTTGCCAGGCCTTGTTAGCTTGTACGGTCATGGTTATCGGGTAAAGAATATTGACGGCATCGCTGGTGTCGGTGGCTGAAAAGCCGGCTCCCATCAGGGCAATAGCCATTTCAGATGCAGGCGTACAGGGCAATGGTCAACAGCTACAGCCTGTCTGACGATTCCGGCGTCATGGCTGCGGCGGCTATCACGCATTTTTTGTTCGGTCAGGCGGTGTTTTCGTACCTCAATGGTTGGAGCGTGTTGATCGGACCTGGTACAGGTTTGGACAGCACGGGCTGCAAATACGCAAGGGATTTAATGGGCCTGGTGGCGTTCACGGCTTTTATCGTGACGTTTCTGTTCAGGGGCTACTCATAATCTCGTGGCTCGGCGGTTCCCGGCACACCATGACAGTAAGGAAGGACCCTGTGTCTCAACTCTCCCAGCTTCGAAGCCCCGCCGCCGTGCAGGCTGCCATCGATGAGTTCGTGCAACTGGGCCGCACGAAATTCCTGGCGCGCCACGGCTACGGCAAGTCCCGCGACTTCCTGGTACGTGATCCGAAGACCGGCACCGATTGCGATTCCAAGGCCATCGCCGGTGTGGCCTTCGGCAAGCAATTTCCCGAGCAGGGCCCGCTCACTGCTGACAGCTTCTCCGGTGGCGAGGCGACCGTCGTTCCGGCGCTGACGCGGCTCGGGTTTCGCATCATTCGCATCGGCGAAGACTGGTCCGAAGAAGAGGTCCTGGCCACGGTCGAAGACTATTTCGACATGCTGCGTGCCGAGGCGGCTGGGGAGCCGTACAACAAGTCCGAGCACAACCAGGCACTGCGCCAACTGCTGAACGGTCGCAGCAAGTCTTCAGTCGAGCTCAAGCACCAGAACATTAGCGCCGTACTCGATGCCCTGGGCCTGCCCTATATCAACGGCTACAAGCCACGCGGCAACAGCCAACTGCTGCTGCGTAAATCCGTACACGCCTACGTTCTGGAACATCAGCAGACGGTCGGCGCTCTTGTCGATGCCCTGGAGGAGGTAAAACTTCCGGGTGACAAAACCTACCGAGCGGCTTTGGTAGAACCACCCGCCCGTGAAGTGCTTGTGCGTACCCCGGCATCTCTACGGCAACGCCTACCGCGAAAGTTCGATTATGCCGCTCGCGATGAAGCCAACCGCAAGCTGGGCCGGGCAGGGGAGCAGTGGGTGATTGGCTACGAACAGCAACGCCTGACCGAGCTCGGCCACCCAGAGCTTTTTCAGCGGCTGGATTGGGTGTCCGACACCCAGGGAGACGGTGCGGGGTTCGACATCCTGTCGTTCGAAGAGGACGCCCATGAGCGCTTCATCGAGGTGAAAACCACCAATGGCGGGGTAGGCTCGTCTTTCTTGGTCAGCCACAACGAACTCGAATTCTCCAAGGAGGCGGGCGATCAATTCCATCTGTATCGCGTGTTCCAGTTTCGGGACGGTCCGCGCCTGTTCACGCTACCCGGCGACCTCAGCCAACATGTGCATCTCAAGCCGACGGACTACCGGGCGAGTTTCCGGAGTTTGGTGGGGTAAAGGCAGGGTTCTGTTGAGCCGAATGGCTGTGTGCGGCCGATTCTGTTGAAAAAGTAGCGGCCTCCCCATGCCGTTGGCAAAATTGCTTTGTCAGCGAGCGTGGGGGCGAACAGCATGATGGGACAGTTACCGGGAGGACAGCAGCGCCTGTTCTACTCGTTCAATCTGGAAGATCACGTCCCGGCCCAACATCTCCTGCGCAGCATCGACCAGTGCTTGGATCTCAGTGATCTACGTGCCTACCTGGCAGATTTCTATAGCCCCATCGGGCGTCCCTCGATTGACCCGGAGTTGATGGTGCGCATGCTGGTCGTCGGCTACTGCTATGGCATTCGTTCCGAGCGGCGATTGTGCGAAGAGGTGCACCTGAACCTGGCCTATCGCTGGTTCTGCCGGTTGGGTCTGGAAGACGAAGTCCCCAATCACTCGACCTTCTCGAAGAATCGCCATGGGCGTTTTCGTGACAGCGATCTATTCCGCTGGTTATTCAATGAGGTGCTGCGGCGCTGCATGGCAGCCGGCCTAGTCAAGGGTGAAGGTTTCGCCGTCGACGCCAGCATCATTAAGGCGGATGCCAGCCGGCAACGTGGGGTGGCGGGAGATGAGGTCGATTGGAACGATCCAAAGCTCAGCAGCCGCGCAGTGCGCGAGTACCTCGAAGCCCTTGATGAAGAGGCGCTGGCTGAGGCTCTTCCCAAGAAAATTTCGCTCACTGATCCTCAGTCCCGTTGGACAGCAGCGCCAGGTGGCCCGGCCTTTTTTGCCTACTCCACGAATTACCTGATCGACACTGAGCACGGTGTGATCATGGACGTGGAAGCTACCCCGGCGCACCGTACCGCCGAAGTCGATTCGACTAGGACGATGGTCGAGCGTGTCGAGGCGCAGTTCGATCTCACACCGGAACGCCTTATCGGCGATACCGCTTATGGCACCGCCCCGATGCTGGCCTGGATGGTCGAAGAAAAGGACATCGAACGGCACTGTTGCAAATAGTCGGTGGTGATAAACTTATCATCCCCTTTTGCTGATGGAGCTGCACATGAACCCATTCAAAGGCCGGCATTTTCAGCGTGACATCATTCTGTGGGCCGTACGCTGGTACTGCAAATACGGCATCAGTTACCGTGAGCTGCAGGAGATGCTGGCTGAACGCGGAGTGAATGTCGATCACTCCACGATTTACCGCTGGGTTCAGCGTTATGCGCCTGAAATGGAAAAACGGCTGCGCTGGTACTGGCGTAACCCTTCCGATCTTTGCCCGTGGCACATGGATGAAACCTACGTGAAGGTCAATGGCCGCTGGGCGTATCTGTACCGGGCCGTCGACAGCCGGGGCCGCACTGTCGATTTTTATCTCTCCTCCCGTCGTAACAGCAAAGCTGCATACCGGTTTCTGGGTAAAATCCTCAACAACGTGAAGAAGTGGCAGATCCCGCGATTCATCAACACGGATAAAGCGCCCGCCTATGGTCGCGCGCTTGCTCTGCTCAAACGCGAAGGCCGGTGCCCGTCTGACGTTGAACACCGACAGATTAAGTACCGGAACAACGTGATTGAATGCGATCATGGCAAACTGAAACGGATAATCGGCGCCACGCTGGGATTTAAATCCATGAAGACGGCTTACGCCACCATCAAAGGTATTGAGGTGATGCGTGCACTACGCAAAGGCCAGGCCTCAGCATTTTATTATGGTGATCCCCTGGGCGAAATGCGCCTGGTAAGCAGAGTTTTTGAAATGTAAGGCCTTTGAATAAGACAAAAGGCTGCCTCATCGCTAACTTTGCAACAGTGCCTGAGTTCAACTTGTTGGGTGCAAGTGGTAGCTCTGAGGAGGTGTTAGTTCAGGAAGTAGAAGAATTTGATACGTTCGAAGATATATTGAACTCAAAACTACTAGAACAACTTTCACCATCTAGTTCTATTTCAACAAGCATTTTTGATATTAAAAACGTAACTAATCCTGAACGTATTCGAGAACGCAAAAAAGCTGAACAGGTTGGGCAAACAATGCCTTGTCCAAACTTTGATGTTTTCGATCCGCTTTTCAAGGATGTTCATAAAGGGTTGACGTATAAGACGAAAGGCTTCGGAACTATCGCAGAATCAGAATTGTCCGTATTTGAGTTCCAAGAAGGCAATTTCTATCTGCTTAAAGGAATGTTGTTATTCATTGATTATATGAGTGAAATATTTCGTGGCACAGATCGAGACGATAGACGGCTGCTTATTATTTTTGAAAATGGTACTCAATCTACGATGCTTCTCAGATCGTTAACCAAAAGAATACGAGAAGATGAAGGCGCTAAGCGTATCTTAAATACTGACGGCTCGGTGTTTAATGCAAAACGTGTGAAATCTGCGGAAGAGTCAGACCCTCGAATGCAAATTTACTCTCAGTCAAAATCCACAGGTTACATATATATTGCAAGAACTAATAAGCCAGAATTAAAGGCTAAATTTAAACACTTATATAAAATTGGTTTAACTAAACGTGATGTTAGTACTCGATTTAAAGAAGCTGACAAAGATCCTGCATTTTTGATGTATAGCGCAGAGCAAGTCAAAGTTATTCCCCTGAAGGGCCTGAACCTAAACTCTGTGGAAAGTGCATTGCACGCACTATTTGGGCAAGTCCGTTTAGATATTGATGTTATCGGGAATGATGGTAAGACATACAAACCTAAAGAGTGGTTTAATGTGCCAATTCAAGCCATTGATGATGCAGTCACTCTTATACAAGACCTGACAATACATTTATACCGCTATGATCGAGATACCCAGAAGCTCGTCAAGCGCTAAGAAGCATTAGCTAACGATGGTTGTGTTATTGCACGTTCAAAGGAAGTGAACAATTGATGAAAACCTTGGACCAGATAAATAATCGAGGTGTTAGCAAAATATGGTTCGCTGGAAAGGGAATTGACACAAGCTGGCGCATGAAGCGAGAAATGCTTTCACCGGCATACACTACGAGAATTTCAGATCTTCCCGTAGTGAAGATTTAGAGGAAATCCACCAGCGTATTCAGCAGGATTCACCGCAATCCTGTAATTGCTTCAACCAAGATACCTAAGTTGAGAACATCTTTCGTTTAGAATTATATTCATATTTCTGAATATTATTAAGATAATGAAACAATCATTATCAATTTAAGATTTTCGCGATACGTCATTGATATAATTACCTTTAAGCATTTTACTCTCTGAAGTTGTTCTCCTTTAACTGATTGATAACAGTGCACATAAATCGAAATGATGCCGTTTTCCCTATGTAACTAAGGAAAATAGAAAATCCTGTGTGATAGCCTTACGTCGAATAAAAATAATACCTAGTTACACAATGACAAGGCGAGGACTATGAATACTAACGCAGCAATTTCTACGAATAGCAGTCAACAAAATTCGAATATGAGCAAGGTACTTCTCAATGACCTACCCTACCCTACGCTGAAGAAAAATACTGAAGCGCACAATATCTCAACATTACGTAAAATGTCTGATGCCTTTGAGGAAAAGGTGTGTTCGCGTGGTGATATTTATCGCGTTAACGTTGAGTTACTGTATGTACAGGAAGGCTTCAATCTTCGGGAGATCGATACTGAACATGCTGGACGTATCAAGAATTCGTATGTATCAGGTGTTTATGTTCCACCTATCGTTGTGAAAGTTATAACGGTTGATAATCTGCCACGCTTACAGATTATTGATGGACACCACAGATATTGCGCTCTACGCATGGCAATGGAAGAAGGCTGCACGATTAAGGGCGTATACGTCACGGAGTTCTCAGGCAGTCAGCAACTCGAAATCGTCAATATGCTGACATCTTCAGAAGGAAAACCTTTAGCTCCGTTAGAAAAAGCTGATGGTTTCCATCGTTTACTTAGTATGGGATGGGAAAAAAAGGAAATTGCACGATATACGAATACAAGTGTTGTTACGATCAACAGATTATTACGCTTGTTCCGAGCAGATTACAGAATCACTGATCTTGTCAGGAAGAACCTGATTACTTCAGATTTAGCTATAGAAATACTGCTTGAGTGTGAAGAAACGAATCAAGAGGCATATGATGTGATCATTGCCGGATTGCAAAAGGCAACAGATAGCGGCAAAAATAAAGTTACACGGAAATTTGTACCTTCGGCGAAGAAAGTACCTTTTTCAAAAAAAGAAATACATTCTGTGTTTTCACAATTAAGTGAAATCCGCACAACTATTCACGAAAAAGTTGCTGATATTCAAGAAAATGATGAAACAGTAACGGTCGAAATGCCAGTAACAATTGTGACCCTGCTTAATGATGTACTTCAGAAGTTTGCGGATGATGAATCAGCCGCATCTAATGATGATGAGAACGAACCGCATGAAACCGAATCTAACACTGAAGCTATTCAGGCTTAACTATGGAATTACTTAACAAAGTCCAACTGATCGCAAGATTAGGTTCGTCACCGAAAGATAATCTGAAGTATTCAGAACGTAACGGTGAGGCAATGACCTACTTCTCTGTTGCAATTAATCGACATGACTCGAAAGGAAACCCGATTACAGATTGGTTTAACATTAGTGCATACGGAAAAATAGCAGAAATAGCAGCTAATTTTGGTCAGAAAGGACAACTTGTTTACATCGAAGCAAGGCTACAACCGGCTAATAACTCCTGTTCTATAATAATGAATTACCAGACAGGTGTGTTTAGAGTATTACCTAATAGTAAAAATACAAATGCAGGAGAGCAGAATGGCTAAGGCAGACCAAATTTCAAATTGTAACGTTCAAAATCCTAATTATGTGATGGCAGAAATGAAACGAGATCAAACAGTTCTAAACTATGCCCTATTTAAAGCGCGTGAGAAGCTATACGAGCTCAAACACCTAATGAATACGTCACAGTGCAGTGAAAGTGAAATTATGCGCTATAACGGGGTTCTGGAGATGCTGGATAGCATATTTTCATCAGATGAAAAGGAACGTCAGAACTTATATCACTCTATGATCATGTCTGGTGTACAAATCATGTCCGGTAAGTTAAGTGGTGAGAATAGACAAGCCGTATTAGAAGCAACGACACCAGATCAGTTGGATGAGGTTTTAAAAGCCTCGGAAAATGAGGTATGGACTGAGTTGCAACTGCTATGTGAACAGCAGAACAACCTAAACTAAGAATCCAAAATGAAACTTACAATATCCTTGCCTTTCATTCTGATAACTACGCTGATCTCAGTGCCAGCGTTGGGTAATAGTTATTCTGCAATGGAAGGGATTGAAGGACAGCGATATTCTGATTTAGAGAAATACAAAGCCAACTGTCCAGCTTGTATGAGTGTTGTACAAAACATTAAAGATATCCGCTATCAGGTATGTGCGCAGTCAGTCACGGCAGATGATGTGATAGTTAGGGACCCTTTATATGGCTATCTGAATAGTTTGAAATTCATGTTGAATGATGATGCTTATAAACAGGTATTGACAATCATTGGTCATGAGAAGGATTGTTCTAATAGTATGAATTGGCTAGAAAAGGCTAATTCAAAGATCGAGCCACAGCTAAACAAGACATATTGACGGCTATGTGCTGCGCTTTGTACCTCTATTTTTTCTGCCCTGCCAAAATGACAGCCAAAAAAAAACGCCACAATGTGGCGTTATAACCCTAGTGTTGGTACTTATTATAATCATATAACGTATGGCAAAACTAATTATACACATAAACACTCACGTGTATATGTGTTAATGTGTATTTGTGTATTTGTGTGTGATTCGTCACATATACACATATGTGTTAATGTGTGTACACACATATAAAAATATTTTAGGCTTTATAGGTAATCAACCTAAAATCTAAGTGAAGAATTAAATCACAGGTACAATAATAAAAAGCAAAAACACTACCAGTTAAAGTAGAGGACCGGAGCATGTTTGTTTTTAATGAAGAAACGTTCCAACGAAACCCGAGCAACCCATGTCCAGATAATGAATTCAATAGTGACGTGATTGATTTTATAAAGGAAATAAGACGGTTTTATCCTGAGTTAGAGCATTGGAGCAATACCGGTGTGCTGTTTGCTTGGGAAGCATATCTACAAGATATATATGCGGTCGGTTGGACTGAATTGGTACGCAAGAGAGAGAATGGCTTTCTCGCGTACTGCTACATAACGCAGTTACGACCAAGCCTTGATTTTGGTGGAACAGGAACATACAACACTGAAATTTGGGATCTTGGAGAGCAAGAGCCGTGGAAAAAACAACCATTGCCAAAACTACCAGATTGGGTCGAATAGTCGAGCATGAGACACTTCTGTTTTGAATTTTACATAGTGAAATTGAGATAAAAGTGCAATAAAAAGGGATGATATATCATCCCTAGAAAAACACTACCTATTCATTTTGCTTCAGCCACTGATGAACATAATCTGATATTACATCTTTCATGGTGGTGTTTCGTTTGACACATGCAGCTTTGAATCGAATTTGAGTATCTTCATCAAGATCTACATTTATACGTTTTGTTTTTGTACTTTTTTCAAGAATTTTATCTAAGTCTCTGTTTTCACCGAACTTCATCTTTTGTGAATTTGATGATTCATTTACTTTTTCTAGTGCCATAAAGTATCTCTTTTAATTTAAACACATATGCGCTTTTGTGTTTTAGCGCTTATGTGTAAATACACGTTTGTGTTTATGTGTTAATGCGCATTATGACTCAAAAATAGTCAGAATTTCTTTGGTTAGTATTTCAATCTCGCCTTTTGCATTTCCATCATTAGTTTCAAAAATACTCTTACCATCCAGAATAGATTTGATATAGCTCTGCCGTTGAGAAATGGCTGTTTTGAAAGAAGGTAAGCCGGTATCTTTGAGGTTATCTTTTAATACTTGCAACATAGTAGTTTGGTCAATTTTGCGAGTGATCAGGAACCTAGCTTCTACTTTGCGGCTGTATGCCTGAGCTTCAAGAACTGATGTAACACTACCGGCTGCGGAAAAATCAAGAGGGCTTGGCGAGACTGGAATTATAACAAGGTCACTAACCATAACCGCTGCTGAAGTAATTACAGAAAGCGAACCAGCACCATCTACAATGACAAAATCATAATCACTTAGATCCTTACGGATGCTATAAACGTCTTTCTCACTGGCTGCGGTGAAAACATCATAATCACAGTTCCCTTCTTTAGACCAGTTAGATAGGCTCATTTGAGGGTCTGTATCGACAACCGCTAACGAATAACCGGCTCTTTGCATAGCAGTAGCAACGTTTATGACGGTGGTTGTTTTTCCAGACCCGCCTTTCGGATTTAAAAAAGAAATAACCTTCACTGGAAACCCTCATATGTGTGTTTGTGTTTTGTTCATTATCTAAGTAAGCCTAAAAATAATCAATGTGTATTTGTGTTTATGTGTGTTTGAGTCTAAACACATAGACACATACGGACCTTATCAAACTCACACTTTAT